>JAIMAR010000347.1 GCA_023511855.1 Bryobacteraceae bacterium
CGGCCGCCGGGGGTGAGCAGGCGGGGGAGGCCTCCCAACTTATACAAAACAAAGAGGCAACCGAAACCAGCAAGCAGCTCAGCAAGGAGTCAAAAAGCAGCGAAGACAGCCGAGAAAGGCCTACCACAAAGCAAACCTAACCAACAATCCCCACCAACCCGCAGAGGTGGAACCCATATCACACCCCAACTCTGCCCTCCGGTGGCGTAATTCTGCCGGCCCTCGCCTAGCGGCATTCCAACCTTGCCCCTGCTGAGCGCTAAGGCGGAGCAGCGCCTGCGGAGCCGCTCAGTTCATGGAAAACGTGTATGTCGTGGTGAACGGCCCCGACCAGTTGAATCGCAGCACCAGGGCTGGCAGTCCAAGGGTTGCGCTCGGGGCCATAAACCTCGCCATTCCCCGTTTGTTCACCAGAAAGGGCCACTGGATATCGGTCGCAAAGGCCACATGCTCCAACGGCTGAAGGGTCAGTGTGGTTTGCCCGAGGATGGCGCCATTCTCGTCCCAGAACTGGAGCCCGATCACGGCTGAGCGATTCGGATCCAGATTCACGATCGCCATCGAGGTGGTCGATCCGGCTCTGTTGTCGAACGACATGACATAGAACCGGTCGTACTGTGAGGCCAGAGGAACCACCGATTCGAAATCGTACTCTCGCCACGGCAGGCGCTGCCGGAAGATGCCATAACCCTTGAGCTTCTTTCCGTTTGGGCTGTCCAGCAGCGCGAATCCCTGCTTTAGGGAGGGGGAAGTTCCGGCGGTTCGAATGGTCACGGACCCCTTGACCGGCAGCGTCCCCGTAAGCTCCGATCTGTCCCCGATTCCCATGAACGGCAGTTGCAGCGCTTCGCCCCGGCTCTGGAAAAACCGTAGGCGGTACTGCGCGGGCTCTGTATCCATGTTCAAAAGCGTGATCGTGCTGGCCCAGTAGTCGCCGTCGGCGATGTGCGGGAGCAAGTCTACGTCCATGTCCAGTGTCAAGTGGGCTCCGTCCTTCTCGTCGGCCTGCCCGTCTGCCGGAGCCGCCGGTTGTCCGTACAGGCTCGGGATCGCAGCGAATAGCATAATTGCAGCCAATGTAGGAAAGCTTGTTCTTTTCACCGGTCCGCTCCTCATAATTCTGAATTCTTCCCGCATGTTAGTACTCCTCAATCGTGTGAGTGGAAGTGAACGGCCCGGTCCAATTGAATCGCAGGCCGAGCACCGACGTGCTTCCAGAAACGCTGGGATTGGAGGCGCGGTAAGTCCGGAACCGGATCGTCCCGCGCTTGTTGATCGTAGATGGCCACTGGACATCGGTCGCAAAAGCGGCGTGCCCCAGCTTCGGCAGCTCGATGGTGTGCTGGGACAGCTCGACCCCTGCTTCGTCATAAATCGTGACGGCCACTGCTGTTTGGTAATACTTGTCCGTGCTGCATATGGCGAGCGAGGTGGTGAAGCCCTGCGTGTTATCGAAAGCCAACACATAACTGCTCTCAGTTGAGGCGGACATGGGCACGACCGCTTCGAAATCGAAGGGCCTCCCGGGCAGCCTTTGCCGGAATATGGCGTATCCCTTGACGTATCCTCCGTCGCTCTCGAGCCGGGCCCAGCCTGCCTTGAGAGAATCGCTGGTCCCTTGCGTTTCGATCACCACGGTTCCCCAGGTCGGTATGCTTCCATCCACCACTGAACGTACTCCGCGCCCCACGAAGTCAAGCTCCAGCGGACTTCCGTCGCCTTGGTAAAACGTGAGAGTATAGTTGTCCGCAGTGGGGCTGTTGTTGTGAAGGGTGATGGTCGTCTTCCAATAGTTTCCGTCCGCGACGTGGGGTAAAACGTCAGTGACCGGAAGGAAGACTTGCCCTGCCTCGCGTCCTGCCTGTTGATCCGCGGGCCCGAAACTTGCTCGCACCGGCTCCGTCCCACCTCCGGTTTGGGCCGAGGCGGCCGCGGCCGCCAGCAGCAAAATAGGCAACAACAAGTGGTTCATCTTTGCCTCCTCATCGCTTCGTTGCATGTACTTCAGGCCCTAAACTCTTAAACGACGGAGTTCGGCTAATAGTACCCCACACTCGCTCGCCCGTCAATGCTCCGGCCGAAAGAGCTTGCTCCGCGCGAACCCCGCCGCCGCTGTACGATGAATTCTGAACGTGGCCGATCAATGCTCGCGAATCCTGGTCCGCGCGCCCAACTGGCTGGGCGATGCCGTCATGTGCATCCCCGCGCTCCGCGCCCTGCGCCGCCGCTTTCCGGATGCCCACATCGCTATCCAGGCGCGCCCATGGGTCGCGGAACTCTACGCCCGGGAAAAGTACATCGACCGCGTGCTCCTTTGCCCTCCCACTCGTAAAGGTTTTCGCTTTCTCTTCGACCGCTGGCGGGCCGCCCGCCAGTTGCGGCGCGAGGACTTCGACTGCGCCATCCTGTTACCCAACTCCTTCGAGTCCGCCCTGCTCGTCTGGCTGGCCCGCATCCCTCGCCGCGCCGGATACAGCCGCGACGCCCGCGGCCTGCTGTTGACAGATAAGGTTTCGCCCCCCGCGCCCGGAGAGATCCCCAGGCACGAACGCTTCTACTACCTCGAGCTGCTGCGCCGCGCGGACCTTCTCGGCGAAGACCCGCCTGCCGATAAGATCCTGCTGGATGTGGCGGCGGAGGCCCGTCAGGCGGGTCTGGAGCGCTTTCAAGCGATGGGCATCCAAGGCCCTGTGGTGGGCGTCAGCCCCGGCGCCGCCTATGGTGGAGCCAAACGCTGGCTGCCGGAATACTTCGCCGAAGCCGCGGCGGAAC
>JAIMAR010000348.1 GCA_023511855.1 Bryobacteraceae bacterium
GGTGGCTTTCTGGCCCGGGTGGGCTGGTTGGAGACTGACGATCCGTCGTTCCGCCAGTTGTTGGCGCAGACCAGGCTCTACGGCCGGGGGCCTACGCCGGGCTTTCCCTTCCCGAAAACCCGGCGCATTGTATTCCTGGAAGGCAAGCCCGCCTGTTTGCCGGGATGGGGCTTGCTCGAGGTGAAGGATTGAGATACTCTAGCCGGGGCGTGCGGAATCGCGGGATCGCTCATGTATAACGCGTTTTTCGGATTCAAAGAAAACCCATTCAACCTGAGCCCCGACCCCGTCTTCCTCTACCGCAGCCCCCAGCATGAAGAGGCCCTGGCCAGCCTGACTTACGGCGTCAAGAACCGTAAGGGATTCATCGTCCTTACAGGCGAAGTCGGCACCGGCAAGACCACCATGCTGGAGTGCCTGCGGGATGAACTTCAGGCCGAGAAGATCCCCTTTTCCTTCCTCTTTAACACCAGGCTGAGCACGTCCCAGTTTTTCGAAATGATCGCTTACGACCTCGGTCTGAACTGCCCGTCGGACTCGAAAGCCCAGGTTCTGATCGCCCTCCAGCAGTTCCTATTGCAGCAGGCCAGCCGGGGAGGCACCGCCGCGCTACTGGTGGATGAAGCGCATGACCTGAGCTGGGATCTGCTCGAGGAGATCCGCATGCTGGGCAATTTGGAAAACCGGACCGGCAAGCTCCTCCAGGTCGTTCTCTCCGGTCAGCCCGAACTGGACCGCAAGCTGGAGGCGCCCAACCTCCGCCAGCTGCGCCAGCGGATTGTGCTGCGCTGTGAACTCCGGCCCTTCGATGAGGAGCAGACCGCCGCTTACATCCAAACCCGTATGGCGAAGGCCGGCATGGAGGAACAGACCGTTTTCCCGCCTGAGGTCTTGTCGGGTATCTACCGCTACACCCGAGGGATCCCGAGGGTGATCAACATCCTCTGCGACAACCTGCTGTTGATGGCCTTTGCTCTGGAGCAGAAAGAGGTCAACGCGGACATGCTGCGCGAAGCGGCGGCCGATATGCGCCTCACTCCCCTTCTACCCGCCTGAGCCGCCTCCGGCCCCTGGCGCTCACAACCACACTGTCGCGTATGCCTCCGGGCCTACGCTCTCCCGGTGCAGGGCGAGTGTGGGGCAGGTCTCCAGACCTCCAGCCGAGCCTTGTGGGGCAGACATTCGTGTCGGCCTGGGGGCCGCAAGCGATGATGGCACGGCTTCGTAGGTTCGCCGCGTTTAGCAGTGAAGGGAGTGGCGGGTCTTGCGCCAAGGCGAAGTGGTCGTCCGCCTGCCCCACAGAAGGAGACCTATGTTGCCGCGGTCCGAGTGCCGGTCGATAGACCGAAAAATGGGGCGAGGCTGGTCGCCTTGCCTCGCCCCGGACGGGTGAAGGATTCTACCAGAGTATTTTCGCCGCAAGCTGGATGCTGCGGGTCCCGCCTCCGCTCGTGATCTTGCCCACATTCCCGCTGGTGAGGCTGGTGTCGGGGCCACCCAGGTTGAAGTGATTGAAGGCGCTGAAGGCCTCGGCGCGCAACTGGAAGTTGTATCGCTGCTCCGGCCCAAAATAGGTGTTCTTCATCAGCGCCAGGTCCGTAATATTGGTCCCCGGAGCCCTCACGTCCGGAAGCGTTCGGGCCAGGTTGCCGATTGTGAAGGCGGGCGGCTGCGAGAAGACCGTGTGGTCGAACCACTTGGCCATGCGCTCGTCCTTGGTTTGGCCACTGTGGTCGATAAACGCGCTCCGCCCGTTGTTGTTGGCGCGCTGGCTGGAGGTGAAGATGTTGGTGTTGTTGGTCACCCCACCGATGATCAACGGCAGTCCCGTCTGGAAGGTGGTGATGCCGCTGACCTGCCAGCCCTTCGCCACCATGTCGAGCCAGCCCGGGAGATTGCTGAACAAGGCCCGGTTGCGCCCGAACGGCAGTTCGTAGATGTAGCTGATGACCGCCCGCTGTGAAATGTCAAACGACGACAGCGAACGCTCGTTCTTCCAGTTGTAGATGTCCACGTGCGTTCCGGCGATCGAGCCGAGGAAGCTCACCGCCGAGGAAGCGTCGTCGATCATCTTCGCGTTGGTGTAAGCGAACAGCAGCGTGAGCCCGTTGCTGAAGCGCTTGTCCACGCGGATGGTCATGGCGTGGTAGATCGAGTAAGCGTTGGGCTTGCGGTAGGAAGACAGGCTCGTGTATTGCGGGTAGGGCCGCAGCAGTTGAGCGCGGGAGACCTTGGGCTGAGCCAGCGCGCCTGTCGTATACGGGATCTTCCCATAGAACGGGTTGTCGAGCTGATCCTGCAAAGCGACCCCGAACGCCTGGTAGGAAACCGGGAGTTGGTTGTATTGCCTTCCCGTCTCCCCGTCCACCAGGCCGATGGTGTGGTTGCCCAGATACCCGACCTCCACCACCATGTTGCCCGGGAACGCCCGCTGCACGTTCAGGTTCCACTGTTGCACATAGGGGTTCTTGTAAGCGTCGAAGAACGACTCGCCGACGCCCAGTCCCAGGTTGGTGCTGGCGCCCAAAGCCCGCCCTGTCGGCAGGTTATAGCCGGCAGGGTAGGGATTCCGCAAGTAAGTGTAAATGGTCCTCATGCCGTCGAAGGTATAGGACAGGCCTGAGCTCGTGTTGTACCCTTCCATGCCGGCAGTTCCGGATGTTCCGGCTGCCTGCAATGCGGAGGGCGCGTAGGCGATGCGGTATGCGCCGCGGATCACGGTGTTCGTAGTGAAGTTATAGGCAAACCCGAACCG
>JAIMAR010000349.1 GCA_023511855.1 Bryobacteraceae bacterium
AGCCCAGACCGTGGAGCAATAGGAAAGCATCCTCGGTGTCGAGCGGGAAGCGGAAAACGAATCGTCCCTCGGAGCACTCCCGAATCGCGTCGATGTACCGGTCGATCTGGTAGCTCAGCCGCCGGCGGCCGATTTCCAGCCAGTCCTTCGCGCCGTCAGGCCCTCCGAAGTATGCCTTGGCCGCGATGTCCTCTTCGCTGACATGGCTCGTGGTCATGTGCTGTTTCATGCGTCACCCCAAATGCGGTACATGTATCTACCACATTATTTCATGCAGCACATGCTGTGTCAATCCATACAGCACAAAATTGTTTACCAAAATCGTCGCAACTGGTTTGAGGCTTGTGCTCATGATGACCTCCTCTGGCGGGGATGAAGTCGGGGAACGGGTTATAGGGTACATTAGTACACATCGACGGTGCCAGGTCAATGAAAAAAAGCCTGCCTCGACGCCGGGCTCTTGACGCCCGGTTGTTTCCGTTGTTCAATCGCGGGGGTGCTTTGCAGCACCTTTCGGCGAGGGTCCAACGGCCGATCCGTGATAGATCGCCGGCGCGGTGATAGACTGACCGGGGCGGCCGTAATAACGTGACCGGCGCGGTGATAGATCGACCGGCGCCGGTCGATCTAATCACCAGTTAGGCGCCTAGGAGTGAAACATGGATTGGGGAACGCTTGGTGCTTGGGTTGGCTCGATCGCCGGTGGAGCCATTGGCCTGCTTGGCGGTGTGATCGGCACGTACTTCACAGTCAAGAACACCAATGGACCTCGGGAACGCGCCTTCGTGATCAACGCCTCCATTCTCTGTTGGGTCCTCGTCGCTCTGTTGATCGCCGGTTTGGCCTTGATCCCAGGGTGGTACAAGTCCCTCTTGGTGATCCCTTACGTCATTGTTCTCGTCTTCGGGATTCGGAAGTGGAACGAGACACAGTTCCGAATTCGGAAAGAGGAATCCGGGTCGGACGCCTAACGAAGCGATGCAGCGGAGGCGGCCCCAGGTTATTGGTTGTTCGGAGGTTTTGCTCGCGTACAATGCGTTTTGGTTGTTCGGGGCTTTTTGTGCCTTCGCTGGGGCCGCCCCGCTGATCGCTCACGTTCGGCGGCACAACATCGGAGATGCAACATGAACAAAAACGCCATGATCTCCGGACGTGCTTCCCGCCTCGCTTTCAAGCGCGTGTGTCTCGCTGCCGCCTTGGGCTGCTTGGCCGTGACACTGGCCGGCTGTCCAAAGAGAGCAACCCAGGACAGTCAGCCCGACGGTTCCCAGGGCGGCGGGGCGACGAATCCCGGTCCGGCGGAGCCTGCCGCCCGCGACGAGAAGCCGACGGAGTACACCCTCGACAACGGGCTCCGTGTGCGGCTGGTGCCCAGCGCGGGGGAGAAACAGGTCGCCCTGCTGTTGGGTGTGAGGGCCGGGTTCATGGAGGAGCCGGCCGGGGTGCCGCACCTGGCCCATGTGACCGAGCACATGACCGTCTTCGACCTGCCGACGAACGAGGCGAACGCGGTGAAGGGGTGGTCCATGGCGAACAAGGCCAACGGCGAGACGCTGGCCGATTTCATGTACTTCGACCTGTACGTGTCGCCGCAAGAGTTAGACCAGGCCCTGCGCGTGCAAGCCGTCCGATTGGCCGCTCTGGAGTTCTCCCGGGAGACTCTCCTCCGCGAGATTCCGCGTACCCTGCAGGAGATCGACTTCGCCGAGCGATCCCAGTTCCCGGCCGCGGGGAAGTTCGCTCTGGCCCCCTTCGTGCAGGCCGCTCTCCACGGTCAGACCGACCTGCCGATCCGGGCGCGAACCCACAAGATCACGGTCGATGACGTGCGAGCTTTCCACGAGCGGACCTTCCGCCCGGATCGCACTGCGCTCGTCGTTATCGGCGAGTTCGACTCGGCGACCGTCCGCAAGGCCATCGACGTCCACTTCGGCAAACTCAAGAAACCCTCCAGCGCACCTGCCGCACGACCGGCGTTGAAGCCGGGGAATCACACGGCCGACTGGGACGTTGCCACGCGGCACCTGTTCATCGCATGGCCGGTGCCCTCGGCCGCGCACGCCGATCATCCGGCCTTGACGCTGGCCTCCTTGGCCTTGATGGAACGCCTCGCCACGGACGCGGGAGTCAGCGCGTTGGGCGACGCCATGCCGATGTTGAATGACATCGACGGCGTGTTCCTGATCAATGTGCAGGCCAAGCCAGGTGCCGACTTGGGAGCGTTAGAGGGCAAGGTCATGGACATGGTCGCGGAGTTAACCAAGCCGGAAGCGTGGAAGGAAGGCGAGGTGGACCGGCTCCGCAAGTTTGTTGCCCAGATGTTGATGATCGATGTCGACTTGGACAAGCTCCCTCTTCCGCCCAAAGTTACCAAGACGATGGCGCGGACCAACATCGAACTTCAACGGATGATGAGGTCGATGATCTGGGGCGACTTGGACGCCTATCTGAAGCGGCTCGACGAGGTGAAGCCCGACGCGGTTCACGGGGTCGTCGGCAAGTACCTCGTCCCGAAGTCGGCGAGTATCGTTCGCGTCCAACCCGCGAAGCCGGTGAAGTAGAATCCGCCGAACCAGGCGCTGCACCTGACCGGCGGGGCGTGATAGGTTTCTGGGACATGTAGCCCACCTACGCCCCGCCGGCAGGTGAGCTGGGTCGTTCGGCGAAGCGGACGGTCCTGGCGGAGGGCTCGTATGAGCGCGGAGCAAGAGGTACGGCGGCAGCGGGAGGCGC
>JAIMAR010000350.1 GCA_023511855.1 Bryobacteraceae bacterium
AATCAAGTGATCCCCACCGCGCTCCGGGTTTATCGAGAGCGCCTGGCGCGCATCCCTACGGCGGAACTCAACCGGCTGCTCCAGGAAGCGGTAGGGGCCGAGGAAGACCTTCACCTTTCTATGATTCCCAAAGCTCTCCTTGATCCATTGAATACCCCGGCGCCATCTCTCGCACACGGGAAGGGGTGCCTTCTCCTGCTGCACTTCTTTCAGGCCGCTTGCCGCCTTATTGAGAATGTTCCCAATCTCCTCGGGTGTCTTCTCTGTCAGCTGGTTGATGATCTGGCGGTTCCCGACATCGCCGAGAAGTTCCGCACCAACGCCCTTGATCCAGAGTTGATGCCAGGTCGGAACCGCTTGGACGCCCATTCCGTAGATGGGTGCGGCTCTACCGTGGTCTAGTTGGCGGTCGGCTGCCAACTCGAACCATTCGCCCAAGACTGTGGCCCCCGAGACACCGGCAGCCAGGTATGACCGGATTTCCTCATTGAGGCGGTCGGCGTCTTGGGTCCGTTCAGGCTGCTCTTTCATGATGAAAGTGGCCTGGGTCGAAAGTACCCTGAGCAAATTGATCTCCTTGGAGGCTCGCCACTCCGGCCGTTCGCAGGCATCCCGCGCGTCGGTGAACAAGATTTCGGCCCGGGTTCGCACTTCGTCGTATTCTTCCGACTGGTCTGCTCCCCGCAGCGTCTTGAGGTAACCCATCCCCGCACGCGCAGCGTTGACGAGGTAAATCGGGTGGACAGGGGTCCCCGCCTGCCGGTGCCCCTCAAGGAGGTCTAGCCCTAGCTCCCAGGCGTCCTTGGTCGCCGTCTTGTCCTTGAGGAGCTCAACCTGCGCGTGCCAGTGCGGCCACCCTACAAACCGGCAGAGGTGCTGCATTGCGCTTTTTGCTTGGGTCGCGAGCTTTTGGTCTTCTCCTTGGGCGAGTCCGAAGGCCTCCCGGAAGTGGTAAGCGGCTTCGTGGACATGATCAGGCAGGAAAGCCAGGTCGAACGCCAGTGCCGGCACCGGGGCGATGGAAATGTACGGGGCCAGCGCCACGCCGGCGCTGAAATGCAGCCGCGCCCGTTCCGCTGGCTGGTCCGGACTGCCGAACCGCTGCCGCACGTTGCTCGGGAGGTAGTAGACCCCCGCCCCGTAGCGGAGAAGCCGGCGTTGACGCACGAACTCGTCCAGCAGTTTCTCGCGCAACTTGGCTCCCTGGGGAACCCGAAGTTCGTCTTCTTTGACAAGGTTCCTGCTCATCAGCTCTTTGACGAGGGTCCCAAGCATGAGCGCGGCCATCTGCTGGGTGAACCCCCAGCGGAACGTACCGAGGGCCTCCAGCAGCCGGTGGTCGAACTTGGTCAGGTCCTCCAGCGACGGGTTCTCTTCAACCTCGAGCTCGCAGTCGTCGGGAAGGCACACCACGCGGGTCTGCCCGAGCACCCTGGTCAGGCGGGGGGCCGGCGCCAAGTCCTCCCTGGCCAAGTTTTCAAGTACCAGGGGCACGGCAAGCGGCCGGATTTCCGGGTTGAGCGTCGCGGCCAGGTTCTCTTGGAAACGATTTGTGCCGATGATGACGAGGATTTCTGGTGCTCGGAAACCGGGATGATCCTCGGAGGGTGGAACAAATCGGTTCAGCGCCTCGGCCAAGTAGCGCGCGGCGCGTGCCGGCGTAGGACTGTGGAGGAACTGTGAGAAAACTTCAGGCGGGGCGCCCAACACCCGGCTGAAGACAACGTGCCAGAAGCGCGCGTCCTGTTCCTCCTTGACGGCACGCACGAACGCCCACGAAAACCGCGGCGGGGTCTTCCGGTAGGGAAAATGCTCCTCTAGCGTCTCATTGATGTGATGGAGGGCAGACACCACCACTTGAGGGGAAAGGGGCTGTTCGAGGACGGCCCGCCGGTTGTTCGCCAAATGATGGACCACTTCCTGAACCTCGGGATGCGATTCGGTACGCAAGAGTCCCGGTCGCTGCCTGTCGTATTCGGCGTGGACGCCCCACAACAGGTCCGGGCAGCGCACGTACCGATGGCGTCGCCAGCCACCGACCTGCATGATGTCCGCCATGTGGGCCGGCGTGGGAGCGTAGACCACTTCAGCCGCCGGCCGCAGCTTCCGGTAGAACTTGGAAACCTCCGGCAGCGAATCCTGAGAGAGGCCGACCCGCTCGAAAAGCTGGCTGCGCAAGACGTAGGACAGCTTCTCACGCAGGCCTTCGACCCTGTGCAGCCAAAGGCGGGGCCGGCATCGGAAGATGGCGTCAACTGCCGTACGGTATGCTTCGTCGTCAGTGAGCCTCAGCAGGTCGTTCCGGTAGGTCTCGGCCTCGGGGCCCACCCATGGTCCCCTCCAGACGAGCAGACCGGGTCTGCCTTCGGCAGCCGTGGGCTTGAACCAGATTAGTTCGTTGCCCTTCCTGACAAGGTCTTCTGGGAACGGAAGCATGTCGGCGGGCAGGGCCGCGAGCGGCGCGACGCGGACGACTTCCCCACTGCCGGCGCTGGCAATGGAGCCTGTTCTTCCCAAAAGCCGCGCGAGGACGACCTGGGCGAAATAGGCCTCCGCGCTGGGACCTTCAAGAGGCAGGCCCGGCAAGATGTCCCGAGCGATCTCGTGGGCGATGTGAAAACAAAAGCTCACACTCGCCCGTGCCACTTCACCCCGAAACCGGCCGTAGTTGCTGTGCGCCTGCCGCCAGAGGGCTTTGG
>JAIMAR010000351.1 GCA_023511855.1 Bryobacteraceae bacterium
GGCGTAGTGGTCATGACCGTGGTGGTCACCTACTTCACCTTCACCGTCCAACCCCAGGTCGGCAACAACCTGCGCGCCCACCCCTGGGGCTTCCTCTTCCCTGCCCTGGCTATCGCCGGACTGGTTCTCGCCGCTCTGCCCTCCCGTCCGGCCCAGCAGCGCTTCCTGGGCTCCTGCGCCTACCTTGTAGGCATGCTGACCAGCGCCGCCTTCGGCGTGTTCCCCTACGTGCTTCCCGCCCGCCCCGATCCCAATCTTGGTTTGACCATCTGGAATACCGCGACTTCCGGCTACGGCCTCCGTATCGGCTTGACTTGGTGGATCCCGGGCATGCTGCTGGCCTTGATCTACGTCACCTATGTCTACCGCCGCTTCGCCGGCAAGGTCCGCCTCAACGGCGAAGGCTACTGAGCCGGAGGTCGGAAACCCTCACCGGGCGGTGTGGTTCGTTACCCTATTCAACTGCGGCTGGCGCTACTATTAAGGCATGAATATCGGCGTTGTCCGCGAAGTGAACGCTTCCGAGCGCCGAGTGGCCCTCACCCCAACTGCGGTCGCCCGCCTCACCGCCGCCGGCCATACCGTCTGGGTGGAGCGCGGCGCAGGCGACCGCGCCATGTTCCACGACTCCGACTATCTCGCCGCCGGCGCTTTGATCGGCTACTCCGAAGCGGAGGTCGTCCACCGCTCACAGCTCGTCGTAAAAGTGGCCGCGCCTACGCCCGAGGAAGCCGCACTGTTTAATCCGGGTTCGGCCCTGACGGCCTTCTACCACCTCGCCGTTAAGAGCCGCCGCTTGGCCGACCGCCTCCTGGAAAAGAAACTCACCGCCATCGGCTACGAAATCATCGAGGATGATGCCGGGCGCCTGCCGGTGCTGGCCGCCGTCAGCCAAATCGCGGGCCAGATGGCGGTCAGCGTGGCCGCTCACTTGCTCCAAAGCAGCTCCGGAGGCCGCGGCATTCTGCTCGGCCCCAGCCCCGGCATGCCCCCCGCTCACGTCGTCGTGCTCGGCGCCGGCGCCATGGGTTCGGCCGCCGCGCGCACCGCCGCCCGCGCCGGAGCCCGCGTCACCGTCCTGGATATCGACCCCCGCAAGCTCGAACAGCTCGCCGCCTCCACGCCGGGCATCGTCACCGACCTGTCCGTGCCTGAGACCGTCGCCGCCGCGGTCGCTTCCGCCGACGTCTTGATCGCCGCAGCTTTGGTCGCCGGCCAGCGCGCCCCCCACTTGGTCACGCGCCAGATGGTGGAGTCCATGCGCCGCGGCTCCGTCATCATCGACGCCGCCATCGACCAGGGCGGCTGCGTCGAAACCAGCCGCCCCATGACCTCCGCCGAGGACCACTACCTTTATCACGGCGTCGTTCACTACACCTCTCCCAATATGACCTCCGAGGTCAGCCACAGCGCCAGCACCGCTCTGGCCGCAGCCGTGCTGCCCTACGTCGAACAGATCGCCGCGCAGGGCGTCGACAACGCCCTGGCGGCGTCCGCCGAGCTGCGCCGCGGAGTCTATGTCCACGCCGGCTTCTGCCGCCGCCGCAGCCTCTCGGAAACCCTCGGACTCCCCTGGCATCCCCTGGAGCCCGCAGTCCAAGGTGAGGCATTCCGATGAGCTGGATGGAAGAGTACCGCTCCCGTTTGAAAACCGCCGACGAGGCCCTGGCCGTGGTCCGCTCCGGCCAGCGCGTCTACATCCATCAGGGCTGCGCCGAACCCGAAGCCCTGGTGAAAGCCTTGGTTCGCCGGGGCCATGAACTCTGGGACGTGGAGGTCATCCACATGGCCACCATGGGCAGCGCCGACTACACCCTCCCCGAGTTCGAAGGCCACTTCCGCCACAACACCTTCTTCATCGGCGCCAACGTCCGTCAGGCCGAACAGGAAGGCCGCGCCGACCAGGCGGGCGCCACCCTGCTGGAAGCCACGGGCCAGTCCGGCCGAGGCCTGGTCGAGTTCTTCGACAACTTCCGCTACCAGGAGGTCTTCGACCAGTCGCGGCGCTTCGCCTATTTCCGTAGCCACCCGCTCTCGTCCGAGCGCATCGACGCCTTGCGCAGCCGGGTCGAGCGCCTGTCGCACTATGAGCAGGTGGACAGCCCCGACGACCTGGCCGAACACGAGATCATGAAGGCCAAGCTGGAGGGGTTCATGAACCCCCAGTCCGCCCTGATCAAATACAAGGAAAGCGACCGCAGCTACCCCGCCCGCTACGCTCGCGCCATCGCCTATTATCAGATGAAGGAACCCGACCGGGCCGTCGCTCAGATCGACAGCCTGCTGACCGAGCAGCCCAACAATCCCTATCTGTGGGAGCTCAAGGGCCAGGTCCTGTTCGAGTTCAACCGCGTTCAGTTGGCCGAGGAGCCGCAGCGCAAGTCCGTCGCGCTGAAGCCCGACGCGCCGCTGCTGCGGATCAATCTGGGCCAGACCCTGATCGGCCTGAATGATCCCAAGAAGGTCGAGGAAGGCGTTCAGGAGTTGAAGCGCGCCCTGATCGCCGAGAACGACAACGCGGTCACCTGGCGTCTTCTGGCCCAGGCCTATGACCAGCAGGGCAAGGACGGCGAGGCCCGTCTGGCCACCGCCGAGCAGTATTTCTCATTGGGCGCCCCGCAGGAGG
>JAIMAR010000352.1 GCA_023511855.1 Bryobacteraceae bacterium
GGTCTGGAGTGGCTGTTTCGCCTTGTGACAGAGCCGCGGCGGCTGGGGCCCCGGTACCTCCGGCAGAATCCCAAGTTTCTGGCATTGCTCGCGCTCGAAGGTTTGGGTTTTCGGCCTCGAGCCTGACTCGGAGCAGCGTTCTCTCTTCGTGGCTACACCGATTCTCATCGCAGGCTCCCGGTCCCAGGCGCGGGCGGCGGCGGAAGGCCTCCGCACGGCGTGCCCGTGGGCGACGTCGGCGGTGCTGCTGGCGACCGATGCGCTGGCGCTGACGGCGGCAGGCTGGCTGGGATTTCTGGCCTGGAGCCGGGTCAACAGCGAAATCGGAACGGAGTTTTTCTTGCAGCTCTGGCCGGGGCTGGTGGTGTCGCTGGCGGTATACGCGTGTGCCGGGCTCTACCCCGGTGCGGGAATCAGTCCGGCAGAAGAGTTGCGGCGGTTGACGATGGGCACCACGGCGGTGTGCCTGATTTCGACGGCAGCGATCTTCTTTTCCAAGGACGCGGAGTTGTACTCGCGGGGCGTGCTGATCTCGGCGTGGGCGGGGGCGCTGTGGCTCGCTCCGCTGGGCCGGGCGCTGGCGCGGCGATGGTTTGCGCGAAGGCAGTGGTGGGGCGTGCCGGTGCTGGTGCTGGGGGCCGGGGAGGAGGGGCGGGCGCTGGCGGCAAGTCTGGAGGCGAATCCATTCTGCGGATTGAAACCGGTTGCGTGTATTGAAGCGTGCAGGGGGATCGAGCCGGGCAAAGTGGACGAGGACGCGCTGGAAGAGGCCGTGGAGCTGGCTCGGCGTCACGGCGTGCAACAAGCAATCCTCGCGATGCCGTGCATCGGACGGCAGCAGCTTCTGACTGTGTTTCGGCGGCTGGAGACGGCATTCCGAAGGCTGATCGTGGTGCCGGATTTATGGGGAGTGCCGACGCTGTGGGTGGCGCCTAAGGATCTCTCCGGAGTGTTGGGGCTGGAGGTCCGGCAGAACCTTTTGATGCCGGTGAACCGCTGGCTGAAGCGGGGGTTGGACCTGGCGCTGGGGACGGTGTTGCTGGTCTTGGCCGGGCCGGTGATGGCCGTGGCGGCGGCATGGATAAAGCGGGCGAGTCCGGGACCGGCGCTGTATTCGCAGGAGAGGGAGGGGATAGGCGGCGCGCGGATCCGCATACACAAGCTGCGGACGATGCATGTGGAGGCGGAGACGCTGCTGTGGCAGCATCTGCGGGAAAACCCGGAGGCGATGGAAGAGTGGCGGCGGTTTTTCAAGCTCAGACAGGATCCGCGGGTGGTGCCGGTGATCGGCGAGTTTCTCCGGCGATCCAGCCTGGATGAGCTGCCTCAACTATGGAGTGTGGTCAAGGGCGAGATGAGCTTAGTTGGGCCGAGGCCTTTTCCGTACTATCACCTGGAGCAGTTCGATGCCGGATTCCGCGCGCTGCGGCGCCGGGTGCCGCCGGGGTTGACCGGTCTGTGGCAGGTGGAAAGCCGGAGCGACGGGGATCTTGAGGCGCAAGAAATGTTGGACACGTATTATATCCGGAACTGGTCGGTGTGGCTGGACCTATATATTCTGGCGCGGACGGTGCACGCGGTGGTCAGCGGCAAAGGGGCGCGCTAACCGTTTTGGCCGACGTGGAGATGTCCCCGTAGCGGGGGGGCGAATCGCGCAGCAGACGGGCTGCGAGTCCGGGGTGTACAATGCGTGGACATAAAGCGCCTAATCGGGATTTCGGCTTGTTGCCTTCTTTTCATGACCGCCATGACGGCGCAAACCTTAACTGGGGACGCCAAGCGCGGCGGTGAGCTATTCCAGAAGATGAAGTGCGTGAGTTGCCATGCGGTGCGGGGGGCGGGCGGAAGCGTAGGGCCAGGTTTGGGGGTGAAACCCGGGATGCACGATAGCGCAAACGCCGTAGCCGCAGCGATGTGGAGCCACGCCGTGAAGATGTGGGAAGCGATGGAGAAGGCGGGCATGGCGCAGCCGAGAATCAGCCAGCAGCAAGCAGCGGATCTGGTGGCCTACCTTGCGGGCAAGGTGCGTCAGGATCCGCCGGGCGACGCGGCGCGGGGGCGGAAGATCTACGAAGCGAAGCTATGCGCGAGTTGCCATGATCAATACAGCGGCGCGCCGGAATTCACACGGCTGACGGAGGCAGTCTCTCCGTACTGGATGGTGGCTGGGCTTTGGGATCACGGCAAAGGCATGCTTTCGCGCATTGTGGAGAAGAAGGCGGCCTGGCAGGAGCTGACGGCGCAAGAGGTGGGAGACATTCTGGCGTATCTGAACACGCGGAAGTGAGTTTTCGCCGGATCCAGTCTGAAACGGTGGTGTGCGGGGGCTTGGGGTTTACAGGGGGGAATGATGCACCGGCTTATTCGGCCAGCAGGCTCGGATGGAGCAATGGGTAGAGGCGGATCGGGCCCGGTTGTGGGATGCCGGAGGCATTGGTGCGAAGAGTTTGACAGAAGCGGTTGGCGTTTGCTTAAATGAGATTGACCCGAGCGCGGTCCCAATTCCTCAGTAGCTCAATGGTAGAGCATCCGGCTGTTAACCGGAGGGTTGCAGGTTCGAGTCCT
>JAIMAR010000353.1 GCA_023511855.1 Bryobacteraceae bacterium
GTGAGGGACCCTTCGGGGAGCGTGCACAGGTGTTGCACGGCCGTCGTCAGCTCGTGCCGTGAGGTGTTGGGTTAAGTCCCGCAACGAGCGCAACCCCTGTCGCCAGTTGTACTTCTCTGGCGAGACTGCCGAGAAAACCTCGGAGGAAGGAGGGGATGACGTCAGGTCAGCGTGGCCCTTACGCCTGGGGCTACACACACGCTACAATGGGCAGTACAACGGGTCGCGAAGCCGCGAGGCGGAGCTAATCCCATCAAAGCTGTCCTCAGTTCGGATTGCAGGCTGAAACCCGCCTGCATGAAGCCGGAGTTGCTAGTAACCGCAGGTCAGCACTACTGCGGTGAATACGTTCCCGGGCCTTGTACACACCGCCCGTCACGTCACGAAAGTCGGAAACACCTGAAGCCGGTGGGCTAACCCGCAAGGGAGGCAGCCGTCGAGGGTGGAGCCGGCGATTGGGACGAAGTCGTAACAAGGTAGCCGTAGCGGAAGCTGCGGCTGGATCACCTCCTTTCTAGGGAGCCTGCCCCGGATCCACGCCAGCCGCCTCAGCGGTGGGGCAGCTGGCCCGGAAGCAGCACCCAGGTCGATCGGTCCGGCACTGCGCCGGGTCGTTACACCACAACGGCGCCCAGCAGCCGTCTTTCGTCCGCTATCCAGGTGTCGAAGGTGCACTGGCCGCGTACCCGGGGGCCATTAGCTCAGCTGGTTAGAGCGCAGTCCTGATAAGACTGAGGTCTCTGGTTCGAGTCCAGAATGGCCCACCATCCTGGCTCAAACCCCGGCCAAACGCTTCACCCCCGGGCGCCGGGCGTGGCATACTCGAACCCGGAGGGGCCGTAGCTTAGTTGGGAGAGCGCCGCCTTTGCACGGCGGAGGTCAGGAGTTCGAATCTCCTCGGCTCCACCAGCCAGTTCGGCCTCCCGGCGGCACCAGGCGATCGACACAGGTTTCGCATCCAGCCCCTGCCAGCACGGCAGCGGCCGGCGGCGAAGCCGGGCTCCCGGCAACGGGCAGCACGCACCTTAAGAACTGAAGAGCGAAGATACTGCATCGCCTCGGCGGCACGCGCGAGCGTCGCCATCGAGGCCGGGCAATTCATACCGACCGAGTCTTGGTGGAGGTCAAGCTACCAAGGGCGCGCGGTGGATGCCTAGGTATCAGGGGCCGATGAAGGACGTGGCAAGGCTGCGATAAGCTCCGCCTAGCTGCCAAGCAAGCGTAAGCGGAGATCTCCGAATGGGGTAACCCAGCCCGGCAAAACCGGGCTACTCCAGGCTGAACACATAGGCCTGCGAGAGGGAACCGGGGGAACTGAAACATCTAAGTACCCCGAGGAAAAGAGAGTATTCCCCTAGTAGCGGCGAGCGAACGGGGAGGAGCCCAAACCGGCAGGGTACGCCCTGCCGGGGTTGTAGGGCCGGCCATTGTGCAGTTACCAATCGCACGGGTAGGAGAATGGACCTGGAAAGGCCAGCCAGAGAGGGTGATAGCCCCGTACACGAAACCTGCTGCGACTGCCGGCCGGTACCTGAGTACCACGGGACACGTGAAACCCCGTGGGAATCTGGGGAGACCACTTCCCAAGGCTAAATACCCCTGATGACCGATAGTGAACCAGTACCGTGAGGGAAAGGTGAAAAGTACCCCGGGAGGGGAGTGAAAGAGATCCTGAAACCGCGTGCCTACGTGCAGTCGGAGCCCGTCGCAAGGCGGGTGACGGCGTGCCTATTGAAGAATGAGCCGGTGAGTTACTCTACGTGGCGAGGTTAAGCAAGGAGACTTGCGGAGCCGCAGCGAAAGCGAGTCCGAACAGGGCGTCATAGTCGCGTGGAGTAGACGCGAAACCGAGTGATCTACCCATGGGCAGCGTGAAGTCCAGGTAAAACTGGATGGAGGCGCGAACCTTCTAGCGTTGCAAAGCTATTGGATGACCTGTGGGTAGCGGTGAAATGCCAAACGAACTCGGAGATAGCTCGTTCTCCCCGAAATGCATTTAGGTGCAGCGTCAGGCGATCTCCGGCGGAGGTAGGGCTCTGAAAGGGCTAGGGGGCTCACCGCTTACCGAACCCTATCAAACCGCGAATGCCGTCGGACAAAGCCTGGCAGTGAGACGGTGGGGGCTAAGCTTCATCGTCAAAAGGGAAACAGCCCAGACCACCAGCTAAGGTCCCAAAGTCCACGCTCAGTGTGAAAGGATGTTGAATCGCTCAGACAGCCAGGAGGTTGGCTTAGAAGCAGCCATCCTTTAAAGAGTGCGTAATAGCTCACTGGTCGAGTGGTTCTGCGCCGACAATTCAACGGGGCTAAGCGTGGCACCGAAGCTGTGGGTCAGCAGCCTCGAGCTGCTGGCGGTAGGGGAGCGTTTGCTTCCGCTGTGAAGGGGTAGCCGCGAGGCGCCCTGGAGCGAAGCGAAGTGAGAATGCCGGCATGAGTAGCGTAAGGCGCGTGAGAACCGCGCCCCCCGTATACCTGAGGTTTCCTACGGAAGGTCAATCCGCGTAGGGTTAGTCGGGCCTAAGCCGAGGCCGAAAGGCGTAGGCGATGGACAGCTGGTTAGTAT
>JAIMAR010000354.1 GCA_023511855.1 Bryobacteraceae bacterium
CCCGTGCGCAGGCCAAACCGGCGAATCTGGCTGGCGGTGAGATCGTCGAACGACACTTTTTCCGTCAGCAGGTTGGGGTCTTGCCCGTTGATGGCTTCCACGCGCAGCAGGGCGAAATACCGTTCGTTTTCCTTGGGAGGGCGAATTTGCCCGGCGACGGTCGCTCCCGTGCGCAGGCCAAACCGGCGAATCTGGCTGGGGGACACGTAGATGTCGTCGGGACAGGGGAGGTAGTGGTAGTCGGGACTGCGCAGGAAGCCGAAGCCATCCGGCAGAATCTCCAGCGTGCCTTCGCCGAACATCAACCCGTTGATCTTCGTCCGTTCCTTGAGAATCTTGAAGATCAGGTCCTGCTTTTTCAGGCCCGTGTAATCGGTAATCCCTTCCTTGCGGGCGAGGACGATCAGCTCCTTCATCGTTCGCCGCTGGAGCTCGGCGATGTGGATGTCGGTGTCGCCCCGCTTGATTTCCTCGTAGCGCTCATCCGCCGGGAAGGCGACTTCTTCCTCCTCATCATCGGGCAGGTCGGGAGGCAGCGTGCGCGTGGCCGCGGGAGCAGCCGCGTTGCCCAAGGCACGCTCTTCAACGGCCGGCCAGGCGGAAGCCGCAGCGCGGACAGTATTCCTCGGAGTCGGGATAGAGCACCGAGTCGGGCCGGTACACCAGCCGGCAGGAGTTGCAAGTCAACAGATAACCGGAATCCGAATATAGGCTCACGTAGTCACCTCAGCCGCGGCCACCTGGTCGGTCTCCTGGGGCCGGGGCTGTTTGGCTGATGCCTTTACCGCCACTTTCGCCTTGCCCGCCACCTTCCTGGCGGCCATGCCCGCGGGCTTGGCGGCCTTGGCCACCGCCGCCTTCTGCTTCTCCAGCTTCTCCTGGAGCCACTTGTAGGCCGCGTCCTGGAAAGGCCCCGGCGGGATGTGGGCCAGGATGTCGCTGACGTTCTCCACCGGCGAGCCGTCATCGAAGGCGCAGGAGCCGTCCGGGTTGATGATCATGCGCTTGGGCGGAGGCGCCGCCGGCTCACTGCTCCGGTGCAGCCAGCTCAGGGCCTCGTCCCGGTCCGGACCAGGCGGGATGGCCTTCTTTAGTTCGGCCTCCGATGTCACCGGCAGGCCGCTGACGTAGGCATAGCCCCCGTTCGCCAGCTTGCAGATGTGCAGGGAGCCCTCCACCCAGCTCTTTTCCACTTCGATGGTGCCGTAGTTCCCGGTATGCAGCAGTTGCATCTCATTCTCCCAATACCAAGGCCTCCAGTGTGGTGGCCGCGGGCGCATGAGAAGTGTCGACTTCCGCCAACGGGCCGTCCGCCGCGGCGTCGTAATTGCAGAAGAACACCCGCACCTTGTGGTTGGCCCGGTCATAGCGGTACACGTAACCGTTGCTCGGCGGGAGCAGCAGCATGGCGGCGATTTCCCGCGTCATGCCAAAACTGGTCTTGTCCGGCAGGGGGACCCCACCGGAGGGATAGGTCTTGGAGCCGTCCCCGAAGGCGATGGAAACTAAGTTGAACTTCCTAAGGCTATGGGTGAAGTCCACGTTCTCGGGCAGTAGCTGCACCGTCACGTCATCAGCTGTCAAAGCAGCCATAGCGCTCTCCTTGCTGTGGCCCAGGAGGGGGCGAAGCCCCTCCCGCGCTTGGGTTTACACATCATGCAGGTAGGTTTGATTTTCCGCCGTTTCCGCCCGTGGATACCAGAGGATGAAGGGAATGCAGCTGCCAGCCAGGCCGCCGCCCCCGGCCCCCTGCACCTTCTGCTTCACCACCAGTTGCTGGCCCACGTCCAATTTGACCGCGGTGAACCTCTTGCGATAGACGTGACCATCGGCATAGCCGGTGGCCAAGGTGATGGCCGCCAGTTCCTCGCGACCAGTATCGCTGTTGTGCGTCGGCCGCTTGTCCAGGGACACTACCTGGGCCGTGGTGCCCATGTCCGCGTAGGTGGTGGTGATTTCCAGGCCGAACCCAACCACTGTCATGGGTTGGCGGGCCGTGAAAACAAATTTATCCCCAGCGGCGGCATTCACCGCGATGGGCGTCTGGCTGGCGTCCTTCCAGGACTCCAGCAGGGGGAACTTGTCGTAAGTCCCGTAACCGCTCATGTTCATACTCCTTTCTGCCCCGATTACAGCGAGCAGACCCGAATGATCTTGGCCTCGCCATCGTTGGCGGTGTCCCACACCGACCCGAAGGCCATGATGCCGTACCAGGCCGCGGCCTTGGTGCGGCCGAAGTCGCCCTGATAGTTCTCATCGGCCCTGAGGTGCCAGGTAACCACCTCAATGAGGGCCACCGCCTCATCCCCGAAGACCACCGCCTCCCCCAGGGCCGTGGAGGTCCCGGAAGTGTTGGCGAAGGCCTGGGTGCGGTTGACCTCCACCCAGCGGATGCGGTCGGTCATGCCCATTTCCCCTTCCCACCAGAAGTTACCTTTCTGCAGGTAGAGGTGGGGCAAAATCCAGTTGCGGTCTTCCTGCAGGCTGGCGATGACCGCGTAGGCCGCCAACCCAGTGTAGTAGTTGCGCTCCCAGGGTTTGGCGTGGATGGTGTCCCGG
>JAIMAR010000355.1 GCA_023511855.1 Bryobacteraceae bacterium
GTGGTGGGCGAGGTGCGCGTCGAGGAAGCGCTGGACATGCTGCAGGCCATGAACACCGGCCATGACGGCTCGTTGACGACGATTCACGCCAACTCGCCGCGGGATGCCATTTCGCGGCTGGAGGTGATGGTGTCGCTGGCCAGCGCCAATATGCGGCTCAGCGCCATCCGCCAGCAGATCGCCAGCGCGGTGCAGCTGTTTGTGCAGGTCTCGCGGCTGAGCGACGGGGCGCGTCGCGTGACCAGCGTCACGGAGGTGACCGGCATGGAGGGGGACGTGGTGACGCTGCAGGACCTGTTCGTGTTTGAAAAGCTCGGGCTGACGCCGGAGGGGCGCGTGCGGGGGCGGTTTGCGGCTACCGGCATCCGGCCGAAGTTTTACGAGCGGCTGCTGGCGGCGGGCATCCGACTGCGACCGGAGTTGTTTGACGAGGTGGTGGAGGTTTAAGGCCATGCTGACGGTTCTGGTGGCCGCCGTCGCCTCCTGGCTCTGCGCGGTGTTGTGCTGGTGGTTGCTGACGCGACTGTGGCGCAAGTCCGAGATCAAGCGGTTCCAGGACCGCCTGGGCGCCGCCCCGACCCGGAAGAGCAAGAAGACGGCCGCGCCGGTGCTGCTGCCCCGGGAAGACATTGACACGGGGAGGCTGGTGCGGCGCATCCTGGAACGTTTCCGCCTGGATCAAAAGCTGGGGCTGCTGATCGAGCAGGCCGACCTGCGGTGGAACGTGGCGCGGATGATTCACGGCTCGCTGGCACTGTTTCTGGCCGGCTTCGCCGCGATCTGGTATGTCGCTCCCGCCTGGCGGATGCTGGCGCTGCCGGTGGGAGCGCTGGCCGGCGCGCTGCCGCTCGCCTACGTGCTCCGCCGGCGCCGGTCGCGGCTGCGGCGGTTCGAGGCGCAATTTCCCGAGAGTCTGGATTTTGTGGCCCGCTCGCTGCGTGCAGGCCACGCGTTCTCGGTGTCTCTGGAGATGCTCCACAAGGAGTTCCAGGATCCGCTGGCGGCTGAGTTCCGCAGGACGTTTGAAGAGCACAATCTGGGCCTGCCTCTGGAGGTGGCCTTGGAGAAGCTCGCCAAGCGCGTGCCGCTGATGGACGTGCAGTTTTTTGTGTCGGCGGTGATGCTGCAGAAACGCACGGGCGGCAACCTGGCCGAACTGCTGGACAAGCTGGCGTATGTGATCCGCGAGCGGTTCAAGCTGCGGGGCCGGATCCGCGCCGTGAGCGCTCACGGGCGCATGACAGGCTACGCTCTTTCGGCGATCCCGGTTATGGTCGGGCTGATGATGTTCCTGGTCAACCGGGAATGGGTGACGTTTTTCTTCACGGATGAAACGGGCCGCATGATGCTGGCGGCGGCGCTGGGCTTGCAGATCATCGGCTACGCCGTCATCAAGAAGATCGTCTCGATCGAGGTCTGAGCGATGGAACTGGCCGGCGCAGCGGTGGTTTTCTTTCTCGTAGCGGCGTTCACCGCGCTGGCGGGGCTGCGGCTGTGGGCGCGTCCGAAGGCCGTGATCGAGCGGCTGACAGGACCTGCCGTTGAGACCGCTCCGGTGGCGACCCATCCCAGCCTGGCTTTCCGCGAGCTGCTCAAGCGGCTGGGCGAGGCGGTGCCGACTCCCAGCAAGGAGGCCGGGCGGCTGGAGCGACGCCTGATCCGGGCCGGCTACCGCAAGCCTGGGGCGGCCCGAGTGGTGAACGGCGCGCGCGTGCTGCTGGCGGTGGTGGTGCCGCTGGCGGTTTACGTCGCGATGCAGTCCTGGGCTCCGGGCTCGGAGAACTTGCCTCTGCTGGTCGGGGGCGCCGTGGTGATGGGCTATGCCGCGCCGGGCGCCTGGGTGGACTGGAAGGCCAAGCGACGCCAGCGCCGCATTCGGCGGGGCCTGCCGGATGCGCTGGATCTGCTGGTGATCTGCGTGGAATCCGGGCTGGGACTGGATCAGGCGATCATGCAGGCGGCCAAAGAGATGGAGATCGCCCACCCGGATATCAGCGACGAGTTCGCCTTGGTGAACGTGGAGATGAAAGCCGGGGTGCGGCGCGCGGAGGCTCTACGCCATCTGGGGGAGCGCAGCGGCGTGGAAGAGCTCAAAAAGCTGGTGGCTGTGCTGATCCAAGCGGACCGCTTTGGCACCAGCGTGGCACAGAGCTTGCGCACCCATTCCGATTTTCTGCGCGTACAAATGCGGCAGAAAGCCGAAGAACAGGCCGCCAAGCTCGGCGTGAAGCTGGTGTTTCCCATCTTCTTCTTCATTCTGCCGACGCTGTTCGTGGTGACCGTGGGTCCCATGGCGGTGCGCATCCTGCGGGAGGTGCTCCCCATGATCGCCAACATGTGAGGTCGGAGGAATTCTCGAAGGAAAGGAGGAAGTGCGATGGATACGGCGACCATCCGGATCATCTGCGCGGTGCTGGCCGTGGTGCTGCTGGGGCTGATCATCCTGCCCATTCTGATCGGCGCGGCCTGGGCGCAGGAGGCTTCCCCGGCGGGACAGGGTCCGGCGTCGGAGGAGGAGCTTCTCACCGAACTGGGTCTGGAGCTCTATTCCGCC
>JAIMAR010000036.1 GCA_023511855.1 Bryobacteraceae bacterium
CCGTGGCGGCATGAAAATCTTCGCCCGCGGGGAAGATTTCAGGGGTTAGTCGTCCAGAGAAGGCAAACCACGGAGGAGACGGAGAAGGAAAACCACAGAGGGCACAGAGGACACGGAGAAAACAAAACACAACGCGAGAGGGCCGCAACGAGACGGGGACAGCGGTTGGGGTCTGGCCGGCAAGTCGCTCCCGTGGCGGCATGAAAATCTTTGCGCGGAGAGAAGAATCTGTGGGTTAGTAGTACGGACTGCGGGAAAGGCGCGCCGCCCGTGTGTACTTCCTGAGCAACTCGAACATCAGGATCCCGCCCGCGGTGGCTACATTCAGGGAGTGCTTCTTGCCGAGCATCGGGATCTGAACGAAGAGGTCGCAACGCTCCTTGAGCTCGGGACGGATGCCGTCCACTTCATGCCCGAAGATCAGGCACACGGGAAAGGAAGGCTGCCAGTCGAACAGATCGATGGCATGGGGCGCGGTTTCCACAGCGGCGATCTGGTGTCCCTCGGCGCGCAAGCGGTCCACCACTGGGAGCGGATCCCAGGCGTATTCCCAGGGCACGGTTTCCTCGGCGCCCAAGGCGGTTTTGGAGACGCCGCGCTTGGGAGGGTGCGCCGTGATGCCGCACAGGCAGAGGCGTTCAACCGCCGCGGCGTCGGCGGTGCGGAAGAAAGCGCCCACGTTGTACATGCTGCGGACATTGTCCAGTAGGACCGTGGCCGGGAGGCGGTCCAATCCGGCGTAACGCGCGCCCGCGGCTGTGGCGGCGAAAGGAATGCGCTCCATGGTCCGCATTTTAGAATGGGGCCGGCTCAACTTGGGCAGCGCGGCCTGTTCCGGCGCGTTCCTTTGATTCTCCAGCCTGGCTCTGCACTGGCGGCGTCACATCCCCGGGTGAGTTTGAAAGATGTTTGCCTTGGGTGTACGTTACACTGACGCAGGATACATTACCCCAAACGACCATTTGGAGGAACTCCTATGTCCGAAACGGCAGTGCGTTTGCCCTTATTTGGAGAACCCGCTCCGGCATTTCAGGCCGAAACGACTCAAGGGTTGATCCGGTTTCCCGACGACTACAAAGGGAAATGGGTCATCTTCTTCAGTCACCCCGCGGACTTCACGCCTGTGTGCACCACTGAATTCATGACCTTCGCTGCCATGCAGGAAGAGTTCCGCGCCCTGAACTGCGAGCTTCTTGGACTGTCGATCGACAGCACTTACAGCCACATCGCCTGGTTGCGAACCATAAAAGAGAAGGTTGAATTCCGGGGCTGGAAGAACATCGAGGTTACCTTCCCGGTGATCAGCGATTTGACCATGGAAGTTTCCAGGCTCTACGGAATGCTCCAGCCATCGGCCAGCACGACCCAAGCGGTCCGGGCGGTTTTCCTCATCGATCCTGAGGGCAAAATCTGGGCCATCTTTTACTACCCACTGACGAATGGGCGCAATATGCAGGAGATTAAGCGCCTGCTCATCGCCATGCAGACCTCGGACCAGCACAAGGTCGCCACGCCCGCCGACTGGCAGCCTGGCGAAGAGGTGATCGTTCCTCCGCCCGGCTCCTGCGGGGCAGCCAAGGAGAGAGTCGAATCGAAGGACCCCTCGATCCGCTGCGTAGACTGGTTCCTTTGCTTCAAAAAGTTGGCATGAAGCAGTTGCTTTGAGCTACCTGGAGGGCGTCCGCGGAGTGAGCTACAACTCTGCCGCCCGGCGGATACAGTCCTCCAAGGTCTCAAGCGCAAACTCGGCTTGATCGCGTGTGATCACCAGCGGCGGGCTCAGCCGCAAGCTGTTCAGACCGGCTCCGAGCGCGAGTAGGCCCCGCTCGAAGGCGAGGCGGACCACCTGATCGCGGAGCTCCGGCGCCGGTTCCCGGCTTTGCGGGTCGCGCACAAACTCCGCGCCCAGCATCAGGCCCAAGCCCCGGACCTGACCCACGACCGGGAAGCGCGCGGGCCAATGGCTCATGCGGTCCAGCATGAACTCGCCGATGCGGGCTGCGTGTTCGATCAGGCCGTTTTCCAATAGCTCTATGGTGGTCAGCGCAGCCGCCACCGAGACCGGGTTGCCGCCGAAGGTGGAAGCGTGAGCGCCCGGAGGCCATTGCATCAGATCCGCGCGCGCCACCGTCGCCGCCAAAGGCAAACCGCTGGCGATCCCCTTGGCCACGGCCAGCACCTCGGGTTCCAGACCGAAGTGCTGGCAGGCCCACATCTTGCCGGTGCGGCCCATGCCGCTCTGCACCTCGTCGGCGATGAGCAGAATGCCGTGCCGGCGCGCCAGGGCCTGAAGCTCGTCGAAGAACTTGCGCGGAGGAACTACATAGCCGCCCTCGCCCTGAACCGGCTCGAAGACGATGGCTGCGACTTCTTCGGGCGGGACGGCGGTCTTGAACAGGCGCTCTTCGATCGCCTTGACGCACTCCACCGCGCAAGTTTCGGGCTGCCTGCCGTAGGCGCAGCGGTAGCAATAGGCATAGGGTACGTGGTGGACGCCGGGCACGAGCGGCCCGAATCCCCGCCGCTGCACGGCCTTGCTGGCGGTCAGGGAAAGCGCGCCCATGGTCCGGCCGTGGAAAGCGCCCAGAAAGGCGATGAACTTGTCGCGACCGGTGTGGTAGCGGGCCACTTTGATGGCGCTTTCGATGGCTTCGGCGCCGGAGTTGCCAAAGTGGACCCGGCGGGGCGGGCCGCCGGGCGCGATGGCGGCCAACTTCTCGGCCAACTGCACCAAGTTCTCGTAGAAGAAATCGGTGCCGGACATGTGGATGAGGCGCTGGGCCTGGTCCTGAATGGCCCGAACCACTTCGGGATGGCAATGGCCGGTGGCGACGACCGCGATCCCGGCGTTCAAGTCCAGGAAGCGGTTGCCGTCCACATCCTCGACGATGGCGCCTTCGCCGCGAGCGGCGACCAGTGGATAGGACCGGGTGTAAGAAGGCGAAACCACTTGCCGGTCCCGTTCAATGATGGCTTTAGCGCGGGGCCCCGGCAGGGGGGTGATAATGTGGGGCAGATCCGCGCGGACTTCCAGCATAATCGTGTTCATTTCTTTACCCTCCTTGCTTTGGGAAGCTACACAGGTGGGAAATGCTGCGAAGGTCAATCGCAGCCGAACAGGTTAGGCCGGGCTGCCGCTGGCCGGACCCTCATAATTTTATTCTACCGCTAGACGGACCCGTGGAAAAGAGGTTTTTCGATCGGTTTTATGGTTTGGAAGGCTCGCCTGGGAATCGCACCGGAAGCTAGATGGCACGCGGCAGAAGGCTCAAGCCAGGCTTAGGGTGAAGGTGTAGTTCGCCTGAGCGGGCGGCGATTTCAAAAGCAGCCGGGCTCGGCGAACGCGCGGGCCCCAGATCGGGCGGAGGCGCGGGTCCTCGGAGGAATGCTCATCGAAAACCACCTCCAGAGCGGGATCGAAGGACAGCACGAAGCGGTCGTCCAGAACCATCCGTCCCGGCGCCGCCAGGCGGGGGATGCGGTTGGTGATGAAGTTCCACTCGATGCTCTCGCGGCGGGTCAGGCGGAGGGAATCGCGGAGAACGATGCGGCCGGCGGCGCGGTCCAAGGCCACGGACCGGAGCCAGCGCTGGAGGCCGGCCTGTTCGGGGTAGGCGTTCTGAATCTCCATAGAGACTCCGCCCTCGATCGCCGAGAAGTTGCGCGCCTCGAAGGAACGGCCCGCGGACTGCATTTGGCCGTTGATGGTGGGGCAGTTGTGCCAGGCCGATTGCATGGTCCAGATCTCGTAGCGGCGGGGGGAGAAGGTCTGCGCCGTGTAGGTCTCCACGCCGATGTCGATGAGGACCGGTTCGCCGTCGTGGAACACGATGAAGTTGCCGACGTCGTTGTGGTTGTGGCTCTCGGCGTTGTGGCCGCCTTGCGCCGCCAAGTAGAAGCCCCGCTCGGAGCCTTGTTCGAAGCGTGCGACGGCGACCTGGACGCCTGGGAGGAAGACATCCCGAACCAGGGGCGGACGGGCGGAGGATGCTCGCGCGCTCAATTCGCTCAGATGCACCAGGGCATCCAGAGCGCGCCGCATGCCGCTGCTGTCGAACCGTTCCATGGGAGAGGCGGCGCGGGAGGCGAGCCATGCGCCGTGCGCCTCCATCTGCGGATCTTTCACTCGCCGGCCGAAGCGCCAGATCAAGTTTCCGCTGGGGCGGATCCTTGCCGAAGCGTCCGCGAAGTTGACATACCAATCCCCGGCGATATGCATCCGGTAGATATAGGCCCCCATCTCGCGCACCAGCGGGATGTTGTAGAAGTCCAGGCGGCCGCCGGAGGCGGAGTAGAGAAGCTCCAGGCAGTCGAACAGGGAAGCGGCTGCGTGCGACCAGTAGCTGGGCCCCTCGTCACAGCCGCCGTCGTCGTGGTAGGAGTCGAGGAAGCGGTCGAGCGAGCGGACGATTTTGTGCACGGCGGCCGTGCGCCGCTGGGGGTTGGGCTCAACGAGCAGCACACAGGCGAGCCAGTTGGAGTTGATCCACGGATTCCAGTTGTTGACGCTGCGGTTTCCGGCGAAACCCAACCACCAGAAGTCATCCCGCACCAGACAGGGGTCCAGGATCCGGCGTCGGATCTCCGCCTCAACGCGGGGACGCAGCAGCTTGGACAAGCCGTCCAGGCGCGAGCCAAGCAGGTAGGTGGTCCAAGCCAGAGTGTTGGCCGTCTCGGCGGCAAACAGATCGACGATGGGCTCGGTAACATCCGGCAGGGTGTTGCCGGCCTTTTGCGCGCCGACGTGAGCGGGTACGCCCCAGAAGGATTCTTCGCAGATGAACCAGATGCCGTCGAGAATTTCGTCCAGGAAGCGGCCTTGCGCTTCGATGCATTCGGCGAAGACCGCGTGGCGGAGGCGGTTCCGGCGCGCGAAAGAGAGCGCTTCGAAGCGCGAGCGGTTGCCGTTTCTAGCGTAGTCGAGAAAGACGCTGGCGGGCAATGCGGGCCAGGGTGTGCCGAGCTGCGAGGAGGCGGAGTCCAATACGGCTTTCCGGATTTCGGGAGGAAGCCCCTGCCAGAAGCGGCGGTCCTCGATCGTGGGATACGGCCGCCAGGGGACGCGGGGCCAGAGAACTTGAGACAGCATTTGCTCCGAGACGCGGCTTTCGAGAAGCCTCCGGGCAGGCGGCGCCGGGGACGTCTGTGCGAGCGCAACCGCGGAAGAAGCCAGGAAGGCGCGGCGGGACAGGTTCAGCATGTGATTAATGTACCTCAGCCGCTCCGAGCAGGGACGTGGAGCTGTTTGGTGGTGAAACTGCCGAATGCCCTGCTGCGGGGAGCCGCGCCGGCGTTGTGCGGGCCGTTCTACAATGAGCCGTTGGCCGAAAAGGGAATCATCAATGGATGAACCAAGATCGAATCGCAGAAACTTTTTTCACCTTTTGGCACGATGCGCCGGGGTGGGCCTATGCACGGCCGCTTGCCAGAGGGCGCCGGCGGCGCCGCCGCCCGGAGGATGGACCGAGCGGGACCGCATCCCGATCGGGGGCAAGGGCGCTGGGATCATCCGCAAGGCGCAGGAGTTGGGGCGGGAGTATCACGCCAAGTACGGCGGCTGCTCGCAGACCTCGCTGGCGGCGATTCAAGACAGCGTACCGTTCGTGCCGAAAGATGACCTGGTGTTTTTGGCGGCTACTCCACTGAGCGGAGGCGCGACGCGCAGCCGCAACGCGAGCTGCGGCGCGTTCACCGGCGGAGGGCTGGCCATCGGCTTGATGTGCGGGCGTACGCGGCCGAACTTTGCGGGGAAAGCGCCGCTGGCGTCCAAGCTGATCCTGGAGCTCGCGGACCGCTTCGTGGAAACCTGGGGTGGGGTGCTCTGCAATGACATCCGGCCCAAGGTGGACGGCAAGTGTCCTGAAGTGGTGAGCAAAGCGGCGGGCTGGACGGCGGAGATTCTGCTGAGGCAGTTCACCGACTACAAGGCTTAGGCATGGAGCGGGCATAGGCCGGCCGGCCGCCGTCGTCGCGGTTCAGCTTTTGCGCGCCGCCCGCCAGGCGAGTTCCGTTCTGAGGAAACGGTCGCCGGCTGCCAGCTCGTTCTTCCAGAGTTCGGCAAACAGGACACAATCGCGCAGTTCATGCCGCTCGCCGCGGCTGACGCTTTCGTGATGCAACAGACGCGCCCGCGGGTTGAGGAGATTGCGGCGGCCCTTTTGAAGGAGCCGCATGCACAAGTCCACATCCTGAAAGATGTCCTGATAGAACTCCCGCAATCCGCCGAGTTCCTCGTAGTCCTCGCGCTTGATCATCAGGCAAGCACCGGTGACGGCGGTGACTTCGCGCACGGGGCCGACCAGGCCGCTTTTCTCCAAGTCGGCGGCGGAGGCAAGCCGGAAGATGTGATGGGGCCTGGCCCGCGTTCCCAAGGCGACGCCGACGTGCTGGATGCGCCCGTCGGGGAACAGAAGCAGCGCGCCTACGGCGCCCACGTCCGGCCTCTGAGCGTAAAAGAGCATCTGTTCGAGCCAGTCCGGAGTCAATACTTCCGTGTCGTTGTTCAGGAGCAGCAGATAGCTGCCCTCGCAATGGCCTAAGGCGAGATTGATCGCGCGGCTGAAATTGAACGGCTCATGGAAAGGGATTACACGGACCGGATGGCGCTCGTATAAAGCCAGGGCATCCGGTTCGTCCGAGGCGTTGTCGATCAGAACCACTTCGAAACGCCGGTAAGTGCTCTTCTGGTAGATGCTCTCCAGGCATTGAGACAGGAGGGCAGCCTGGTTGCGCGTGGGAATCAGGATGCTTACAAGGGGACCGGATGAATTCAGGCGCGGTTGTAGATAGACTTGCATCAGGCGCACGGGATCCGGGCGGACTTCGGCATCAATGCCACAGCGGCTCAGGTGTTCCGCCACTGCCTTGACTTGGCGCTCCGTGAGATGGGGGGCGGCATCCGGAGCTCCGGCAGGGGAATCTTCCGGCAAGCCGCAATGGCAGGCAATGACGGGCACGTGCAGGATCCGGGGAGTGTGTTCGCTGAGCCTGAGGAGGAGCTCGTATTCCTCGATGCCGTCGAAGGCTGGGTTGAATCCTCCCAACTCGTGCACCCGTTCGCGCCGCAAGGCCAGCAGGCGTCCGACATAATCGGTGTGCCGGAAGTATTCCGGTGACCAGGCGGGTTTATAGACCGGACCGGAAAGCCTGCCGCGGGTGTCCAAGAGGTCCGAATCGGTGTAGACGGCGTCCGCGCTTGGGTCTTGTTCGATCGCCCGCGCCACCTCGAGCAGGGCGTGGGGCGCCAAAGCATCCTCCGGCTCCAGAGTGCAGACGAACTCCCCGCCTGCGGCTTCGAATGCGGCATTGAGAGCGGCTGCCCGCCCTTCCGGTGCAGACAAAGAAAGGACCTTGCAGCGGTCCTGGAAGTCCACGGAAGCGCGCTGAACTCGCTGGACGAGGTCAGGGCAGGCTCCGGCAACATCCACGAAGATGGCGTCCCATTGTGGATAGATTTGGCGCGCCAGGGAGCCGCACAGTCGCTCCACGCGCCGCAAGCCCGAGCCCGAAACGGGTACGGCGACTGTGATGTGAGGGTGGCTTTTCAGGTCCTGCAAACAACGCTCGCGCTCGACTTGAGGAAAGGCGGCGGCTTCCTCTTCCAAGCTAGAGAAAAACTTGCGGGCGGGTTCGTAGGTCCGGACTCCGGGCCAATAGGCGGATTCGGCCTTGTAGGCCAAGGGCTGAGAGGCGAACGCTGCGGTCTCGCAGAGAACGTCGAAGGGGCCGGCGTAGGCGTGGTTAGGCGCGGACGGGTGACAACGCCAACCCCGGCGCCGTCCCTCCGTCATGAAATGGCAGATCGGGTTGTAGACCGCCACGCCCTGCCGGGCGGCTTGCGAGGCGTAGAAGGAGGCGTCGAACAACGCATGCGGATTGCGGCCTTCGCGTGCGCCAAAGAGAACGTAGTGGGTGAGAGGATTGATGCGGCTGGCCGCGACATCGGGATAGGTGCGGCGGTAGTAGTCCGGGTCGAACAGCGGACTGGGCCACGCGTGCTCGTCGAGGCCATAGGCGAGGAAGTGAGCGGCCAAGCCCTTCCTGCCGTCGAGCGCGCCCAGGTACTGACTTGCGTAGAAGCCGGGATCAAACAGGAAGCGGCGTTCTTGGGGGCTCAGCAAGCCGCAAAAAAGGACTTCGTTCCCAGAGAACAGACGCGAGTGGAAGAGAACCTTCCCCAGCAACCGGTCTCCCAGAATCCGCCGTGGCAAGAGCGAAAGCCGCCAGAAGAATTGGCGAAGCCGCGTGCGAAGACCACGGGCATGAGGTGCGGCATTGTGCAGGGTCGGTGTCGGCTCCATCGGTCCAGTCAAAAGACCGGCAAACAGGCGGCCTCCGCGTGCGTCTCAGGCGAGCAGCGCAAGGCTAGTTTCGATTATAGACGCATTGGCTGCCTGCTCCTATGCAAGAGGGAGGGGGGACAGGCCGCGCTCTCATGAAGCAGGCCGAGACAACGGGACAACTGCGATTTTGTGCCGGAGGCCGCGGGCGTTTTACAATTGGCCAAACTGCATGCGATGCGATGAGGTGAAGTGCGTGAGCCAAGCCATTCAAGATAAGGTGACGGCGGCGCAGTGGAAAATGCTGGCGCTGCTGGTCCTCTCTGTTTGGATCAACTATATCGACCGGGCGAACCTGTCGGTGGCCGCGCCGCAGATCCGCGGAGAACTGGGGCTGTCTCCGGCGGCATTGGGGATTTTGCTGTCGGCCTTCTTTTGGACCTACGCGGCGCTTCAGATTCCGGCGGGGTGGCTGGTAGACCGGTTCAACGTGAGCTGGACTTTCGCCATCTGCTACGCCGTGTGGTCGCTATCCACCGCCGCGACGGGTCTGGTAACCAGCTTTACGATGCTGCTGATGTTTCGCCTGATCTTGGGGGTTGGGGAATCGGTCGCCTATCCTGCCTACTCGAACATCCTGGCGAATCATTTCCCGCAAGGCCGCCTGGCTTTGGCGAATGCCTTGATCGATGCGGGTTCGAAGATGGGGCCATTTCTGGGGACGCTTGTGGGCGCTCTGCTGGTGGACAAGCTCGGTTGGCGGGTCTTCTTCCTCTCGCTGGGCTTGGGCGGCATGTTGTGGTTGATCCCCTGGGCGTTTTGGGCCCCGCGCAAGGAAACCCGGATGGCGCATGCCGTCAAGAGCGGTAGCGCTTCTCCATCGCTACTGGAGATCGTCCGCGTGCGAGGCCTGTGGGGATGCTCGCTGGCGCATTTCGGGGGGAACTACTTTTGGTACTTCCTGGTCACCTGGCTTCCGTCGTATCTGGTGGAGGAACGCAAGTTCAGCATGCAGCATATGGCCGTGCTCGGATCCATGCCGTTCATCGTGATCGCCGCCTCGGCCATCACGGCGGGCTGGCTTTCCGACCGGTGGATCCGGCGCGGCGGGTCGGTGAGCAAGATCCGGCTGGGGTTTGCGGCCACCGGCCTGGCGGGCGCATCGATCATCGTGCTGGTGCCGTTGCTCACCACGGAATGGAAGGCGATGTTCGTGCTGCATCTGGCGGGATTTCTGTATGGGATCTACTCCTCGAACCTTTGGGCGATCACGCAGACGCTGGCGGGGCCTTCGGCGGCGGGCAAATGGTCTGGATTCCAGAACTGCGCGGGCAACATGTCGGGCGTGATCGCGCCGGCGGTGACCGGCTTCATCGTGGCGGCGACTGGAAAGTTCTATCTGGCGTTCGTGGCTTGCGCCGTGGTGTTGCTGATCGGCTCGATGTCGTATCTGTTTATTGTGCGCAAAGTTGAGCCAGTGCGCTGGTCTACCGACTGGGCCTGAGGCGACACTTTTGCGGCGCCGGCTACGTCTTTGAAACTTATGACAACGAATCTGGAAACGGGGCTCGAATCGCGGAGCGCAAGCCTGCTTCCGGCCCTAGTGCTCTTGCTGGGAGCGAGCGGCTGCGCAGCCCTGATTTACGAAGTCGTCTGGTACCATCTTCTTCAACTCGCCCTGGGAGCGACGACCGTCTCGCTAGGGATACTGTTGGCCTCCTTCATGGGAGGGCTTTGCCTGGGCAGCCTGGCGATGGCGCGCTACCGTCCGGCGCGGCTCCATCCATTGAAGGTATTTGCACTGATCGAGACGGGGATCGCCGTCTGCGGGCTGCTGGCGCTGGTTATCATCCCGCTGATCGACCGCGTCTACATTGCAGCGGTAGGCCGCGGACTGCCGGGAATGCTGCTGCGCGGTGTTGTGGCGGCGGTCTGTCTGCTGCCACCGACGATCTTGATGGGCGCTTCCTTGCCGGCGATCTCCCGCTGGATCCAGTCCAGCCCGCGGGGCGCCTCCTGGTGGGGTCTGCTTTACGGAGCCAACACTGCGGGGGCCGTGCTCGGCTGCCTGGCCGCAGGATTCTATTTGCTGCGCCTTCACAACACGGTCACCGCGACGTTCGTGGCGGCGGCTCTGAATCTGACGGTGGCGGCCATCAGCTACCTGCTCGCCTCAAGGGCTCCGGCTCAGGTGGAGCACGCGGCGGAGGCAGCGGCCGCAGAGCCGGCGGCCTCCGATCCGCCCGCCAGCGGGGAACCCCTTTGGCCGGTGTATGTGACCATTGGGATCTCGGGTGCGGCCGCGCTCGGGGCCGAGGTCATTTGGACGCGGCTGCTGGCGACGCTGCTCGGAACCACGGTGTACGTCTTCTCCATCATTCTGGCGGTGTTCCTGGCAGGGATCGCGATAGGCGCGGGGGGCGGCGCGTGGCTGGCCCGCATCGTGCGCCCGCGGTTGGCCCTGGGCTGGTCGCAGATGCTGGCGGCGGGAGGGGTCGCCTGGACCGCCTGGATCATCACCAGCTCCCTGCCTTACTGGCCCGTGGACCCCATGCTCGCTTCCAGCCCGTGGTATACGCTCCAGTTGGATTTGGTGCGGTGCCTTTGGGCCGCCTTGCCGGCGACCTTGCTTTGGGGCGCGAGCTTCCCGCTGGCGTTGGCGGCCGCAGCCTCGCCGGGAAGGGATCCAGGAAGGGTCGTGGGAGCGGTTTACGCCTCGAACACGGTTGGGGCGATTGTGGGCGCCCTGAGCGTGAGCCTGGCGCTCATTCCCTGGATCGGGACGCAGAAATCGCAGCAGGCGATGATCTTGGTCTCGGCCTTCGGTGCGCTGTTGCTGCTGGGTGCCTGGGCCTGGAACCACACCGCTAAGGCGCCCGCCGTGGTTTTGACGCTGGCGCTGGGGTTGGCGGTGGTGCTAGCCTCCACGGTCCGTCCCATGCCCCCGGAAGCGATCGCTTACGGCCGCCGCATCGCCAAGATGCTCGGCCAATCGCAGGCGATCCATGTAGAGGAAGGCCGCAACTCTTCGGTGGTGATCACCCGGTGGCCCGACGGAACGCTGGAGTTCTGCGTCAACGGCCACGTGCAGGCCACCAACACCAGCTTCGACATGAAGCTGCAACGCATGGTGGGGCATCTGCCGGCGCTCCTGCATCCAAACCCGCGCTCCGCGCTGAACATCGGTTTCGGAGCCGGCGTCTCGGCGGGCACGCTGACGCGTTACCCGTCCATTCGCACGATCACCATCTGTGAGATTGAGCCGATTGTGCCCAAGATCACCTCGCGGTTCTTCGCCCACGAGAACTACAACGTGTTTTATGATCCCCGCACCAGGATCGTCTTCGACGACGCGCGCCACTACGTGCTGACCACCACGCAGAAGTTCGACATCATCGCCTCCGACCCGCTCGATGTGTTCGCCAAGGGCACGGCTTCGCTGTACACGCTGGAATACTTCGAAACCGTGAAGAAGCGGCTGAATCCGGGCGGCGTGTTCAGCTTGTATGTGCCGCTGTATGAGAGCGACGAGAGGACGGTGCGGAGCGAGCTGGCCACGTTTTTCGAGGCCTTCCCGCATGGGACCGTGTGGGCCAATACGGTGGATGGGCGCGGCTACGACATGGTGTTCGTGGGCCACGTGGAGCCGCTGCGGATCGACTTGGACCAGCTCATGGAGCGGCTGAACCGGCCGGATCATGCTCCGGTGGTGGAATCTTTGCGTGGGATCGGCGTCTTTTCGCCGCTGGAGCTTTTCGCTACCTACGCCGGGCGCAAGGACGACTTGGCGCCCTGGTTCCGGGGCGCGGAGATCAACCGCGACCGCGATTTGCGGCTTCAGTATCTGGCCGGTTGGGGCATCGATTCACGGCTGGAGGACACACTGTTCCGCAAGATGATGAGCTACCGCAGTGTTCCGGACGCACTGTTTACCGGTTCTCCCGATTTGGTGCAGCGCGTACTAGACGCGATTGCCAGGGGCCCCGGATACTAAGACTATGAGATCTGAATTGGAGGGAAAGACAGCGCTGGTGACGGGCGCTTCGCGCGGGATCGGCGCGGCTACGGCCATCGCTTTGGCCCGCGCAGGGGCCGGGCGTGTGATCATTCACTACGGGTCGTACGAGGAAGGCGCACGCCAGACGATGGACGCCATCCGCGCCGCCGGCGCGGAGACGGCCGCATGGCAAGCCGACCTCAGCACGGAGGCGGGCATTCAGAGTCTGGCCGAAACCATCCGAAGGGAGGCACCCGGCTTTGACATTTTGGTGAATAACGCCGGCTCGCTGGTGCGCCGGGCGCGGCTGGCCGAGTTCACGCCGGAGCTGTTCGACACGGTGATCCGCTTGAATGTGAAGAGCCTCTGGTTCATTACCCAGGCGGTGGTCCCGGCCATGATGGGGCGGGGCGGCGGCGTGATCGTCAACGTGAGCTCGATTGCAGCGCGGAACGGCGGCGGGCCCGGGGCGACGATTTACGCGGCCGCCAAGGCTGCGGTGAACGGCATCACCAAGGGGCTGGCCAAGGAGCTGGCCCCGCATGGCATCCGCGTGAACGCCGTCAGCCCCGGAGCGGTAGACAATCATTTCCACGAGCAGTTTTCCACGCGGGAGGCTCTGGAGCGGATGGCGGCGGCCACTGTGGTGGGGCGGTTGGGCGCCAACGAGGAGATCGCGGACGTCATCGTCTTTCTGTGCACGGACGCAGCGCGGTACATCTACGGCCAGACCATCGAGGTCAACGGCGGCGCCCTGATGGTCTAAGCCGATGGCGTTGCACATCCCCAGGCTGCGCTGGATCATCGCCGCCATGCTGTTTCTGGCGACGACGCTGAACTACGGCGACCGGCTCACGCTCTCGGTGGTGTCGCCCGAGGTGCGGCGCGAGTTCGGCATGAACGAAGAGGACTACTCGCACGTGGTCACTCTGTTCCTGCTGGCTTACGCGATCATGTACGCCGGCTCGGGCTACGTGGTCGACCGGTTGGGCACGCGCCGGGGGTTTGCGGCCTTCATCTCGGGCTGGTCCATCGCGCAGATGCTGCACGGATTGTCCAGCGGCAAGTGGTCCCTGGCGGCGTGCCGGTTCTTGCTGGGGCTGGCCGAGCCCGGCAACTGGCCCGCTGCGGCCAAGGCGGTCGGCGAGTGGTTTCCGCCGCATCAACGCGCCTTGGGGATCGGAATCTTCAACGCGGGATCGTCGTTCGGGTCGATGCTGGCGCCGCCGGTGGTGGCGTTCCTCACGCTGCGGTACGGCTGGCGCATGGCCTTCGTGTTCACGGGCGCAGCCGGGCTGTTGTGGCTGGTCGCCTGGCTCATTTTGTACCAGCCTCCGCACAGGAACCGCTGGCTGCGGCCGGAAGAGTACGAGGAAATCCGAGGGCAGGTGCAGCCGCCCTCGGAGGCTGCTCCGGCGGCGGGCGCCAAGGTGGACTGGCGGAGGATCCTTCTTCACCGCGGCTGCTACACGTTGCTCGTGGCGCGGTTTTTCACCGACCCGGTGATCTACTTTGTGATTTTTTGGCTCCCGGAGTACCTGCACCGGGAGCGCGCCTTTGACCTGGCGATGATCGGCCGCTACGCGTGGGTGCCATTTTTGTTTGGAGACATCGGCTATGTGCTGGGCGGGTGGCTGAGCGGCCGTTTGATGCGGGCCGGATGGCCGCTTCCCCGCGCGCGGAAGTTCGTCATGTTGCTGGGCGCGGCGGTGATGCCCGCCGCCATCGCCGCCCCGCTGGTTCCTGAAGTCTGGATGGCGATCGCCGCCACCTGCTGCATGACCCTGGGCCATGCCTTCTGGGTGGCCAACCTCCAGTCACTGCCGGTCGATCTGTTCCGGGGCGGCGAGGTCGGCACCGCCACAGGGTTCACCGGGATGGGCGGGGCCGTCGGCGGAATGCTGGCCAACATGGGCACGGGATGGGTGGTGGCCCGTTTCAGCTACGCGCCCATATTTCTGTTGGCGGGCTTGATGCACCCATTGTCGATGTTTCTGATATGGCGCCTGCTTCCGGACCGCTACTTCCGGCAAGGCCAGTGAGGGTCATTATTTCTTGCTTACCTGGCTGCCGCCAGCGGCTTGGGGCGAAGGAGTGTCCAGGTTGGTCATGTCGCGGTGAATCTTCCAATCGCCGTCCGGCTGGCGGCGGAGAATCACCAGGTACTTGGCGGAAAGCTCGACCGCGTCCTTTGCCCCTTTTGGCGTGGTGGTGATCACGGCTTGACCCCGTTCAAAGGCCCACTCACCGGCGATCTCGGTCTCCTGAGGCGTGATGGAGATCTTTGTGGGGCCTTGCCCGAGCTCGCGCCGGAGCGATTCTTGAATAGCCTGCCGGCCTTCCACTGCGGGTTCGTTGGCGGGCAGCATGACGGCGTCATCGGTGTACAGAGCCGCGGCGGCCGCGGCATCGGCGGAGTTGTAGGCAGCAACAAACCGGCTGCGCAGCCCGTCGATCTTCTGGAGTTCGGCCGCGCGGTCCGGCGCCTTTCCGGTTCCCGGCCCCTGGCCGCAACCGGCGCTCAAGAGCAGCGCCAAGGCAGCGATACAACACACATCGCATTTCTTCATATCCGAAATGCCCCTCTCTGAGTTTGTAATGTGAATCCCAGTTCAGGCACCAGTATAGTGCAGGTCCGCCTTTCGGTCGTGTAAATTTTTACAACTCGCTTGCGGCGCTACTTTAGCGGCGGTTCGTGCACGATGATGCTTTCGATGGGCACCGCCCCGTCGCCGTTGGGGAGGATCTCCAAGGTGTGGGGTCCGTTGGTTAGCCCTTTGGCCAGCGTGACAAGGTGGACCTTGCCCGGCTGGGGATGGGCCGGAGCGGTGAGCGTTTCGGTGAATAGGGGAATGGACTCCCACGTGGCTTCGAATCCTTCCGGACAAGTCTTCTTGCTGTAGGTGGCGGACCAAGGGATCTTGAAGTCCCGATGGTCGATGACGACCCGGCCGCTGTGGGATACGAAGACGTCGGGATAAGGGTCTGGGCCCGTGTAGTCGAGGATGTCTCCATAGGGCCCGTATTGGTACTTCGCTCCATCGAACTCGCCGCGCCCGTCAAAGCCGGTGCGGGAGCCATGGACTTCGAAGCGGAAGCGCGAGGCATCCGGATGGATTTCCCGAAAGATGATCTTCCAGGTTTCAGGGAGGAGCGGCGCCCGGTGGCTGACGCGCCGCACGGCCGGCTGCCACGGGGTCCCGCAGGAGGAGGAGGGGATTGTGTGGGCCCATAGCTCGGGGAAGGAGGAAGGAGACTTGCCGTCGATGCGGACCGAGGCTGTCCCCGGCTTGAGTCCTGGAAGGAATCCCAGCACGCAGTCTATCCGGTTGCCGTGGAAGGCCAGCCGCAGGGCGCTTTGGGGGTCTTCTCCGATCGCCCATGAGCTGAGGAACCGCCAGGGCTTGCCGGTGAAAGTCACCCCGTCGGCGCGCCCCTCATCCGAAAACCGCTGCGCCTCATAGGTGCGGACGGTTCTCATCCAGTCGTTGGGCGTGTATGGGCTCCACCGGAAATGCTTGAGCAGAAGGTCCACCATCAGATCCAAGCCCTTGGCGTTGAGGTGGACTGTGTCGGTCAGCAGGTCCTGCGGATTCAAGTTATTCGCCTGAAGATAGGCTTGCCATTCGGACCGGATGTCGGCCAGTTCGCAGTTGTACTTTTGGGCCACCAGCCGGATCGCTTCCGATTCCCGGTCGTCGCTGCGACGCTTGTCTTCGGAGGGGTTGCTGCTGATGTGGTGCGTCATGAGCAGGATCTCGGCGGTGGTGTAGCGCCGGATATTCTCGACGATCCGTTCGAATTCGATCCTGGCAGCGCCGTAATCGTGGAGGATGACCAGATCAGGGTAGAGAGGATAGAGGTCGTTGGCCGCGGAGCGCACGAGCTGCGAAGCCGAGAAGCCGGAAATGGACCTGTTGAGGAGGTTCAGTTCCGCGTGCGGGAACATTTCACGCAGGGCTTGCTCCAGCCGGGAGCGCGTCAAACCGGCAGTGATGGATTGCCCGTAGACCAGGATCGTCACCGGGTGCCGCCGCTCGGGCGTGCTGGCCGCCAGCAGAGTCACGGTGCGCTGCATACGCGAGCCGAGCAAGGCTTGGGCCATCACGTCTCGCTGCTGTTGGGCGAATCCCGCCGAGCCTACGGACAGACCCAGGACGTTCGCCGCCGCGAACCACAGCCACAATCGTCGCATGTCGTCCTCCAGACTACGAAATCATATCGTCAACGGGATGTGGCTGGAGTACAGGCGGCGGACTTGTCAGACAGTTCGTTCTGCAAGCCGCGTTAAGGCCGCCCCTTGCAGGATGGCTTGCAGGTCGGATGGCGGTGGTTCGCGGACGATGGTGCTCGCTGTTGACAGCACCCTGGGACCTTCCGTGACCGCCGGACGCCTTTCTTAATTGACTCGTGTTGCGATTCGTGATGACATGATTCGGTGGCCTCTGTCTCAAATCGGCTCAGGCAGCGGCCGGGTCCTCGCCTAATGGCCAGGAGCGATTGATGCGGTGCGGTAGTGTCAAATCGTACGGAATCCATCTTCGTTCTCTGCTGGGGGTGGCTCTCCTGTATGGCGCTCTGTGGCCGCTCATGGAGGTTGGATACCTGGCGCACCGCTTTCCGGCGCCGTTTCTGAGCGGCCTGGCTTTCTATCGCCGGTATTCGCGTTTCGCGGGAGGGCCGGTCGAATACCTCGCGAACTTCTTTAGTCAGAGCTATTCACGTCACTGGGCCGGAGTGCTGGCGTTTACTCTCCTCGCCGTTGGGGCCTGGTTGATTGCGCGCGGCATCCTGCGGCGGTTCTCGCCGGGATCCTGCCAGTGGCTTGCGGCTGGGTTCCCACTCCTCATCTTGATTCTTGCCGGCCGTCACATCGGGGTGCTGTTTATCCTGCCGATGGTGGCCGGCCTCGCGGCCGCCTGGCTCTATATGGCCCTCTCCATAAGACCGCGCCGCCTCTGGGCGCAGCGGGCGGTCGTGATCCTGTTTCTTCTGGCATCCATTCCTGTGTACTACCTGCTGGCGTCGGGTTTTCTTTACCTTTGCGTGATGTGCGCCCTTTTTGAGTTGCTTGCGCGGAGGCGTCCGGCATGGGGCCTGGCATGGCTTGCCTTCGCCGCGGCGGTCCCGTACGGGATGAGCTATGTCTATTACGAGCCCGACATTGCCGGCCGCTACCTTCGCTGGATGAGGATGCCGCAGTACGGGCGGCTCGCCAACGGCCTCCTTGTAGCCATGTATCTGTATGTTCCTGTGCTGGCGGCGGCCGCCTTCGTTGCAGCCAGGCTTCGCCTCGGCGGCCGTCTTAAGGCTCCTCTGCGGCGCGCGACGCAGGCGGCGGGCATTGCGGCACTCGCGTTGTTGACCGCTCGCCTGGCCGCTTTTCCTTTCGAAAGGCCGGGATGGGTCTATGCGGACTATTTGATCCATCAAGGACGAATGGAGAAAGCGCTAGCCGTGCTGGCGCAGTTGCAGGACGACAGCGAAACAACAAGGTTCTTGAGCTTGTACGCGCTGGCCCGCAGGGGGCGCCTCCTCGAAGAGATGTTCCACTATCCGCAGCAGGCCTCTTCCGAGGCCCTGCTTCTGCGGGACCCCATCTATGACACGCTCCCGGCGGCAGCGCACTGGCGGAGCATTGTAAACCTGGAACTCGGCAGGGTGAATGATTCGCAGCGCTGGACGCATGAGGCTCTGACGGCCGAAGGGGAAACGCCCCGCGTGCTCGAAGGGATGGCGCTCATCTACATCCTGAACGGCAATCCGGATGCCGCTAGGACTTTTCTCCACGCCCTGGAAAAGGTCCCCTTCCAGGCGGCGCGGGCGCGGCGCTACCTCGAGGCGCTCGATCAGGACCCCAGCATGCAAGCCGACCCCTTCGTTGCCCGCATCCGCCCGCTGATGCTCCAGCGGGACTACATTGGAACCTGGACCACGGAGCAGGTTCTCGAGCAGTGCCTCGCAGCCAATCCGTCAAACCGGATGGCGTTTGAGTACCTTCTTGCCCATTACTTGCTCACCTTCGACATGGAGGGCCTCGCCCGAATAACGCCCCGGCTGAAGGATTTCTATCGCGATCTGCCGGTGCACGTGCAGGAGGCGCTCGTCGGCTACAGGAATGTGGTCGGTTCGCTGCCGCCGGGCATCGACGGATCGGCGATCCAGCGCCACATTGAGTCGCGCTTTCAGAATTTTGTGTTTCTATGGACGCGGGTCGAGAAGGGTCCCCCGGAGGACGCCTGGGAGATTCTTGCGCCCCGATACGGAGACACGTATTGGTTCTTTTATATCTTCGGCCGAACCGCAGCCGGGCCGCCCTTTCAGGCCCGAGCCGCACGGCCGCAGCACAAGGAAAACCCGCGGTGAAGCCGCCGCTTGTGAATCCCGGCCGAATTTTCCGAGCCCTCGTACTGCTTCTCCTGTTCGCGCTGACCGCGTGTCAGACCCCTTGGCCGCAGGCGGCGCAACCGGTGGCGCGCCGCCCGGCGCTCTATCCGGATTATGACGAAGCGATCATCCCTCCGAACATTGCGCCGCTCAATCTCAAGATCAAAGAATCGGGAGTAAGATTCCTCGCACGGATCGAAGGCCAAAGAGGCGGTTCTATCGAAGTCTTGAGCCGCGACGGCAGGATCCTGTGGCCGGCGGACGCTTGGAAGGAGTTGCTTATGCGGAACCGCGGCGCTGAGCTGCGCCTGACGATTCAAGCCCAGGACAAAGACGGCGCCTGCCGCAGTTTCGATCCTGTACGCCTCGGGGTTGCGGATGAGGAGTTGGATCGCTACGTTGTGTACCGGCTCATCCCACCGGTGGATCACTTTTGGGTAAGTATGGGAATCTATCAGCGCAACCTGGAAGGATTCACAGAGCAGCCCCTCATCGAAAACCAAAACTTCAGCATCGGGTGGGACGGGTGCGTGAATTGCCATAGTTTCAGCCGCAACCGTCCGGACCGAATGAGCCTCCAAATTCGCAGCGCCAGCTTCGGCAGGCCCATGGTCGTGATTAAGGACGGAGCGCCGCAAAGAGTCGACACCGTCGCGTCGGGCTTCAGCAAGGCTCCGGCGGCTTACCAAGCCTGGAGCCCGGACGGACGATGGATCGCCTACTCGGTAAACAAGGTTATGCCTTTGTCGCACACCATCGGCGAGCACCGCGATGTGTGGGACGAAGATTCGGACCTCGCGATTTACGACACGGCATCGAACCGGGTTGTGACCACCCGCGACATTGCCGATCCGGAGCGGCGCGAAACCTGGCCCACCTGGTCGGCAGACGGCCGGACTCTGTACTTTTCGAGCGCGCCGCAACTGCCCATCACGCAGCTTTATGAGGTGAGATACGATCTAATGCGCATCCGCTACGACGCAGCGAGCGGCACGTGGGGCAAGAGGGAATTCGTATTCTCGGCGGCGCGCCACGGCGTGAGCGCGGCGCAGCCAAAAGAGTCGCCGGATGGCCGCTGGCTGCTATTCTCGCTTTCGCACCACGGCAATTTTCCGATTTATCAGTGGTCGTCTGACCTGTACGTGATGGACACGGGGAACGGTGAGTTGAGACCCCTGACGGCCGTGAACAGCAAGTGGAGCGATTCCTGGCACTGCTGGTCGAGCAACGGGCGCTGGATCGCCTTCGCCAGCAAACGCGAAGGGGGCGTACTGGCGCGGATCTACTTCAGCTATTTTGACCGCAACGGCCAGGCTCACAAGCCGTTCGTGATGCCCCAAAAAGATCCGTCGTTCTACGAATCGTGCACCTTGACCTACAATCTGCCCGAGCTGATCATCGAGCCGGCGCCGGTCCGTCCTTCCCGGCTGGGCCGAGCGATCACATCGAAGACCGCTCTGCCCGCCCCAACCCTGGTCTGGAAGTAGAGGGTTGGCGGGCCCGCGGCCGCTGGGCTGAATTTGGGGCGCTGAGACCGGCGGGGAGGCGCCTGGCAACCGCGCCGGCAAGAATCTATTGGCGACCCTCGCAAGAGCGCTCGTCGGGCGGATGGAAACCGATCTTCTCGCTCAATTCCGGATTCACGAAGCAGCGAACCCGCTGGTTGGACGCAAGCGGGATGTCGCGCGGCTTGGCGCCGCGCAGAATCTTCAGAGCCGCCGTAGCGGCCCACTCGCCCTGCTCGCGGGCGACCTTCGTCAGGCCGTAAGCCGCGTATGGCATCATGAAGTCGTCGCAAGTGAACACCGGCTTGCGGATGTGCCGGGCGACCCACTGCCTGGCTTCCGCCTCGTTCCAGCCTGCCACCGCGCCCATGGTCGGCAGATAGATGACGTCGGCCTCCAATTGAGCCTTTACGAACTCTTTCTTCCAGGAAGCGAAGTCGGCCACGAGGGCGTAGCTCGGCTCGAAGCCCAACCGCCGGTAGAGCGGATCGAGCAGCGCGCGGTTGTTCCGCTCCGAAGTGGAATCCTCGGAGAGGATCCGCAGTTTCTGCATCTTGGGAAAGGACCGGCGCAGATCATTCAGAGCCGCCTCAACGGGAACCGTTTCGATCATGCCGGTGACGTTTTCACTGGGGAGGCCATAGGGTTCGCTGGACCAGTTGACGCCGCAAAAGACGGCCGGGATGGGACCGGAACGGAAGTGAGGGGCGATGACGTACTTCACGGCGTCATCGTCGGAAGCGATCAAGACATCCGGGCGGAACTTCTGGATGCGATCCAGGGCCTCCGCGGAGCGCTTCAAGATTTCGTCCGTCTCGGGGTGGCGCTTGGCGTCAAGAAAAAAGACTTCGAGCTGGACGCCGGCGGTGTTGAGGATCTTGCGGATGGCGTCCATGGCCTCATCGCTGGGGGCATAACCCAGGTGATAGGAGTTGATGTAAAAAGCCTTGTATTGCGGGCGGACTTTGGAACAAGCCGTCCCGGCCAGCATCATTGCCGCCACAGCGACCACCACCCACGCGCGCCCGACGAGCCGGGCGGAGGGTAGAAACTGCTCGGTCAACCTCATGCGCCCATTGTATCCAGGAGAGCCGCCCTTCTTGAGCTTCCGGCCGGATGCCGCGCTGCGAGACCGAAGGCGCGAGACGATCCGCGAGTGTCGGGGCCGGCTTGGGGTGGGGCTCAGCCCTGCAAGGAGTAGGGATGGGAGAAGCCGTGGCGGATGCGCTCGATCGGTTTGCGGTTTGGGGCCAAATGAATCTTCACTTCGATCAGCTCGCCGTCGTAGGTGAATGGGAAGACGTTCCAATCGCCATCGCCGGCGGTCTTGGCGGTGAAGTTTTTGCCGTAGACGACGGTAGGGATGCTGAGGCCCATCGGACCCAGGTGCTCCTCTAGTCCCGTCTTCACATTGCCTAAGACCATGTTGGTCACCTCGGCGACGGCGTCCAGGACCTCGTCGTTGACCGCGGGAAACTCCGCCATAAGCATGCGCGAGGAGATCTGGCAGGCAAAGGGCGCCGAGCAGAAGACGCTGCCAGTTCCGACCCACTTGCCGGCCAGCCCGATCAGCGAGACAACTCCCTCGGTGGGTGGCGGCGGCACGTGTTGCACATAAGGCGCCTGGGGCATAAGTTCCATTTCGAGCATCGTTGCGAACACATAGGTGGTTGCCGCTTGAACAATTCCTGTCAGCGTCGCCTGGTCAACTGGCTGCATGCGGTTCTCCCTTGAAACCGCGCTCGGGTCCCTAGAACAGACTGAGCAGTTTCTCCTTGATCTGATCCGCCGTAAACGGCTTTTTCACGTACCCCGCCGCCCCCAAGCCGACCGCCTCCATGACCCGCGCCTGGTTCCCTTCAGTGGTGATCATCACCACCTTGACATTGGGCCACTGCCCGCTGGATTTAATCTGCGCCAGCAGTTGCAGGCCGTCCATATTGGGCATGTTGATATCGGTCAACACCAAGTCCACCGGTTGACTCTTCAGCACCTCCAGCGCCTGCACTCCATCGCCGGCCTCCAGAATGTTTCCCAGCGGGACTTCTGACTGGCGCAACACCCGCTGTAGGATTTTCCGGATTGCCGCTGAATCGTCGACCACTAATACGTTTGGGGGCATGGGGTCCGTATACACTTTCCGTATCGTATGATCTGCGGGGAAACTTTAGCGGGGTGTGCGCCGCGGAGAAGAGCTAGCGGTTGGGGGTGGGGGGCGGCT
>JAIMAR010000356.1 GCA_023511855.1 Bryobacteraceae bacterium
CGGCTCGACCGCACCACGGTGGGGGCGGAGGACTTTCATCCGCTGGCCTTTGACGGCCAGGGCTTTATCATTCAGCCCAACTCCGTGGACACGGGCTTCATCGAAACCGACCCGGTCACGGGGCAGCGGGTGGAATTCGGCTTTCTCGAGGATCAGCGCGGCTGGTTTTTCAGCGGCTTCAAGTTGAAGACGTTGACCTCGCGGATTGTGGCCTCGCACGCAGGGGTGTCGTTCAATGCGCCGTTTGTCAACGGCATCTCTATCCTCGAGGGCTTTGTCGACCTGGAGGGGTTTGAGGAGGGGACGGGTGCTCCCATCGGCCCCGACGGCATCGATGACGACATCAACCGCAACAATATCTTTGGCCGAGACGGCGAAGACCTGGGCGTGCCCAACGATAACCCGCCGCCAGCGTTTATCCCGCCTTTTGACCGCGTGCCGGACGTGCCGGCGCCGACCGATTTTGGCGACATGGTGTTCTTCCCGGTGTTCTTCGACAAACTGATCGTGACCAACCGCACTAGCGTGCACAGCGTGGAACTCAACCGCATCTTCGGGTCGAACCCGCGGCGGCAGGGGGGGGCATGGGAGCTATGGACGGGCGTGCGGTACTTCCGCTTCCGCGAGAATTTCAACGTGATCGGCCTGGGCCGGCCCCTCCCCTTGGCGGATGATCAGGACCCGGCCTTCCAGCGATTCTCCGGCGTGCTGGCTGATAGCCGCTGGGATACCACGGCCGAGAACAACATCGTCGGGCCCCAGCTCGGCGTGCGCGGGAGCTGGCGCCGCGGCCGCCTGCGGTTGAACGGCGAGGGCCGCTTCCTCGCCGGGGCGAACTTCCAGTCGGTCCGGCAGCTCGGGACGATCGCCGATCGTGCCCGGCGCAACGTCGGCGCCGTGGTCGACGACGACGATGCCACCGGCAACCCGAGCCGCGTGAACAACGCTCCGCTGAACCTGTTCCCCACGGGCTTCTCGCATTCGTTCCACGCCACGGAGTTCGCTCCGCTGGTGGAAATGCGGTGGGATTTGAGCTATCAGGTGTGGCGGTCGGTGGCCCTGAACGTGGGTTGGACCGGGATCTGGATGGACGGCCTGGCCCGGCCAGCGAACATGATCGACTACACGCTGCTGGACATGGGCATCATTGACAACCACAACCAGCAGGATGCGTTCATCCAGGGTCTCACCTTCGGCGTGGAGATCAACCGCTAGCCGCCAAGCCCAGGGGGGGGATGCCACTGGCCGCCCCCATGTGCGGGCAGCCCGCGCATGTTTCAAGCTTGCTCGTGGCGGTGCGTGGCCATTGCCGAAGACGCCCTCGGGAGCCAGGCCACGGGCGCACAACCTCCCCACAGCCCCAACGTTACGTCGCGCCCTAGGCGATGACTCAGGCCGCTAGACGGCGGCGCGGTGGAGTTTGCGCAGTTCCTTCAGCTCGTTTTCCAGCCGGTGCCGGAGAGGGCTTTCTAACCGCAGATTCTCCAGCAGTTCCTCCGCCTTGCGGAACGTCTCTTTATTGAGTTCCTTGCCGCGGAACAACTGCTGCCAAGCCTTTGAGACTTCTTGCTCCGTTAACAAGTCAGTAACCCTTGCCGAGAAGCGAGAAACAGCCTAACTTCCCCTATTGTAAGGCCTTTGGATCTTGGTGCAAGCCGTGACTTCTCCTGCCAGCTCGTCGGCCCAGTGCTCAGCGGCGGCGGGCGTGGTTGTGCGTCCCGTGCGCAGCCGTCGCGAGCTGGGGGCGTTCTTGCACCTACCTTGGCGTGTGTACGCGAACGATCCGCAGTGGGTGCCTCCTTTGCTTGCGGAGCGGCGGGCATTTGTGGATCCGCGGCGGCATCCCTTTTACCTGCACGGAGCGGCGGAGAAGTTCCTTGCCCTGCGGGGCGGGGAACCGGTTGGCCGGCTATTGGCCAGCGACGATCCGCGCTACAACGCCGAGCATGGCACGAACCTGGGGGCGTTCGGGCTGTTTGAATGTCTGGACGACGCGGCTGCGGCCAGCGCTTTGCTGGATGCGGCGGCGGAGTGGCTAACGCAGCGGGGGCGCACGGCCATCTGGGGGCCCATCGACTACTCGACCAACTATCCGTGCGGGCTGCTGGTGGAGGGATTTGACACGCCGCCGCGCGTGATGATGAACCACAATCCGCCGTATTACGAGCGGTTGCTGGAGGGGTGGGGGCTGGAGCGGGCCAAGGACCTGTACAGTTGGTGGTTTGAGGACGAGCTGAACGTGATCGATCGCTGGCGGGCACGTGCCGAGCGGTTGGCGCAGCGTGGGCACATTCGCATTCGGCCGTTTCGCGTGGAGGATCCCGCGGCGGACATCGAGGCATGCAAGCGGGTGTACCACGCGGCATGGCGAAAGAATTGGGGGTTCGTTCCCATGACGGACGACGAGTTCGACTACCTGGCCAAGGGGCTGTTGCATTTGGCCGTGCCTGAGCTGCTGT
>JAIMAR010000357.1 GCA_023511855.1 Bryobacteraceae bacterium
TCTCCGTGTCCTCTGTGCCCTCTGTGGTTTTCCTCCTCCGTGTCCTCCGTGGTTTGCCTTCTCCGGTCTACTAACCCTTGAAATCTTCCCCGCGGGCGAAGATTTTCATGCGCCACCCGAGCGAGTTGCCGGTGAGAGCCCAACCGCCGTCGCTTTTTGGTTGCGGCCCTGCCGCGCTGCCCTCCAGTGCGGAAATCCGTTCGAGCGGCGTACTGTTGCGTGCTTTTTTGCTAGGATGAGGGGCGGAAGGGAGGTGGAATGGCCGTAGAAGTTGGGCGCAAAGGGTGGTTCACGCAAAGGGTCGGCTTCACGTTGCTTCTAAGCGCCGCTTTGTTCTCGGTTCTCTCTTGCAGCAGCCGCCCTCCCGAGCAGGTCTTTGGAATGGGCGACCGCGCGCAGGTGGGACGTTTTGTTTTCACGGTGCTTGAAGCCCAATGGAGCGACCGGCTCGGGGAAGGCGCCACCGCGCGTTTGCCATCCGACCGGTTCCTGCTTTTGCGCCTCAGCGTCACCAACGGCAGCAACCGCATCTTCTATATGCCTCAGCTTACGCTCACCGCCGCCGGGGGGCGGGAATACGAAGAACTTACTGAGGTGGAAGGGTTGCCGGATTGGTGGGGCGTCTTGCGCCGCGTCAACCCTTCGGAGACCGAGACGCACTGGATCGTCTTTGATGTTCCCCGGGCTGACTACCGTTTGCGGGTCATGGACGATGAGATCGATCCGGCGGATCGAAAAACCGCCTTGATCGATATTCCGATCCGGCTGGCCACGAATCCCCAGGGCGTCTCGCCGACCGTCCTGAAATAGGGAGGCTCTTTGCATTCCGCCCTCGTCGCGTTGCTGATCTTGGGGACCGGTTTGGCGTGGGCGGCGCCGCCCGGTAAGGCTCCGGTCATCACCAACGCTTCGGTTCAACAATACGAAGACGGCCCTCCGGTCCCGCCCGGCCACCGCTTCGTCGCCGGCGAGGCTGTATTCTTCAGCCTGATGGTCGGCGGCTACACGGTTTCTCCTTCTCAGCAGCTCCGTCTGAGCTATCGCATCCAGGCCTTCGATCCGGAGGGGATCCCCCTGGTGGAACCTCACACGGGCAAGCTCGAAGCGGAATTAACGGATCTGGATAAAGACTGGCGCCCGAAGATCCGCCACAGCTTCGTCATTCCGCCTCACGCGCCCGCCGGAGACTATTACGTGGCCGCCTCCGTGCGCGACGAGATCAGCGGCCTGGAGACCCCGGTCAAGACGCCGTTCCGCGTGCTGGGCCGGAGTGTGGCGCCCAGCGACAAGCTGGTGATCCGGAATTTCCGGTTCTTGGCCTCCGAATCGGCCCGCGAGCCGCTTTTGCCGGCGGTCTACCGCGCCGGGGAGCGTCTTTGGGCCCGTTTCGACCTCACCGGCTACAAGATGGGTGACAACAACCGTATCGAAGTGACTTACGGGCTGTCCATCCTTTCGCCTTCGGGAAAGGTGCTCTTTATGGAAGCTGAGGCCGCTCGCGAAGCGGACGCTCCTTTTTATCCCAAGCGCTTCTTTGAAGGCATCATCAGCCTGGAGATTCAGCCCCGGACAACCCCCGGCGAGTATACCCTGGTGATTTCCGCCAAGGATCTTGTAGGCGGTCAGGCAGCCGAAGTGCGGGAGCGGTTCCGCGTGGAGTAAGTCTCGCGATTGGCTGCGCGGGCGGGCCTTGCCGCCGGCGGCCTAATCCACCAGCCAGGTGCCTCGCTGTTGCCAGCCGCTGTGCTTGGACGCGGAGGATGCGATCACCCAAATCCTCTTGGGGCCCTTGAAGGACGCGGCGAACGTCACCGGGACGGTTACCTTCACTTCGTTGCCGCTGGGCTCGACCTTGATCCCTGCCGCCGAGACCGTGCACTTGCTGTTCGAAACGCTCTTGGCCGATCCGACAGGAACGGCGGGGAAGAACCCGCTGCCGTCTTCATTCTTGGCCGCAACCGTCTTGCCGCCGTTGATGTCCACCCAACAGGCGGTCTGTCCTGCTCCGGGCAGAACGTCGTTGATTAACAGCTGCACGTCCCTAACCATCGAAGCGCCGCCGGGGTGCGAAACCGAAAGCTGAAACACGGCCGAGCGCCCCATGCCGCTGGACGGGGTGACGTCCCCAATCGTGGGCGCCGTCTCGGCGGGGCTGGCCGGCGCGGCAGTTTGTTGTACGCCCGGCGCTTGAGATGTTTCCTCTCCTCCCCGGCCGCAGGATGCAGTCCCGATCGCCAAAGCCAGCACTAGAACGCCCGCACAGTAAGCTGTAGACCGAAGCGTAAGTTGTTTCATAGGAGACACTGATTTTAGCAAAGCCGGCGCGCCCCTTGTCCGCAGGTCGGTGCCTCGCGCAGTGATTCCGTAAGGCAGGGCTCGGTCCGTGGACAGCGAGCTGATTTGGCGGGAGTTGGCCCCAGAGGGAGTGGT
>JAIMAR010000358.1 GCA_023511855.1 Bryobacteraceae bacterium
GCCTTGACGCGCGGGCGAATCTGCTTGACCAGCGGGATTTCCACGAAGATGCCTGGATCGTCGAAGGATTTGGAGCCCGGCGTTGCCACCACGTAGCCCGCCGGCCGGCGGCCTTCGACCAGATCGAACAGCCTCGTCTCGCGATCGTAGCGCCAGTGCCGTTGCGGCTCCTCGTAGGGCGAGTTGATGATGAGGCGGTCAATGGTTGCCTGCGCCATCACTCCACCTCCATCACCTTCAGGCTCTCGATCCCCCGGTCGTCCACGATCTTGACCGCGATGCGCTTGTGCTGGCCCGCCTCGAAGGGGAGCGAGACCGTGCCCCGGTAGGCTTCGATGCGCTCCTCGTCGATCTCGGCCTTGAGATTCCGAGCCAATTTCGCCCAGCCTTCGTTGTCGCCGGCCATGGGGAAGAAGACCTGGCGGGGGTAGAGGCTGCGCCCGTCGTAGTCGGTGTCGAGCATCCAGACGGCGATCTTGTCCTCGCCGCCCGATTCGATGCCGCCGGTCTTGGTGTTGTAGTAGTCAAAGCCGTGCACGGAGACGCGCAGCTTGCCCTTATCTTCGCCCTTCGTGATACGTTCCACCTGCACATCAGGTTGTCCAATGAGCCAGAAGGATTCGTTGCTGGCGCGCTTCTTCTTGAGGTCGTCGGTCAAGAGGTCCGCGTTCATCTGGACTTTCAGAAACTGCATGCCCGCGAGTTCCGGCTTCATCGCGTCGATATCCTTCGCCGCCTCGGGGTCGAACTGAAAGGCAGCGAAGATCAGCAGTTTTGGTTTCGGAACCAGCGAGCGAGCCTCTTCCCAGGCATGCTCGACTTGGCGCTGCTCCAGTGGCGCGTGCTCCGGCCCGAAGGAGACGACGATGCGCTGCGGCATGTAGGCTGGCCCGCGCTCGCGCACCGAATCGGCGCCTTCGTCGCTGGGCCGGGTCTCCCCGTCGGCGTGCAGCCATCGGCAGCCGGGCAGCGGCTCCAGCCGCGCAAAACGGATGTGCTGGCCGCTCTTGCCGCGGATGCCGGCACGCAGCAGCTCGTCGCGCCACTCGGCCTGGCGCAAGGTCTCGCCGGAGCGGGCGATGGAGGCGTCGGCAGGCTGCGGCGCACCCTCCAGCAGTTCCTCGACCGACTTCACCGCCGGGGCGGGGACCGCCTCCACCGTGAACGGGCCGGAGACGCGCGTTTTCTTCCTGTCCACGAACGGCTGGTCGTAGAGCGTCTCCTGCGGCGCGTGGCGGGCGATCGCCGCGTCGATCTCCTCCTGCCGCTTGCGGCGCATCTGCCACCAGTCCGCAAGAAGTTTTTTTGCTTCTTTCGACCAATCGTTTTCAGGCTCGCGCGGGATTTCCCATTCCTGCCACTTTTTTTTGAGCAGTTTGTTCAACTGTTCGCGGATGGGTTCGAGCTTTGTTTGCCAGCGCGCATGGATGCCGTCGATCTCCGGGTTGTTGGCGATGGACTTGAGCGTGACGTGCGGCACGGTCTTGTACTTGAAGCCGCTGCCGACGCCCTCTTCCGGGTGCGCCAGCTCGTAGTAATCGAAGACGGCGGTCATCAGCCGCTGGCGGGCAAGCGTCAAGGCCACGCGGGAGGTGTCGCAGGTGATCCAGCGCCGGCCCCATTGCTCGGCGACAAAGGCGGTGGTACCAGACCCGCAGTTATGTACGGAGCAGACTTCGGTGACAAATGAGTGGGCTTCTTCGACTTCCAGGTCATAGACCTCTTCTTCTGAAATCTCGCGCTGTAACTCCTGCACGCGCACGGGTATACGATCAGGGCCAAAAAAGATAATATCGCCTTTTTGAAGTTCTTGAGCTTCCACCCATCGGGCACATTCTGGTGAAAACTGCTGCTCGCACAATCCCTGGATAGCCTGGTAAACGCCTTCCAGGTTTCGCTCAACCTCCGCTGCGGGAATACGCAGGACTTTTAACCCGAGAGATTCCATGAATGCGTCTCGAATGCGGTCGCGCACTACAGCTTCTCCGCTACTGTGAGCCATCGCCCCGTCAACTTCAATGACACAAGCCGCCTCGCGACAGTAGAAGTCGGCAATGTAAGGTCCGATAGGATGTTGGCGACGGAATTTGTAGCCCAAGGACTTACGTTTCAGCACTTTCCACAGTTTGTGTTCTGGTGGAGTCATCGCCTTCCGCAGTTCTTTACCTCGGCCGCGCAGCGATTGGGGAATGCCCGACCAATCCAGGTTCCCACCCAGATTGTGCGGGCGTTGGTGCGCCAGTACCTTGTGGTCGGCTGTGAGCCACAAAGTCTTGTCGCAGGATTCGTGACGGATGCCGATCATTGGGCCCTGATAAGTTCGGCGGATGACTCGCAAAACACGATGGGGCAGACCGTCGTGTGTGAATACGTACATGCCAGGTTGGATAGCCTCGATGGGGATGAGGCTAGCCGCAGTCTCGGCC
>JAIMAR010000359.1 GCA_023511855.1 Bryobacteraceae bacterium
CCTTGGGGGACGGGGGTCTGGGGGAAGGGGGTTCCCCTCTTCCCCCTCAGCACTCCCACTGCTTTTCTTGGGGGGTGCGGGGGGTGAAAGATTCCAACCTCGCCGCCAAGGATGATCCGCTGGCGGCTTCCAGTGTCGGCTCCGCCGAGACGGCGGCCGCACGGGCGCCTGGCTCAGACGTGCAAAATTTCGCCTTTCAAAGAGTAGGCGATCGCCAGCACGTCCTTTTGCGTCTGCTCGTCGATGTTGTGGCGGCGCAAAGCCGTCAGAATGTCGTCGAGGGCGGCCATGTACTCAGCCTCGTTGATATTCATTCCCCGGTGAGCCATCTGCATGCTGCGCCCCGTGTACTGTCCCGGTCCCCCGCTGCCCGCCTCCAGGAAGGCGCACAGGTGTTGCTTCGTGACCTGAAGCTTTTCGGGAGTCTCCAGATATGGGAGAAACCGTGCCTTGATCATGGGGTTCTCCATATGAAGCGCAACGATTTCCTCCACCAGCGCCTGAATGCCTGGAGATCCGCCGAGCCTTTCAAACAAAGACCTGCCATTCATTGTTCCCAGCCTCCTCTGTGCGGCCACAACTCTAGGCCAGACGGATTCCCGTGCCCGCCCAGCATCCCCGGCTATACGTCAGGCGCGGTTCACACCGCCTCCTGCCATACGCCGCTGCCTTCCTACCCCGGTCCTTACCTAAGAACCGCCGTGCCTTCCCCGCCGCAGGTGGGCCTCTTCCGAATTCTACACGGCCAGCAGTCCCATGACAACCCAAACCTCCTGCTTGGGAGCAAGATGCGCCATCTAACCACGGCGCGGCCAGCGGCCAAGTCCTGTCGTGGTCCAGGCTCTCTTTGTGGGGCAGGCTGTTCTTGCGGGGCAGACATTCTTGTGTGGGGCAGGCCTCCAGGCCTGCGGCCGGCATTCCTGCCGGCCTTGGCGCCCCTCACCCGCTGCCCGCTCTTCAACCCAATCGTGTGTAGGGGCGGACCTGCGTGTCCTCCCCACTCGTGTTTGGCCCCTTGACTTGAGGAATGCGCCGCTCGATCCGGCGCTGGACCGCGCTCCTTCTGCCCACAACATCTTGCAAAGTCTAATATCTAGTTGCATGACGAGATACAGGAGGTCCCATGGGTTTCCCCACCAAAGTCCAGCTGATTAAGCGCAAAGACAGTGAGCAGTGGTACATCAATTTCCCCGCCGCGCTGGCCCGCGCCATGCAGTTTCAACGCGGCGAAACCGTCGAGTGGATCATCGAAGACCGCGCCCAGTTGGTGCTGCGCCGCCGCACCCCGCCCAGCTCGGCGCTAAAAAAAACGAAACCGGCGCAACCCTGATGACCCACTGGCACGAGCTGTCTGAGGCCGCCCGCCCGGCCTTCGCCCAGCAGCGCACCTTCGAGCGCGCCCGCGTTCTGGGCCTGTCCGCCCTGGCCTGCCTGGGGCGGCGCACGGCGCCGTTCCTGCTATGCGCCGCGCTCCCCGCCTTCCGTGAGTTCATTCGGCGAAGGCGAGCTAGAATAGGGCGGTGGAGCGCTCCAGCGGGGCGATTACCGCTGCGTCTACCAGATGGGCATGGGGCTGATGGCGCAACTGGACGCCGCATTGAAGGGTTAACGTTCTACTTGGCTGCCTCCGCAGAAGCGACGCCTCCGCCGGTTCCTCGGATTCCATTTTGATCCAGTCCACCGGACCCGGTTCCTCCCCCGCCGTTCTGCGGCCGGTGTGGAATGCCGCACGGATACCGGACGCCTCTTCCCCGTTGGCTGTGCTGTTTGCGCCGGGCCGGCATTCGCTTTGACAAGCTCGCCAGGAATACCTTCACTTGAAGCGTCCGCAGCCAATGATCTGGCCGGCGCCGGTGTTCAAAGAAGGCAAGGTTCTGAGCTATGGCAGCTACCGCGCGCCGACGCCGGATCCGGGTTCAGGCCTGACCGTGGTGATTCAGACATCAGCGGATCACGAGACTTTCTTCAGCCCGGTTCGGATGGCCCGCTTCAAAACGGTTTGGTACCCAATGCCCTCTTTGGCTGCGATCCGCTGTGCGCGTTCGAGATCGGCTATCGGCAGCCGGATTGAAATGGCCTTGGTCGCCTTGGCCTTGGCTCTCTCCAATAGTTCGGCGAGGACTTTCGCATCCGTCTGCGGGACCGGCGAGCCCGGCGAGCGCAACAGGGTCCCCTCCTTCAGCGCGCGCTCGAACTCACGCTGTGTCTGCCGGCGGCCCTCCGGAGTCGCATACCATGCGGCTTCGGCGCCCACGGATTCCAACTCAGCTTTCGATTTGCGGGGCATAGATCCTCCTCTCCGCCTGATTCATCGTGTACGCCGTGACGGTGCGGAACCGCCTTCGGCGGATCGTGAACACCACGACCAGGTAGCGTCCCGATGCCGTCTTGCCCAGCAGCTTCCATCGCTTC
>JAIMAR010000360.1 GCA_023511855.1 Bryobacteraceae bacterium
CTTCATCCCGTTCCTCCTCGACCTTGTTCGGGTCATCCGTCAGGACCTGACGGAAGATCCTCTGGTCGATTCGTTCCCGTTCCTCCTCGGTCAGGTCCTCGTATTCCGTGATGTCGCGCGGATCGCCGGGGTCGAGAGTTCCCCGGAACAGCCGCTTCTTCTCCGCCTCGGACCGGCTCGGATCTCTCAGTATGGAGAGCACCTCGTTGAGCGCACGAAGACGGTTCTCGAGGGTCCGAGTGATCGCGTAGAGGCTGCTGGCGAGGCGGCGCTGCATGACCATGAGGGTCAGTTCGACGTTCCGGTTCCTTTTCGCCTTGGCCTCCTTGCGCTTCGAGCGGACGTAGCTCGTCACCTCGTCATAGAGGGTCTTCTCCTCCGGCGTGAGGTCGTACCCGATCGTCTTTGTGTGGCGATCCTTGAAGAGGGCGTGGTTGTCCCAGTCGACCATCTCCTCCTTCAGGCGACGAAGAAAGAAGCGATTCCGCGCCTTGCTGATCGGGCGCTCGTCCTCGAAGTCCTGCTCGCCCGATGCTCCGTAAGGCGCTGCCTGCTCGCGAACCCGGTCGGCGACGTGTTCATCCTTCTGGAAGAGGTCCTCATCGAGGAGCAAGAGCAGCCGGCGGAAGGTGTCCTTTCTTCCTCGATGCGGAGTCGCCGTGAGAAAAAGCAGGTGGTCGGCCTTGTGGGCAAGCGCCTTCACCGCCTTGTACCGCTCGCTCTCCTCCAGCTTTGTGCCGTACTCGTAGGCCGAGAGTTTGTGGGCCTCGTCGACAACCACGAGGTCCCACTGGGTCTCGGAGGCGGCCTTGAGACAGCCCTCATTCCGGGCGAGGAAATCGATGGACGTGACGAAGATGCCCTCCTCGTAGCGGGAAAACTGGCCTGGCTCGGCGTCGAAGGACGCACGATTCACGAGCCGCGCGTAGAGTCCGAACTTCTCCTGGAGTTCCTCCTCCTTCCACTGCTTCGTCAGGCCGCCCGGTGTGATGATGAGGACCTTCTGGAGTACTCCGCGGAAGAGCAGCTCCTTGATCAGCAATCCGGTCATGATCGTCTTGCCCGCCCCGGTGTCATCGGCGAGCAGGAACCGGATTCTCGGAAGCGGAAGGAGGTACCGATAGACCGCCTCGACCTGGTGAGGAAGCGGGTCGACGATGCTGGAGTTGACCGCGAAGAGGGGATCGAACTGGTACGCGATGCGGATGCGCTCTGCCTCGGCGCCGAGGAGGAAAAGCCTGGCATCACCATCGAACGTATGCTGTTGGCCGCGAACCTTGACGAGGGCCGCCAGCTCCTCGGCGGCCAGTGGACGCTTCACCATCCTTCGGGACTGGAGTCCGACACCTTCGACCAGCGTCTTGCCGCCGAAGGGGGCGACGCGCTGGATCTCGACGAGCTCGGAGGGCTCCAGGCCCGAGACCACGTCGCCCGGGGCCAGGTTGCTGTCGTCCTTCGTCGTCACCGTGGGGTCCTTCTCATTCATCTCGACGTCTTCTTCCCCGGCGGTTTCGTGTCCCGGGAATCCAGTTCCTCTTTCATCTCAACCAGTCGCTTCACGAGGAATGGGAGCGGCACCCGCTTGCCGTTCTCCCAGTGGTTCACGGTGCTGTAGGTGACGCCGACCCTCTGCGCGAACTGCTCCTGGGTGAGATCGAGCCGCCGCCGAAGCTCCTTGACGAGGGCGGGAACGGCCTGTTTCTTCATGGAGGCAACTCGAACGCTGTGGCTATGGACGTGCGAAACACATTTAAAGCGCTATGGTAGCCTACATGCGCAGCGCAGGTCAACTTTTTATCCGGGGAGCTGGAGTTCAGCGGGTGCCGAGGGGTGCCCCATAGCACCCAGTGGCGCTGGGAACTGACCAGGAAGGGCTCGGGCACTCTTTCGACTGCGCCAAGGGAGGAGGATATGCCAGCCAAAGACCAAGCAGGTAGGCCCCCTCACCGTCCTCAACAAGTCCATCAACCAAGCCGGCTACGCCAAGCTGGACACGCACCTCGGCCCGAAGGAGGAGGTCGGAGACAAGGGCGCGAGCCTCTCGGAGCGCGGAAATGCCTCTGATTATGAACGGGATCTGCCGCGCCTTTTGCTTTACGAGGAAACGGCCTCGGCTATCGAGTCGCAGGGACGAGCGCCGCGATCTGTGGGCGGAGCTCACCGATCACGGTTTCGAAGGCGGGCAACCCGGGCACCAGCGGGCCGAGCCACTGATCCCATGTCCTCTCGACATAGGCGAGCATGCGATTCTCGAAGAAATCCTCCGGCCCCGCGAAGGCGACGTTCCGCGCGGCGCATTTCTCAGCCAGCAAGGGGCCGAAGTCGGTGAGGTCCATCCGGTCCTTATAGGCCGCCAGCACGCGCCACAGGTCGTAGTAGTCACGGGCGCGCGAGCGGCTCCAGCCCCGCT
>JAIMAR010000361.1 GCA_023511855.1 Bryobacteraceae bacterium
AGGTCCTGCTTGGTGTACGGCTCGATGCGGCTTGGCGCGGGCGCGGCGGCGTTGAAGGCTTCCACGTGGGCGTTGAGTTGCGCGAGCAGCTTTTCCGCGTTGCGGAAGTAGCGGTCGAGATAGATCTCGGTGAAAAGCAGCGCCAGGTACTGGAAGTATTTCGGATAAAGGAACGGGCCATCGTGATTGCGCCGCTCCGTGATCCGCTTCCAGTGGCGTACGATGTTCTGGTCGTAGGCCAAAAGCAGGTCGTGGGCAGTTCGGGCCGGTCGAAGAGCAGCCGCAGATGATGATGGAAGCGGGTGACGTTGTTCTCATCGAACCCCTCGTACTCCGGCGCCTTCAGGTTGGCGGCGAGACGCTCGAAGCCAGACACGTCGAAAAGACCGAGCAGCCATTGATGGAGCACCAGCCGCTGCTCAAAGCGCAGGGGCTCTGTCGCGGCAGTTGTTGCACGGTTTCGTCCATGCGTATGCTGCGACATGGTTACGCTCCATCGCGGTGCGGCCCGCGATTCCACCCTGATCGCCGGCCTGTCGCAAGACCCGTCGCGAGTTTGTCGCAAGTTGCGTCGCAAGTGTGTCGCAAGTTCATTGGGCCTCCTTCAGCCGGTACACGAGCTTGTTGGTCGCTCCTTCCGAAACGACGAGCCCTTTCTCTAGCATGACCTTCAGGTCTCGCTGCAGGGAACGCCGGTTGACCTTCGGGCACAGGCGCTCGTAATCCTGAATGGTCAGGCTGCCGTGTTCCAAAAGATGCGCGACAGCCTTGCTCTGGCGCTCCGATAGGTTGTGTTCCTTCACCAAGACATCCCGCCGGATCGCCTGCTCGCCGCGCCGCCGAACCGCGGCCAGTTGCGTCGCCAGGCCCTCGACGAAATACTCGAGCCAGCCCGTCATGTCCATGCCGCGCTCGCGCACGCTCTGAAGGGCTCGATAAAAGGCTGACCGCTCCCGGTCGTAGTACTCACTGATCGTGAACAGCCGTTTGAAGTCGTAGCCTGCCCGATAGAGACATAGGGTCGAGAGCAGGCGCGATGCGCGGCCATTCCCATCCAAAAAGGGGTGGATATGGACGAGCTGGAACTGGGCGATCCCGCTCACCAGAACGGGATGGACTTCGTCCGCTCGATTGAGCCATGCGACCAACTCCGCCATCAGGATCGGCACATCATGGGCCGGCGGCGGGGTATAGACGGTCTCGCCGGTCTGGGAATTGACCACGTAGTTCTGGACTTTCCGGTACTCCCCGGGCGCAGCAGCTCCACCACGGACACCTTCCACCAGGCGCTTGTGGATCTCGCGAATGAGCCCCTCGGTGATCGGGCCTCCGCTCTTCAAATATCTGGAGACGAACTCGAACGCCTCGCGGTAGTTCAGCAGTTCACGCGTATCGTCGGGATCGGCTTCGGGCACCTGCTTGCCCGCGAGCAACCGTTCGGCCTGTTCCAGCGTGAGGCGTGTTCCCTCGATGTGCGTGGTGTGATGGGCTTCGAGAATCAAGGCGCGGCGGCCCATCTCGCGCACCCACTCCTCGGAAAGCGCGGCGGCCTCCAGAAACCCCCGAGCCCGTTCGATCCGGGTCAGCCCGGAGGCGATGGCATTCGTGATGGTGAACCTGGGTTTGAAGCCGTCAGTCATGTCATGTCCCGCCCGCCGGACTCATGCCGCAGATTGCTCCCACCCTGTAGGCCAGCCGAATTTCCATATGCAAGCCTGGCCTTAACATGGCCGAGTGAAGTCTCCATATGAATGCCAGCCGTTAACATGGGCACGGTCCGCTGTCTTGGAAATGCCAACCGATTGCATGGAACCATCTCCTACACGTCCTGCACGTCGAACATGAGCCGTCTGAATTCCTCCTCGGTGAGGCGGACCTTCCAGGTCTGGTCGGGTCCCTTGAGGTTCTCCAGGTTGTTGTCGCCGTTCACGTAGATGACGTCGTACTCCTGGTCCTTGGTGTTGTAGCCCTGCTTGCGGAACCACGCATCGAGGGCGTCGTTGTATGCGGCGTCAGCCTCCCGCTCGCGCTTCCTGACCTTGCATCAGAATGTCCCGAATCTCGCCAGGGTTTTGTGTAACCGCCCATCGCCAATGGCCAAAGCCGCCGTGAGCATTCACCGCCTGTATCCATTCGTCCAGATAGCGGCGCTTCACCCTGTCCTGCTCGGTGTCCTGCCCCTTCGTTTCCAGAACGAGCATGTCGCCGCTCTTCAGCCGAACGAGAAAGTCGGGCCGGTACTTCCGCACGACGCCGCGATAGACGTACAGCACTTCGAAGCCCAGGTGGTCGTTCTTGACCCAGGCGGCCACTGCATCGCTGTCGTCGAGCACGAAGGCATCGGATGCCTCCCACGTGCTGTCGTAAACGCAGACGTTGA
>JAIMAR010000362.1 GCA_023511855.1 Bryobacteraceae bacterium
GGAACTCAGGATTTGTGAATCGGCGTGGGAAAAACGCTGGCATTGGCCCCCCCTTCCAAAATCAGGCTTTACGACCCCAGCCCCTTGAAACAGCGTCGCCGGGTGGCTTTGGGCCAGAAGCAGAGGCCATTATACCAGGGCGAATGAAGAGCGAAGCCGACCCACAAGCCAGCCCATTGAAATATCGTCAGATGGAGTTCTTCACGGATGCCGCCTGGGGAAGCCGTGACCAACCCGGACCTGCCGTAATCAAAGCAAACTCCGGGAACGTTCAGTCGTGGACCGCCTGACGAACGGATCGTTTCGTTGTCATGGCCCGGACTGATTTAAACCCCCGGCTCGGCGGGCTTCATAGCTTCCTGGAGCAAGCCAACCAAGCGCTTGGCAGCCTTGAGGGACTAGCATCCGTCTTGCCGGACCTCTCGCTGTTCATCGGCCTGTATATCCGCAAGGAGGCGCTTCTCTCCGTGGATCGAGAGCACTCAGTCACCGCTCTCCAACGTGTTGCTGATGGAAACCTGTGGCTCCGCTGGCCTGGCTACATGCCCGAGGACCGCTTCGCACTACTCCAGCACCCGGAAGGTGTACATCTTCCCGACGGCCGACGCACTCCCAGTGACGCCCACCGACCCGAGGGGCAAAATGAAGCCATATTCGCCGGCCCCAAGATTGGCGGGCAGGATCACCGAGTACAGGCGGTTGCCAACCTTCTTGCCCTCAAAAGGAACCATGTCTCGCATTGCGCCGCTCCGCTGATTGAACACGCCTCCGGTGATCGTCCTGAATTCCCGGTAGTCATTCTTTGCCCGAAGTCGAATCAATTGATACTCGGTGATCATGACGCCTTCGGGCGCGTAGATCATGAACTCGGCTGGCAAGTTGACCGAGTTGCGGCTATGCAGCCCTGGGATGTTGCCGTTGACGTCCTTCTTCACGATCCCAACGCTGGCAATGCTCTTGAGCGTGCCGCCCGTCCTCCAGTTGACAACCTCGGGAAGCACCTCCATCCATTGCCCAGCCTTCTTATAGTACACGCCGACCTCGGTGAACGGAGCGACCCCGCCGATCAACGCACCAGGCTCGGCGCCGCCCGCGGTCGGTGAGGCAGGTTCGGGGGCCTGTTTCGCCGCTGTGCCAAGAGGCGCCCCTACCGGAGGCGGAGGAGGTTCAGCGGCCGGGGGAGGCGCCCCTGCAGGCTTGATCTCCGCCTTGGGGTCCAGCATCACGTGGAGAATCGCGTCGCTGACGCCCGCCTTCTTCAGCTTGATCATCTCCTCTGGACTTAGGTCGAACGCCTTGCCTTCCTTGCGAATCCGCGCCACGACCAAGTCCTCTGATAGTCCCGCTTGGACCATGGAGGCGATGCTATCGACAGTGAGACCCTGGGGCCTCGCGGAAACAGTGGGCTCGGTGGTCCGCTTCTGAGCCGTCTTGGTCGTCGGGTTTGCTGCTTGCTGCGCCAACGTCAACGCCGGGAGAGCAAGAGCGATCAGCGTAATGATCAACTTCCGCATCTCTGTCCTCCTCGTTGTTCAGATGTCGGTGATTTGATTCATTCTATCACCGTCGTGAGCGGCCGTAGTCCAGCTCGAGGCGGCCCCCTCGGCGCAGGCCACCCGGAGTGGGCGTGGGGCCGGCTGAACTGGGCGGAAGGGCCAGCCTTCCAAAGCAGACCCGGGGGTAACGGCGCCTTGGGCTATTTGAGGTAATCCCTCAGTCTCAGGGACAGGCTTGAAGATTTTGCTGGACATTTCGCGGCAAGTTCGGTAATCTACTCTGGGAGGCCGAACCAGAGCCGATGAGCGAACCAGCCCTGCCGCCACTGAGCTTTGCCGGCCGTGAGTTCTCCGCTGCCGAGCTAGAGCTGATTCGTCAGCTCAGCTCCGATTTTGCCGGCTTGGGCATTACGGAGATTGCGCGCACGGCGCGTGAACTTTTGGAGTGGAAGCGGCCAGGCTCCAGTCTTTCCCCGACGGATTCACGTTCGCGGGGACTATGAACCCTGCATTCAGGCAGATCGGGAACGCGGTCCCGCCGCTTCTTGCCAACGTTCTGGCGCATGAGATCCTCAGGGCACTGGGGGTCTCAAGCGGGAGGAAGCCTCTCGTGGAGCGGTTATTCGAGTGATCGGAGCGCCAGAGGATGCACAAGCCTCATCTTGTACTGAGACGGCTCACAGGGTTGGCGCTGAGCTCGAACAAGGTGCTGTCGGCGAGGTTGGAGCCGGTAGCGTGGGGCTCAAGAAGAGATGGACGCTCCGGTGTCACCGGTGGGCGCGGGATTCGCTTGGCAGGGGCAACGGGCGGGCGAACAGGCAGAGGTGGTCGTAGGCCCAGAGCTTGATGAGGGGGACAAGCGTGCGGCGGGCGGTGAGGTAG
>JAIMAR010000363.1 GCA_023511855.1 Bryobacteraceae bacterium
GCGACCACCGTGTTCTACACAGTGTATATCGGCGGCTGCGTCTGATGTTTATAAGAGACAGGAAGACACCCCCCGTGGAGCAAGCCGCCGGGCTTGCCACGCCGGCAGTCCTGCCGGTGGTTGGCATCTCACCCTTTCTCTTCCCCCACTGTGGAGCAACCATTCGCTTGTGGGGCGGGCTTTCCAGCCTGCGGCCGGCATTCCTGCCGGCCTTGGCCCCCTTTACCCACCGCCCTCTCTTCCACCCAATCGCGTCCATCATAGGGGCGGACCGGCGTGTCCGCCCCACGAACGTAAGCCTCTGGCCCCCACCGCCGCCCCGTTGCCGCAGCCACACTCCAGTGTAGAATCGTCACTAATGGATGCCCTAACCCTGCACCGCTTTCATTTTGCCTTCACCGTCACCTACCACTACCTATTCCCGCAACTCACGATGGGTCTGGCGCTGCTCATCGTCATCCTCAAGACCAAAGGCCTGCGCCCCGGTGGAGAGATCTACAATCGCGCCGCCCGCTTCTGGGCCAAAATCTTCGCCATCAACTTCGCCATGGGCGTCGTCACCGGCATCCCCATGGAGTTCCAGTTCGGCACCAACTGGGCCGTCTTCTCCAAAGCCGCCGGCGGCGTCATCGGCCAGACCTTGGCCATGGAGGGCGTCTTCTCCTTCTTCCTGGAGTCCACCTTCCTCGGCCTGTTCCTCTTCGGCGAAAAGCGCCTGGGACCCAAAGGCCACTGGTTCGCCGCCTTCATGGTCTTTCTGGGCTCCTGGCTCAGCGGCTACTTCATCGTCGCCACCAACGCCTGGATGCAGCACCCCGTCGGCTACACCCTCACCTCGGACGGCCAGATCGTCCTGGCCAGCCTTAGCGCCCTGCTGCTGAACCCCTGGCTGCTCTGGCAATATTTGCACACCATGATCGGCTCGGTTGTCACCGCCGCCTTCGTCATGGCCGGCATCGGCGCCTTCTACCTGCTCAGCCGCAAGCATGAGGACTACGCCCGGGAGTTCCTGCGCTTGGGCGTGACCGCGGGCTTCATCTCCTCCGTGCTGATGCTGTTCCCTACCGGCGACGCCCAGGGCAAGAACATCGCCCGCTACCAGCCCGTCACCTTGGCCGCCATGGAAGGCCTCTTCGAAACCCAGCAGGGCGCGCCCATCGCCATCCTCGGCCAGCCCGACATGGAGAAGAAAAAGCTGGACAACCCGCTGCTGGTCCCGCGCGCCCTCAGCTTCATCACTTATCTGCGATGGAACGCCGAAGTGCGCGGCCTGGACGCCTTCCCTGAAGATCAATGGCCGGACAACATCCCGCTGCTGTACTACAGCTACCACATCATGGTCGGGCTGGGCACCATCTTTATCGCCTTGATGACCGTTTCCTTCTGGATGCTGCGCCGCAACCGCCTCTACCAGGCCCGGCGCTGGCTCTGGGTCATCATGCTGGCGATCCCCTTCCCCTACATCGCCAACACCGCCGGCTGGACCACCGCGGAGCTTGGCCGCCAGCCCTGGCTGATCTATGGTCTGATGCGCACCGGCGAGGGGGCTTCCATGAATGTCTCTAGCGGCAACGCCCTGTTTACCTTGATCGGATTCATGGGCATGTATACCGTGCTGAGCATTCTGTTCCTCTTCCTGGTGCGGCGCGAAATCGAGCACGGACCCGCCCCGGTCCACGGCCCCGATGCGCCTTCCGCTCATTGAAGGAGAGACCCCATGGAGATCCTTTGGTTCTGCTTGGTCGCAATCATGATCGCCGGTTATGTGGTCCTGGACGGCTTCGACCTCGGCGCGGGCATCATTCACCACTGCGTCGCCCGCACGCTCGACGAGAAGCGCTTGGTGCTGCGCTCTATCGGACCCGTCTGGGACGGCAACGAGGTCTGGCTGCTGGCCGCCGGCGGCACCCTCTATTTCGCCTTCCCCGGCCTCTACGCCTCCAGCTTCAGCGGCTTCTATCTGCCTCTGATGATCGTGCTTTGGCTGCTGATCCTGCGCGGCATTTCAGTTGAGTTCCGCAACCACATCGACAGCCCCGTCTGGAAACCTTTCTGGGACGCCGGCTTCACGCTGTCAAGCGCTCTGCTGGCCGTGTTTTTCGGCGCCGCCCTCGGCAACGTCGTCCGCGGCGTCCCCCTGGACGCCTCCGGCGTCTTCTTCCTCCCTCTCTGGACTGATTTCACCGTCAGCGGCGAGCTGGGCATTCTCGACTGGTACACCATCCTCGTTGGCGTGCTGGCCTTCCTCGCCCTCACGCACCATGGCGCCCTTTGGATCGTCCTGAAAACCGAAGGCCCCGTGCACCAACGGGCCCAGCGTGTGGCCCGCGTCTCCTGGTATGGCGTAGTGGTCATGAC
>JAIMAR010000364.1 GCA_023511855.1 Bryobacteraceae bacterium
GGGAAGTGCTGCCTGAGCCGTCACCTGAGCTTGTCCAAGAGGAGGAACGCCTATCCGCGCCTGCCACGCGGACCAGGAAGAGTACGGCTGTTCCTAGCGGGCGCATCAGCAGCTTTGGGAACCAACGGTTCGGATTTATCGAAGCGGAGGATGGTGAGACGTACTTCTTCCGTTTAGAGGATGTCGCCGATGATGGCCTCAAGCAGGCCCTGTTGGGCGGTTCTTGGCGTACCCGTGCTCAGGTCGAGTTCACTTCCGCTCCGTCCGAGGGGCACAAGTACCAACGCGCTGTCAATGCTCTTCCCCTACAAGATGTCACTTCTCTGCTGGAACGCGCCCGTCGCCTGGTCAAGCTGAATCAGCACTCCCAGGCGATGGCCCTTGTTCGGCGCGCGTTGGCCGCCGAGCCGGACCTGCTGGAAGCACAGCGGCTGCAAACCGAGATCAAAGAGTAGATTCGGACCCGTGGCATCGGTCTCCCAAAGGGGCGGGGACCGTATGCACAGGCCAAGCGCGCTCAACTAAATGAAACCAAGAAAGGATTGAACTTTTGATTTGGCCGCCGAAGCATGGTGCAATCTAGGGCACCCTTTCGGCCGAGGTGAGCCATGCGGCAGCCTCTGCGTCTCAAACCGATCCGCGGGCGGCAACCGAACCGTTTGCGACAGCTGGACGACCCAGCCAAGTGCCCCCGGCTGCGACGGCGCGTGCCAATGGTGCTGTTGGTGCAGGCAGGGTCCGCTCCGACGGAGGCTGCACGCATGACTCGCCAAAGCAGCCTGACGGTCGGGCGCTGGCCCCATCGGTTCGAGGCCGAGGGATGGGCGGGCTTGGTGGGAGCCCCTGGGTCGGGCCGCCCGCCGGTGATTAGGGCCGCGCTCGAAACCTTCTTCCGCGAGGTCGTTGTCCGGTCGCCACGTGACTTTGGGTTGGCCCGCCCGGGGTGGGCCACCGCCTTGCTGGCCCGGCTGGTGCGCCGCCACCTCAAGCGCTCAGTGACGGCTGAGTGGGTGCGTCAGCCTCTGGCTCAAGTCTGTCGCCGCCCCCCGTGGGCGGTCAAGCATCGGGCGAAAGAGGAGCCGGGCTACGCCCCAAAAAAGGCTGGATTACCCGGCTTCTGCAGCCCCCCCCGCGGGGGGGACGTGTACGCCGAAGGCGGGGCGGAGTTGAGTCGGTTCCCCACGCTCACCCGGATGCGGATGCTGCGCGGCCAGCGGCGCAAGATTCGCGCCCCCGGCGTCCATCCACCCAAGTGTCACGAATAGGGGGCCGTGGACTGGCGGACGGGACAGCTCGTCTGGCTCCGCGCCCCCAAGCGCAACCTCTGCCGCCTCGTCGAGAAGTGGCTAGCCCGCTCAGCGCGCCGCCGGCGTCGGGTGCTCATGGTCGTAGATGGCGCCCAGTTCCATCGACCAGAGAAGTCGCGCCTGGTGCACCAGCTCTGCCAGCGTTACGGCCGGCGCTTGAAGCCGGTCTATATCCCAAAGTACTCACCACCATGACCGGACGGCTTCTCCTGAATTGATGGCCGACAGCGACCGTTACCTGCGTCGCCGGCGGCCCAACCCTCGGGCCGTCTTGCGCACGCTCGGCAGCCCCTATGCCGGCCGCCAAAAGTCCAAAATTTAGTTGGTTTCATTTAGCTTGTGGTGCGAAATGCGCACCCGGAGTGAGAGGAGTCTCACCATCTGTCATCTTGTGGATCGCCTGCAGTCGCACGGCGATTCCGGACTCATCGAATAGATCGAGCGGAATCTGCACCTGGACGCGCACGCGTGCCGCGGCATGCGCCTGTCCGTTCACGTCGGCAGCGAGGTACTTGCGGATCGACCCTTCGAGGTTAGCCAGCGCCTCCACGCCCAAGCCCAGGTCGATGCCCCGATTCAGTTGTGCGACCGCCAGTAGATCGAGGCCGGCTTCGGCACCGACACTGGACCAATCGCCAGCGCTGTAGTTGGCGCCTGCGCTTAACAAGGCACGTGATCCGTCAACTGTGGGCATGCTGGCTCCTCCTGAAGTGACAGTTTCTGCTCGGCAGCATCGCCGCGGCGCGGAGGCCGTAAGGCCGACGCGTCCGCTGGAAGCGATAGTTGGGCATTAGAGAACATAAGGAACAAACATCTTTGTCTGCTTGCGATATGCGACATAACGCTCACCGAAGACGCTGACAAGAACTCGCTCCTCTTCGAACGCTCGCCATACGAAGCTCGGTATCACGCAGGTCAAGACAATCAGGAGGGCGGGCGCGCTGTCAAATGCGACCGCCTGACCGATCGCCAAAAGTGACAACCCGAGGTAAATCGGGTGACGAACAAGGCGATAGGGGCCACTGGTAATTAACCCGGTCTGATCACT
>JAIMAR010000365.1 GCA_023511855.1 Bryobacteraceae bacterium
CGGCGGCCTCATCCCCCACCACAACCGGCGAAACGCTCTTCGCCTACCACACCAATACGCCCACCTATGACGATCTGCCGCAGTGGATCGAGCAAACGCTGAATGCCGAACTGCAACGCCGCAGGCTCATCCAGTACAACCTCGATCCGGCCGTGCTCGCCTCCTTGATGCAGCGCTTCCCCGTCAAGCGCCTCGGCCTCGTCAAGGTCAATGAGCGGGGCGAGGTGATCGAGGCCGAAGAGGAAAACAAGCTCCTTACCTTCGGCGTGCCCTTCGCTGCACTGATCCTGCTGTACATGATCGTGATGACCTCAGCCCCCAGCTTGCTGAACACGGTGCTGGAAGAAAAGATGCAGAAGATTTCCGAGTTCCTCGTCTCGTCGCTGCCGCCGTTCCACCTCTTGCTGGGCAAGCTGCTGGGCTCGGTGGGAGTGGCCCTGACCCTCTCCGCGCTCTACCTGGGGGCAGCCTATTACACGAGCGTGCACTACGGCGTGGCCGACCGCATCTCGCCCATGGTCTATGTGTGGTTCATCATCTTCGAGCTGCTGGCCCTGGTGATGTTCGGCTCCATCTTCTCGGCACTCGGCGCCGCCTGCTCCGAAATGCGCGACGCTCAAAGCCTGATGGGCCCCATCATGTTGCTCGTCATGATCCCCATGTTCTGCCTCGGGCCCGTGTTGCGTGCCCCAGACAGCAGCTTCTCGCGGGCAATTTCCCTCTTTCCGCCCGCCACCCCCATGTTGATGTTCCTGAGAATCGCCGTTCCGCCAGGCCCCGCCTGGTGGGAACTTGCGCTCGGCGTGGCCCTGACCGTGGCCACAGCCCTGGCATGCGTGTGGGCAGGCGGGAAGATCTTCCGCATCGGCATCCTCAGCCAGGGACAGGCCCCCACCCTCGGCCGCCTGGCCCTCTGGCTGATCTCCCGCTAGGTAATCGTATACCACAACCATCCTTGAAGGGGTTGGCAGCTGCTCGCCTTCCCACGCTCCTGCCTGGGAACGCCCGTCTGCGAGGCTCTGCCTCGGTCGTCACGTCGCGTCAGGGCGCTCTGGAGGGACGCGCTCCGTCGCGTCCGGCGCAGCGCACACGGCGAGCGCTCATCACGGCCACGACGGAGCGTGGCCCGCCATGCCGTCCCGGAAAATGCGAGCGGCAGACGCCCGCCTGCGGGAGAAGGCTGACGAACCACCACAGTAACAACCCACCCCGCACCACCATCCGCCCCACGACGGAGATGGAGCGGCCCATCGCCCCTTCGCCACCACGCGCGACCACAACGCTGCACGAACCCAATCTCACTCCTCTCTGCTCTCTCACCCAGGTTCGCCCGCCCCGGCGCGATGGTGCCGGCGTACGGTTTGGGCCATGCTACAGAGTGGACGCAAGCGAGCCGGAGCATAGCCCGGCAGATCCATCAAGCTAAGTGGCGGTTGTGTGCTGAGGGGCTGCGGCGGTCGCTGCCAGGCGGCTCAGCCACGTGGTGATAGAAATCGCCCCGCGTACCGCCGGCCGATCGCACGTCTGCCCCTCGAAGCCGCGTTACATTGGCGCAGGAGGTAGGGCATCGGCGCAACACTTAGCCCACGAACCCAATCCTGCCCATCTCGAGCACGCGACGCTCCGCCGCCTGCGGCGAGGGGCAAGCCTTTCATCGCCAGCGGCAGACAGCCGAAAGGGCCTGCCGAACCGCCTCGCTGTCCGCCTTTGGGTAAAGCCGCAGCACTCTTCGAGGCGGTTCCACGAAGCCTTCATCAAGCACCTCCAGTGTCCACGACAGGTTACTTTCTCCCGGCCCATCGATCCGTTCGCCCGAGTTCAATTCGCGGTCAAGGTCAAGTAGGTAGTGGGTTACATTACGGAGGCAGTAGTCGATGTCCTCTGGGTCGTACTTCGCCGATGGGAATACAGCTTCGAGATCGCAGCCGTCAAGTTGCGCATTACCGACAGTGTCCATGAACCCGAGCTTCTCGGTCAGCTCAAAGAAGCGAATGTTCATCCACAGCGGCAACGGCGTGGTCTGCTGTTCCATGTAGGCGTCCCACTCCTGGCAGAAGGACTGGTGGTCCCGTAGCACCTCGCCATTGGGGTTGAAATAGCAGATGACGCCGGGTACTTTGAAGAGAGCGATCATGGCTCGGCTCAGAAACATGATTTCGGCGACCGGATCGTAATCCGCGGGCATGACCGGCGCGTCCTCACTGGTGCCAAAGATGTAAGAGGCTGTGACACAACTGGGTTTTGGCACGGAAGTTGCGCCATTCTGTCCTCCGGGCTTTCAGACTGTCAAGGAGGCATGCGATGGACGCAGAGATGCCCGAGGAATTCTAT
>JAIMAR010000037.1 GCA_023511855.1 Bryobacteraceae bacterium
GCCCTAGATGGCGCAACATGCTGGTTGGACACGCAGCGGGCGTATCGCAGGCTGGCCGCGTGCGCCCTGCGCCGCGGTTAGCGGGAGCGGAAAAGCATGGGGGCGAATTCGCTGAGGTAGATCCGCCAGTTAAACCATGTGTGTCCGCCGGAACTTTCACGGAAAGTCGGCTCAATGCCCGCCTGTTTCAGGAGGCTTACAAGCGTCTTACTACCCTCATAGGCGAGTTTGTCATCCACGCCGCAGCCGACATAGTAAAGCCGGACGCCGGCGGCTTTAACGGCCGAGAGCTGTTTCACGATGGTGTCATTCGGCTGACGGACGCCGGCGCTCCAAACCCCGATGTAGCCGAATGTGCCTGGGAAGGTGTTCGTCGCGGTGAGCGTGTGCCCGCCTCCCATGGAAAGGCCCGCAATGGCGCGGTTGTCCTTGTTTGGGATGGTCCGGTAGTGTTTGTCGACGAAGGGGATGATGTCCTTGACGAGACTTTCCGGGAAGGGAGAAGCCATCGGGGCAGCGGCTGCGCCTTGGCGTCCGGGGGCTGCCCCGGGCGCGGCGGCGGGCGCTGCGGGCGGAGCTGCTCCGCGTCCGGCGGTTTGGCCTGGCACGGGTCCGGAGCCCGAGGCCATCTTCTGATTCGCATTGCCGTTGGGCATGACCACGATCATGGGCACGGACTTCCCTTGCGCGATGAGGTTGTCCAGGATGTAGTTGGTCCGGCCGAGGGTGTACCAGGCGTCCTCGTCGCCGCCGCCTCCGTGCAGAAGGTAGAGCACAGGGTAGCGGCGGTTTCCTTGCGCGTATCCGGGCGGGGTGTAGACATACATGCGGCGCGTCAGTTTCAGCGTCGGGGAGTCATACCAGACCATGGAGACCGTGCCGTGGGGGACGTCATTCACTTCGTAGAGGGAGGACTCCGGGCCTGAGATGAGGAGGATGCTGTCGAAGCGGACGCCGTCGCGCTTGACGTTGCCGTTGCGCGGATCGAGGGTCCGGACTCCATCGACGGAGAAGGTGTAGCCCCAAAGCTCCGGCTTGAGTGGGCCGACGGTGACCGACCACACACCCTGTTGGTCTTTGGTCATGGCGAGGTTCATTCCGCCCGGCCAATCGCCGTTGAGGACGACCTCGGAGGCCTTGGGGGCCATGAGCCGGAAGGTGACGGTATTGTCTGGGTGAATCTCGGGAGAGGGCGGACCCGCGGCCGCACCCATCATGCCTCGGCCGGGCGCTGCGGCGCCGGGAGGAGGGGCGGCCTGTTGAGACAACAAAGCAAGAGGGGCCAGCGCCAGCAGAACAACGGTGCAGGCAAGAATCGGTGATTTTCGTTGGACCATGATTTTCACTCCTTCCTTGTGCCTGCCGCCATCCTGCTAGCCGAAGGCGCCGGTGCAGTTACCAGCCCAGACCCCGGCTTCCCTCGGAGAAGGGAAGGCGGCCAGGATGGAACGATTATACGCCTCTTGCCCGTTATGAGATTTGCGGCGGCTCCGGGGCCAGCTTAGTGTTGGCTCCAAGGCAGGGTTGTCTAGCGGGCTTCCAAAGGTCCAGGCGTGCGCCGGCACGCCCGGCTCGTCAGTTCCCGAAGGCCTGGCGCGGATTGATCACCATCAACTGTCTGCCCGCTTCCGCCCCCAGCTCCGGCAGAAAATCCGTGTAGATGTAGGTGTACCCGCGATACTGCCCACCACCGGGCTCGGCGGGGTTGTACCAGCCCGAGTCTTGCGAAACCAGCGTGTGGTCTAGCAGCCCTTTTCCCTGCATAAACCGGACGCAGTCGAGATGCCAGCCGCGAGTCTTCGGCCCAATTCCGTCGAATTCCACCCATGCTCCGGCGCGCGCCACGCGCTCGTGATAAGCGTGGTCCTTTTCGCTCTGCGCGTGGACCCACACGAACTTCTTCAACGGGCAACGCAACCTGTCCAGAATCTCAAGCTGCGCCTCCGCCGCTTTCCCGCCGCCGTTGGTGTGCGAGGCAATCGCCATGCCCGTTTCGAGCGAAGTGAGCGCTGCCGCTTCGATCAGGCGGCGGTCCAGTTCATCCAGCGGATATCCGTTCACCGCCGTCTTGATGAACCGCGGGCGCACTCCCTCCACGCCCTTTTTCCACTCGGCGACGAATCGCCGCGCCATGTCCTTGGCGTCTGCTTTCCAGGCCCAGTCCGGCACTGCGCTGCGGTTGGCTGCTCCATAGACGCCGGTGTTCGTCCAGATCTCGAGGCCGATCGCCTGAGCGAGCATATCCATGAGCCGGGGATCGCGCCCCAATCCCTGCGGCGTGCACTCCAGCAGCCGCACGCAACCGAATTTTTTCACTTCCTCCAGATGCGGGCGCGCAGCGCGGAGGACTTCGCTGAGGTCGTATTTCGACGGGTTCTTCACTCCTCCGAAGTCCACCAGAATGTGTTCATGCACCAGGACCGACGCCGGGATCACGTGGGCCGCACCAGGCGCCGGGGCGGCCATCAGTCCCATCAAAAATTCGCGTCTCCGGATCATGGCTGTAACTCGGGACGATTATTTTCGGTCTTTACTATAAGCCCGCAAATCGCCACTCCGCCTGCCGACAGGTCAGTCTATACATTCTACTTGGCGCACGCAAGCCGGAGGCAAGCGCCAGGCGGGGGGACTCGGGCGCGGACAGAATAGTATATATTGGATTCGCCCGGGGGCCAGAATGGAGATTTCAGGATGTGCGAATTTGAGCGCAAAGAAGAAAGAAGGAGGTTGCCCAAAATGATTTCAGGATGCATCGTTTCGCGACGCGCGGTTTGGGTTGCGGGCGCGGCGGTCTGTGCGTTTGGCTGGCTCGGCCTTCTGAACGCGCAGCAAGCGGCTCCGGCGCGGGGTGAGGTTCCTGCCGCCCGGGGTCAAATGCCTCAAATCCCGGCGGTCACCTCGCCCGAGGTCTTGCCTGATAAGCGGGTTGCTTTCCGGGTCTACGCGCCGCAGGCGCAAGCAGTCCGCCTGACGGCGAGCGACATTCCGAACCTTGGAGCGGCGGCGCAGATGACCAAGGGCGAGAACGGCGTTTGGGAAACGACGGTCGGACCGGTGGAGCCGGGCGCGTACCGGTACAACTTCAACATCGACGGGGTGGCGGTCATTGATCCGCGGAATCCGTCGGTGAGCGAATCGAACAACAATGTCTGGAGCCTGGTGTACGTGCCCGGGGCCGCCTTCATGGACACAAGGGACGTGCCGCACGGGGCAGTGGCGGAAGTGACGTACTACTCGAAGGTGCTGAAACAGTTCCGCCGGCTGCATGTCTACACGCCGCCGGGCTATGAGACGAGTACGGCAAGATACCCCATCTTTTATTTGCTGCACGGCATGGGCGACAGTGACGACTCGTGGTCCACGGTGGGCCGGGCGGGGTTCATTCTGGACAATCTGATCGCCGAAAAGAAAGCGAAACCGATGATTGTGGTGATGCCGGCGGGGCACACCAGCCGGATCACGGCGGGCCGGGGAGCTGCGGGTGCGCCGGGACGCGGAATGAGCTTCAACGATGAGTTTGTTCAGGAGTTCGTCAACGATATCATGCCGTTCGCCGAAACACGTTACCGTGTGCTGGCGACGCGCCAAAACCGGGCGATCGCGGGGCTTTCCATGGGCGGGGCGCACACGTTGAACATCGCCATACCGAACTTGGAGAAGTTCGCCTACATCGGCGTGTACAGCTCCGGCCTGATCGGGCGCTTCCCAACACCGGGCCGCGGAGGGGCCGCACCAGCCGCGCCGGCCAGTTCCGGCCCGAGCTGGGAGGAGATGAACAAGGCCAAACTGGAAGACGCCGCGCTGAAGAAGGGGCTGCGCCTGTTCTGGTTCGCCACCGGCGTGGATGATTTCTTGATCGGCACGACACGGCAGACGGTGGATCTGCTCAAGAAATTCGGGTTCAACCCGGTCCTTAAGGAGACGCCTGGCGGCCACACCTGGATCAACTGGCGGATTTACTTGAACGAATTCGCCCCGATGTTGTTCCAGTAAGACAGCAAGAGAGGCCGGACGACGGGCAGCCGCGGTTGCCGCGAGGCGGGGCGGGGAGGCGGCGCCGCGGCTGCCGGCGTTCAGAAGGCGAACAGGTAGCTCAGCTTGACGTAAAACTGCCGGGCGTTGCGGGAGGAGGGGGAGGGCAGCGCGCCGAATTGTCCTCCGGACAGCAGGCCGAAGTCTTCCAGACGGTCGGTGTAGCCCACATAGACGACCGTGCCCGGATGCAGAAGGTAAGTGAAAAGATAGTCCCCACGGACCGATTTCTGTTTTGCGGCGGCGATCCAGGCGGAGTTGGGTAGAGTCGATTCGTAATCGAGAATGAGGCGGAAGGACATCTCTCGTGAGAACTGGTAAGCCGCTTTGAGGCGGGCTTGATGGGTGTTAAAGACCGGGCCTGAAGCGGGAGGCCCCGCTGCCGATCCCAAGCCGCGGTCCAAGGCGAAGCGGTTGTAGAGGTAAAGGGGATCGATACGGAAGCGCGCCGAAGGGCGCAGCGAGAAGCCCGTGGAGAGGTTGAGCGAGCGGCCCAGGAAGGGATCGAGGCCTTGCGGCGGCGAGTAGTTGATGCCGGAACCCGCGGCCGCGGCGCCATAGAACGATAGCCACGCGGAAGGCGCTGAGTAGAAGCCGGCGTCCCACCAGCCGTAGCGATACCCCTTGCCCCAGTAGAATTCGTAGGCCTCATAGCGGCCGGCGCGGAGAGTGGTGGTTCCAAAGAGGTTGACCATGAAGTCCGCGTAGCCGGTTTTGTCTTGAACGCGGCCGGTGTGGTCGAGGTTGTAGAGGAGGGTCAGGGAGGGGCCGAAGCTCTGAACGGGGCTCTGCGAAGGCCAGAAGTAGTACGAGATCGTGTGCCGCGTCTGGCGGATGTCCACGCGCGGAATGAAGCCCAGCTCGGAACGGAATTGCGGGCTGATGGTGGTGAAATCGCCCTGGTAGGAGAAGTGGCGGCTGCTTCTGGCAAGTTCAATCCGGGCAAAAGGACCGCTCACGGCGCGGGAGTAGGCGGGCCGGTCGAGGCTCGCTCCGGCCTGTCCGGTCAGGGTCCAGGTCTGGCTCATTTTCCAGCGGCCGTCGGCGGCGAAGACCCGGTTGGATCCGGCATCCAATTCACGGCCGGTCATCAGGAGACCGAGCCGGGACTGATTTGAGAATTCGTACTGCGCGCGTCCGGCGTAGACGTAAGCATCCGGAGTCCACCTGGAGCCGGGAGGGCTGCTTCTAAGGGCGGCCGGAAGACGATCACCGGCGGCCAGCATGCCCAGGCTCCAGGGGCCGGCTTTGCCGGTGAGGCGGGCGCCGAAGCGGGGATCGGCGATGCGGCGGGAGAAGAAGAGGTTGAGCGGCGTCTGGAAGTAGTCGGCGTTCTCGAGGAAGAAGGGGCGGAGTTCGGGGAAGAAGACTTCAAAGCGGCGGTTGATCGTCACCTGAGGGTCGTTGGTGCCGACCTGGCTGAAGTCCGGGTTTACGGTCAGGTCGAGAGTCAGGGCGTCTGCGAAGACCGCTTTGGCATCCAGTCCGCCGCGGGCTTCGGCATCGGTCTCAAAGCGGGGGACCGGCAGGCTGCGGTTTAGGAAGCGGGCATTCGTGTAAGCGCCATAGGGGATGAGCTGAAGATTGCGGCCGGGAGAGATGTTCTCCAATCCCTCGAGGCGAGCAAACTGCTGCGCGAATCCTTCCACGCGGCTGCTGAGATGGGGCCAGTAGGAGTACTCGTTGAGGCGGGCGATGCGGCGCCCCAGGGCGATTCTCCATTGCTGCTGGTCCTGGCGAGGGAAGCGGAGGTTGCGGAAGGGGATGGAGAACAACACGGCGTAGCCGCTCGGCGTGATGCGGGCTTGGGTTCGCCAGACGGTTTCATACTGGCGGTTCTCGGCGAGGCCCTCGGCGCGGATGCTGTCCAATTGAACGCCGTAGGGGTTGGCGGAAAAGGTGTAGTAGCGCTGTCCGCTCGCGAAGGTGTCCAACAGGACGATGACGGCGTCGTCTTCGTCGATCTGTTCGCGGGGGGCGATCTGGGCGCGGAGTTGGGAGGGGTCGTCGTCGCACACGAAGGCGATGTAGAGATGGGTGCGGTCATAGGAGAGATAGGCGGCGGTGCGGCGCGAGGCGGGGATGCCGTCGCCGGGGATCCGCTGCCGGAAGTCCGAAACGTCGGCTTCGTCGCCGCGGGGAGCGCCGGCGGCGTAGGCGGCGAGCGAGGGGGGCCGGCTGACAAAGGGGATTCGGAGGACGGGCTGCGAGAGGGCCGGCGCGCACAGTACAAACAGAGCAACTGCCAATACCGGGACACGCGACGTGGGGTTTTTCATGCGCCTGCCTCCAAAAGGTCCGCCAGCGTACGGTAGTCGATAAAGCGCCTGGCGCCGGCGAGGACCCAAGCCTCAAGCTGCCGTTCGAGCCAGGAGGGACCGTTGAGGACGAGGTCCCGGTCATGAAAACAGGCGGCGGCAGGGAGGCCGGCCTCCAGCCAGGAGGACTGCGCCAGATCGAGGTACGGCGCGCAGCAGTGCGTGGCCCAGCAGAATCTATCCCCGAGGCGAAGGGCCAGATAGTAGCTGCCTACAAACGAGAGGCCGGCATCGAGCGCGTCCTCGACGGCCAATTGCGTGAACTCCTCTCCGGGGCAGATGAGAGTGGTGGGGCGGACGCCGAACAGGCGCTCGACGGCAGAGACACCGAGCGCAACAGGACGGGCGGCGGGAGGGAGAGCGCGAAGGTGCGGGTCGGCACGGCGGCCCAATTCCCGGTACCAGGATTTCTCATCATAGCGGTCGTGCGCCGAGGCCCAAGCCTGGCGGTCCGGGTGCATGTGGGTGTAACCGTGCGGCTCAACGGAAAGGAGGCCTTCGTCTTGGAGGGCGCGAATGGCGCGGAACTCAGCGGTGAGGTCGAAGACGGTACCGGGTGCGTGTCCAGAGATGTCCTCGTAGACGACCGAAGGAGCGTCGTAGAGGGCGCCTGGGAGGCGGGCGACTTCTTGTCCATCGACGGTGAGACGTCCTCGTGGGCGGTCGCCATCGTCGACCCAGCCACAGATGTATCCGACCGAGAGGCGGGCCTCGAAGGCTCGCAGGATGTCTCCGGTTCGCCGCCAAGCAACGGGATCCAATTTCGGATAGGACCAGCCGCGCGAGAAAATGTTTTGCGAGCCTCCGGGGTCATCCATGCGCAAGACCACCAGGCCGGCCGGATCGATCGGGGGAGCAGGCAGGAGCGGCGCGGCGGCGAGGACGCGCTTCAAAAGGGCGGTTGCGGCGGGGCAGCGGTCGCGCGCAGCGCTGGGGTCAAAACATAAAGAGGCCAGGATGCCGCGGGAGAAACGCCGGGCGGCAAGGACGGGCCGGCCGCCGAGGGAAGCCCAGATCTCGGCGCCCTCATCAAGCGCCGTCTCCCAAATAGGGCAGGGGGTGTTGAGGACAGATGCCCATGTATTTCCTGGGCCGCTCCATTGGAGCGCTCCGGCGGCTTCCACTGCGCGGATGCGGCCGGCGGCGGCCAGACGAGACCAAGCCGTGCCCAGCTCGGCCAGGGGCGCCAAGACCATGGAAGTCTCTGCGTGGAGCAGCTCTGCGATCGCTTCCAGCCACGGGGCCGGAAGCGCGCCGGGATCGGAGGCGAGGACGACCAGCGGGGCGTGCAGAGCGGGATGTTGCTCGCGCGGGTCTTGCTCCAGCCAGGCGACGCTAACCTTCCAGCCCATGAAGCGGGCGAGGGTGATCCAGTCCAGGCCCTGGCGATCTGGCGGCGGCAGCCAGCCGCCTGTGCCCCAAACCCGGGAATCGGGGGCGAGTTCGCGCAAGGAGGCGACGACGGTGATGTGCGTCTCAGCGGGTGGCATGCTGTCTCCAAACCTCATCAAAGCAACGGCGCAGGGCGCGTTCCACAATCGGAGGGGCGAGTCTGGCTTCCGCGGCCTGGCGCGCCCGCCGGCGCAGCTCGCCCGCGCCGGGCATGGCCAGGAGGCGAAGCATGGCGTTGCAGAGGGCGTCTTCCTCGCCGGGCGGGATCAGCCAGCCGGTGACGCCGTCCTGAACCAACTCCGAGCAGCCGCCGATGTCGCTTGAAATCACGGGGGTTCCACAAGACATCGCTTCGCCGACCACGGTGGGGAATCCTTCTTGGGTGGAGGGAAGCAACAGCGCCTCGGCCGCATTGTAGTAGATCGCCTTGCGCGAGGGATCGCCGATCCAGCCCAGGAACGTGACGTGACCGGGCGCCGCTTCGGCCGCAAGTGCTTCGAGGCGGCGGCGGTCGGGACCATCGCCGAGAATTAACAGGTGCACGTCGGGACGCTCGGCACGGACCCGCGCGGCAGCCCGGATGGCGACGCTGACCCGCTTGAGGTGATCCACGAGCCTGCCCACGAAAAGGAAATAGGCGCGGTCCGGCGGCAATCCTGCCTCTTGCAGGCATGAGGCGCGGTCCCTGGGCCGGTAAGTATCCACATCGAGCGGAGTCAGGACGACTTGGATGCGGCTGGGGTCCGCACGATAGAACGATACAAGGTTCCGCTTCTCGGCTTCGCTCGAGACTAAGAGAAAGTCGGCGCGCGGAAGGGTCCAGCGCCGGAGGGCGCGGCCCAAATGGTGGCCGAGCAGGCTGCCGCTGTGCCAGGCGATCAGAGGCGCACGGAGGAGGCGCGAGAGCGTCCAGAGGACATCGAAGCGGCCGGAGGCGTAGTCTTGCACGAAGAAGGCGGATGGACGATCCTGCCTCAGCGCAAACAGCAACTGTCTGGAAAGCGGCGCCAGGTAAGATGCGAGCGTGGCGTAGGCCGGATAGAGGCGGCGGAAGCGCCAGGAAAGGCGAGAGCGGTAGAAGGCGGACCACAGAAGGCGGTGAAGGAGACCGGACCGGAGGAACCGAACCCGGCATCCGGTGGTTTGGTGGAGTGCGCCGTGGAGCTGAGGCCGCAGGGAGAGTTCGTACCAGATGACATCTCCCACCGCGCGCTGCAAGGCGCGGGCGAAGGCGTGGCCGCCAGTCGCATCCCACGAGCTGGCGAAGGACTCCTGCGTGACGCCGTAGTGCGGGTAGAAATCCTCGAAGACATCACAGAAGTCCAGGTATGCGATGCGCGGCCTGGGAGGCTGGGGAATTGCCATCAATCGGAGTTCTCCAACGCCTGTTCCAAAAGACGGGTTAAGACCTTTTCCGCCGCAAAATACTCCTCCGCGATCGAACGCGCCAGTTGAGAGTGATACCGGTAGCGGGCGTCGACCTCGTGAATGGCGGAGGCGGCTTCCTCGGGCGTGCGGAAAGGCAAGACACCGCCAGCGGCGTGGAGCCAGGTTTGAAAACCGGTGTCCTGCACGACGACAGGTCTGCCTGAGGCAAGGTAGGCGGCCGAGCGGTCGCTGAACCAGCCGCAGGAAGAGACGACGTAGCCGTGCTTGGCGACCGAAAACTCCGCAGCGGAAGCCTGGATGTAGCCGCGGAAGGTCCAAGGGGTTGCGGTGACTTCGAGCGGATTGGCCAAGCGCCAGCCGGATTCAAGCAAAGAGGAGAGAGGCACGGAGGGACCGCCCAAGGCGGCTTCCAGTTCGCAACGGACCCGGGAGGGGAGATTCAGGAACTCAGGGAAAGTAAGGGACTTCATGCCGTAGACGCGTCCTTGATGCTCGCGGCACGGGTAGCTTTCCCACTGCATCACGGTGGTGAAGCGGCGGCGCGAGGGCGCGGGGGTCACGGGCCAGAAGCGGAGGTCGACCGGCTGGCGGGTGGGGCGCCAGGAGAATCCGTCGGCGGGGAGGTTGGAGATGTTCTCCCCGAAGGAGAAATGGCGGTTGTGCGCATGGGTGAGAGCGCGGCGATCGGGCTCTTGAAGGTTGCGGATCTGAGTGAACACGGGGTCGGTATCGACATAGACTCGATAGGGGGCGTTCTCCAGGCCGTGCCGCAATGGGTTGATGCCGCTAATGTTGAGAACCACGTCCGCGGTGCGGCACCTTTCGGGGGCTTGAGGGGCCAGCGGTCCGCACCATTCGCCGCGGTGAGCGTCGTAATAGGCCCAGCGTTCGCCGGCGCCGAGACGCTGGAAGAAGCCGGCGGCGTAACGCAGGCCGTAGGCGGGGTTGCTGTCGGTGGCATGACGGGACGGATCATAGCAGCACCATGGGTCATCGCCGCTGTCTTCCAGGAAGACCGCGTCGTGGCCTAGTTCCAGCAGGCCGGTCAAGTACTGCGCGGGATGCCAGCTTAGGCCGCCCAGGGGCCCGCGAACCACGTATCCCAGAACTACGATTCGCAGGCGGTCCAAGTCTGCTCCTTTCGGGGCGGAGAGGGAGGATCGAGGGCGCGCTCCAGCAGGGAGCTGAGCACCTTTCCGGCGTCGAAGTATTCGCGGGCGAGCTCGGAGGCGGCCTTGGCGTGCCGGTCATAGTGCGCCAGGAGGTTGTCGATCGCCGCGGCGGCGGAGGCCAGATCCTGGAATGGGAGGATGCCTTCGCCGCAGGGGATGATCTGCGAGAAGCCCGTATCCTGGACGACGACCGGCCGTCCGGCGGCGAGGTAACAGGCGGAGCGGCAGCTAAACCAACCGGTGCGGCCCGTGACGTATCCGCCTTTGGCCACGCTCCATTCCGCCATGGAACTGGCGAGGTAACGGCGATAGGATTCCGGGTCACCCGCAACCTCAAGCGAATTGCGGCACACCCAGCCGTGTTTCCGGAGCAGCGCCTCGAGGGATTCGTGCGGCAGTGGAGCGTCCTCCCATCGCTGGTTCCGGACCGGATGAAACGCTACCTCCAGCGCGGCGGCGGGGACCAATTGAGGCAGGGTCAGGAACTTTTGGAATTCGGCGTCCTTCTGGCTGAACCGGCGGCCGCGGAAAGAAAGCGGCCGGTAGCTGGCCCAGCTCATGACTGTGGTGAAGACGGGCCGTGGCCGGAGGGTGGTTTCCCAGAGTTCAGGCAGAATCGGGGAGCGGGTGGGCAGCCAGTGGAGACCGACATCGGGCAGGCCGGAGGCGTGGAGTGTTTCTCCGAACGTGAAGTGAACGTTGAAGGAGCGGAGCAGGTTATGAAACCACGGGTCGGAGGCGGCGCGGATCTGGGTGAAAGCGGGGTCCGAGTCGATGTAGGCTCGAGCGGGGATCGCGGCGTAAGGCTCAGGGTCGATCATGGAGCCGGAAACGTTGATGAGAAGATCCGTTTGGCGGATCAGCGTGCGGAGTTCATCCATGGCGAGGCCATAACAAGCGCCATCCATGGCGCACCGGTAGGCCCAACGGCCGCGGTAGCCGTAACGCGAAAGCACCGCTGCCAAATGCGCGGCGTTGGGTTCGGCAGAGTGCGCCCTGCCGTCGCCCTCCAAGCGGTAGGGCCACTGGCCGGAGTCCTCGACATAGGTGACCGAGTGTCCCAGCCGTTCCAAACCCAAAAGGTATTGCAAATAATCCCAAGTTACGCCTCCCAGGCGCGGATGCTGAGCGATGAGCCCGGTAACGATGATGCGGAGGCCGCCCATCAGAGGTCCTCCCGGGTGGTTGCAGGCGTGATTTTGCCTGCGGATTGAACTCGGCCATCGGGAAGCTCCAGATGCAAATCGCAGAGGTCCAGGAGCGACATGCGGTGGGAGACGACGAAAGAGGTGCGGTTGTGCATCAGGCGGGCCAAGGCTTCCATGAGCCGGCTCTCGGTTTGTAGGTCAAGCGCGCTGGTCGGCTCGTCCAGGATCAGGATGGGCGCGTCGCGCAGGAAGGCGCGCGCCAGGGCGATTCGCTGACGCTCTCCGCCGGAGAGGCTCATGCCGCGCTCGCCCACGTGAGTGTTGTAGCCCGCGGGCAGGGACCGGATGAAGGCGTCCGCTTCCGCCAAGCGGGCGGCTTCGACGATGGCTTTCATCGGGGCACCGGGGCGGCCATAGGCGATGTTTTCGGCGATGCTGGCGGAGAACAAGACGGGCTCCTGCAACACTAAGGCGAATTGGCGGCGTAAGTCGGCCAAGCGGTAGTCTCGAAGATCGTGGCCGTCCAGGAGGATGGCGCCTTCCAGCGGGTCGAAAAAGCGCATCAGGAGGCTGATGAGGGTGGTTTTTCCGGAACCGGTCGGGCCGCGAACCGCGACGCGCGCGCCGGGCGGGACGTCCAGGCTGATCTGTTTCAAGATGAGGTGTTCGGGCGTATAACCGAAGCTGACATTCTGAAGCTGGAGGTGGCCTTTTGCGCGGACCAGCGGCAGCGCGCCCGGCTTTTCGGCGACCTCGGGAAGCTCGTCGAGGAGTTCAAAGGCGCGGCCGGCGCCGGCGAGTCCGGATTGAATTTCGGCGAGCCGTTTGCTCATCGTCCGCAGGGGCTCGTAGAGCTGCGCGATGTAGCTCATGACGATGACCAACTGGCCGAGCGAGAGGCGACCGGCCTGCACACTGAGCACTCCGACGACCAGCACGGCTGCCGTGCCGACCGCGAGCAAGACGCCGATCAGCAGGTCCATGGTGGCTTCGGTGCGCGCCAGCGCGATTTGCCCGCGGACCCGCTGGGTGGATTGATCCAAGAAGCGGCCATGCTCCCGGCTCTCCTGGCCAAAGGCCTTCACCACTCTCACGGCGGAGAGCGTTTCCTGAACGACGGCCATAGAGTGACTGTCGAGGTCCTTCACCGATTCCCACATCGACTGGAGCCGGTCGCCGTAGCGCCGGGCGACGGCGTAAATCAGGGGACAGATGGCCAGGGCGATCAGAGTAAGTTGCCAGTTCAGAATCGAAATGACCGCCACCATCCCCGCCAGAGTGACCAGCGCGGTCACCAGAGGGACGACGCCGTTGACCGTAACCGCCTGGACGGACATGGTGTCGTATTGAATCCGGTAGAGGGAGTCGGTCACGCCTCTGCGGTCGTGATAGGCGAGGGAGAGGCGCTGGGCGTGGCGGAATAATAAGGCGCGGAATTCGACGACTAACTTCTCACCGGCGTAGGTCTGTAACAGCCAGATACATAAAGACTGCGTCAGGTTGAGCAAGGCCACGGCGACAATCATCACGGCGGCGACGGCCAGAATCGGGCCCGGGGAAGCGAGCCAGGAATCCGGCAGCAGGAGGCGCAGAAAGGACATGGGCGGCCGCTGGCCCAGCACAGAGTCAATGACTAAGGCCAGTGGGACGGGAGCGAGTAAGGCCAGTGGAGGCGCCACCATGCCGAGCGCGAAAATGCCGGCTAAGTGCCACCAGTAGGGCCGGGCAAGTACTAAGAGGCGGACAAACAATCGCCAGTTGCGTCCGCGGCCCTGGGTCATTTGTTCTGTTCCGCCTGCTGTCTGGCCGCGGTTTCAGCGCCGTTCATTGCGCAGCCCGCCTCCTGAAGCCAGCGAAGGATGGGCACGAAGCTCACGGCGCCCAGCGCCGCGGCGAAGATGACTTTTCCGTCGATGACGGCCAGAGCCGTCAGCAGGAAACCGGCGGCGGTAAGAAAGAGCACCGGCCAAGAAAAGCGGGGCTGGATGCGCAGGCGGACGTACTGCGTGCCCGAGCCGTGGTCCTCGGCGGCCATCAACACTCTGGCGGCGCCGAGAATCCCACCGCGCACCTCAAGATCCCATGGGTCGAATGGCCCCCCACGATGAACGGCGAGGCCGAGCTCTTGGAGGCCGGCTTCCATCCGGGCAAGCCGGTGGGCTGGGTCGACCCATGTTTCCGTCCAGAAGGCCAAGTGTTTTCGGCGGGGCAGGACCCTCCACGTCAAGCCGCGCGTGCGCCAGGGCGCGAGTCCGCCCGCGAACCGGCCCTGAAAGCGGGCGAGGGGTTGAAGAACGGTGAGCCAGAGGGTCAAGAGGCGCAGCCGCAGAGGCGGCCGGGCTGAGTAGGAGACGCCCGCAGGGAAACGGGCATTGCCCAAGTTGGCATAGGTGCGAATGGCAGGCAGCGCCAGCGAAAACAAGAGTAGAGGCGCGAAGGCCAACATGGGCCACCAAAAGAGCCCGGAAAGGCTGAGAATCAACAACGAGAAGTTGACCAGATGCCATTCGGGCATTGCGGGCAGATAGCTCCAGAAGCTTTCCGCGCGGCCGTAGAGGGACTGGAAGGGGGCCTGCCCCCAAAGCCCGTAATAGATGACATTCCTGCGGCCCGGCGGCAGATGCAGGCCTGCGGTGTACACGCGTCCGGACCAGGAGATGTGGTTGGCCTCGTTGAACTTTTGAGGCCACTTCTTTTCAAGCAACGCTTCGGCGTGCCCGTAGGCGCGCTGCTGCTTCCAATATGCGGTTACGGATGCGCGCCGGTGGTGCCAAACCACCGCCGCGGGGTCAAAACCGATGGTCCAACCACGCGCGTGCAAACGCCAGCACAAATCGACGTCGTCTGCCGCGACGCGGAAGGCCGGGTCGAAGCCGCCGATTTCCGCCAGACAGCTCTTTCGAATGGCAAAGTTGCAGCCCGGGATGTGTTCGGCGGTCCCATCCGTAAGAAGCACGTGAGAAGGCCCGCCTGGAGCGCGAGCGACGCACTGAGCGACGGCAGGGTCTTTTGGGGGTGCGATGTTGGGCCCGCCAATAGCGGCATGGTCCGTGCGTTGGAATTGAACGGCGAGGCGGCTGAGCCAGTCCGGATCGGGGTAGGCGTCGTCGTCGATGTAAGCCAGAATCTCGCCGGCAGAGGCCTGCATGCCGGTGTTGCGGGCGGCGCTCAAGCCGCGGTTTGGCGTGCGGATGAGGCGGACGTTGAAGCGGGCGGCGATTTCGGCCGTTGCGTCCGTGGATCCGTCATCGACGACGATGACCTCATAGTCCGGGTAATGGAGCCGCTCCAGGTGGTGCAGCGTCTCGGCGATGGTCCGGGCTCCATTGTAGGTGCAGACGATCACAGAGATTTTTGGCGCGGCGCCCGGCAATGTGGAAGGAAGGGTTTTGAATGCCCTCTGGACGGCATAATAGGCGGGTTTGGGGCGGCGCTGGGCATCGGTCAAGCCGAAAGCCCAGTCGGAAACGCTGCTGCCGCCCCGGAACCATTCGTCGGTCCAGGAGAACACGATCACACCGGCGCAGCCCTGCTCGAAAGAAACGCGAATCTGCTCCTCCAGCACAGCGGCCTGACGGTGATCCCCGTTGCGCAGAGCGTCCAGTCCCAGTTCGCTCATGATGAGCGGACGGTCTCCGGCCAAGTTATGGAGCCGGGCCTGGTAGGCAGCAAGGCGTCCGGAATCCTCAAGGTAGACATTGAAGCAGACCAAATCCAGGAACGGCAGGTGCAGATACTCGGTGGTGGGGTAGTTGACATAAGTTACTAAGCTGTTCGGGTCCTCTTGTTTCACCGCCCGGTAAAGCCTGCGCAAGTAAGCTTCAATCTTCCTAGGACCGAGCCAGCGGGCGAGTGAAGGCGAGATTTCATTCCCGAGGCTATAGCAGAGGAGAGCGGGATGGTCCGCGCAGGCGCGTACTTTGCGCCGGATGTTTTCTTCAATGTCTGGCGCTCCCTTTCTATCGACCAGATAGCCGGCGTATTGTTCGGCGGAGAGCCCTACCATGACCCGGAGGTTGCAGCGTTGGGCGATGTCCAGGAGATGGGGAGGCGGCATGGTGTGCGGGATGCGCACGACGTTTGCGCCGGCTTCGGCCATCATGGAAAAATCGCGGTGGATTTGATCCTGATTGTGGTATTCACGGCCTTCGGAATCCGGCCGGAAGGCGCCGTAGGTGATGCCCTTAACGAAGAACTTTCGATCGCGTTCGAAGAGGAACTTTCCGCGCGCCGACAGCCTGGCTTCCAGGGGGGCCGTTGCTCGCTGGGGAGCGGCGGCAGCGGACATCAGGTCAGAAAACATAGTTAAAATTCAGCCTTTCCGGCCTACGGCCCAGCGATCCGTCTGCGCGTAACCTGATCCGCAGGTCAAGTGTCCTCAGCGCCACGGGCATCCGGAACCAGCGCCGCGGCTGCGGAGGATCCATGTTCCCAGGGACTCGCCACGTTTACGGCTACTTAAGAATACTCCTTTTGATGCTGGATGCAGCTCAAAAGTTGTCGAGTCGGCAGGAATGAAGTCAGGTAATCATCAGTACGTTTAGAACCATCGTTGGGCGACGCGCCACGTTCCCTCGGAGGAGACGAAAGGCATGGACCGACGCGGCGACAGACTGTTTTAGCTTTTCCAGGACAACGACAGGTTCGCAAGCGTGCGAACAGTGACCCCGGTGGGGCCCTTGGCCATGTAGGGCTTGGCGTCTTCGAGCCAGGCCGTGCCGGCGATATCGAGGTGGACCCAGGGAGTGTTCTCCACAAACTCCTTGAGGAACATCGCCGCGGTGATAGCCCCGCCCCAGCGGTTGCCGACGTTGGGGATATCGGCGAAGGCGCTCTTGAGCATCTCTTTGTATTCGTCATCGAGCGGCATGGGCCACATCTTTTCGCCCGCGGCTCGGGAGGCGGCCAGGAGCCGGTCGCGGAATTCATCGTTGTTGGAGAAGACGCCCACGTTGACGTAGCCGAGGGCGACGACGATGGCGCCGGTGAGGGTAGCCACGTCGACCAGGTGCGTGCAGCCCAAGCGCTTGGCGTAGGTGATCGCGTCGGCCAGGATCAAGCGGCCTTCGGCGTCCGTGTTGAGCACCTCCACGGTTTTGCCCGAGAGCGTGGTGACGATGTCGCCGGGGCGCTGCGCCCGCCCTCCGGGCATGTTCTCGACGGCGGGCACCAAGGCGGTGACGGGGATGGCGGGCTTGAGCTGAGCCAGCGCGCGCATCACGCCCAGCACAGAGGCGCCGCCGGCCATGTCGTACTTCATCTTCTCCATGTTGTCGGACGGCTTGAGGGAGATGCCGCCGGTGTCAAAGGTGACGCCTTTGCCGAGAAGGCCGAGGTGAGCGCCCCCCGGGGCGGGCGTATCGGGCTTGTAACGGACGATGATCAGCGCCGGAGGGTTCTGGGATCCGGCGGCCACGCCGAGCAGCGCGCCCATGCCGAGCTGGGCCATGCGCTCGCGGTCCAGGATTTCACATTCGAGCCCGTACTCAGAGGCCATCTGCCGGGCCCGTTCGGCGAGGACCAGAGGAGGCAGGAGATTGGCAGGTTCGTTGACCAGATCCCGAGTGAAGTTTTGCGACTCGGCCAGGATCCGGCCCCGCATTACGGCCTGTTCGTGTCCGGCAGTGACGGCGGGGAGGACTACGATGAGCCGCTCGATCGGCTTGCGCTCGTCCTTGTCCTGGGTCTTGTAGCGGTCCGTTTCGTAGTCGCCGAGGATGGCGCCTTCCGCGGCAGCAGCAGCGTGTTCGGGCGCGTCGAAGGGCGCGTCGAGCGCCAGCGCGAAGGAACGGCAGCCCTTCCCCTTGAGCAAGCGCGCCGCGGCTCCCGCCAAGCGGCGCAATTCGGCATGGCCGAAGCTGCCCGCCTTGCCGCCCCCGATCACAAGGAGCCGCGGAGAACGCAGTCCAGAAGGGCGGTAGCACAGGGCGGTCTCCAGCGTCTTGCCTTTGAACTCGCCGGAGGCGTACAGATCTCCGATCCATCCGGCTGTGAGCTGGTCGATTTTGCGGGCCAGCGGCGTCGGCTCCTGACCTTCCTCTCTTTCAAAGAGGACGAGGGCGACAGCGTCGGTTTCAACCGTTTCGACCGGTGCGGCGGTGATTTGGGTCTCCATGCGAAACTCCTTTTGGGGCATTGTTCAGGACCGGCGGCGCAGCGCAGCCCGGGCTTCGGCCTCTTGCGTGCGATTGCGCTCGGCTTCGCGCTTGTCGTGGAGCTTTTTGCCACGGCCGAGCGCCAGCTCGCACTTGATGCGGCCCTGTTTGAGATAGACCTTGGTTGGGATGAGCGTCAGGCCTTTCTCACGGGTTTTGCCTTGCAGCTTGTCGATCTCCTGGCGGTGGAGCAGGAGCTTGCGGCGGCGGAGCGGATCGTGGTTCTGGCGGTTGCCGTGGGAGTAGGGACTGATGTGGGCGTTGACGAGCCACACTTCGCGGTTGAGCACTTCGGCGTAGCTGTCCTTGAGCTGGATTTTGCCGTCGCGAGCGGACTTGACCTCGGTGCCGGTGAGGGCCATGCCCGCTTCGAACCGCTCCATCAGGTAGTAGTTATGAGCGGCGTGGCGGTTGTCGGCCAGAATTTTGATCTTGTTTTCCACAGCCGGGGCCCGTTTTGGACTGCACGTCCTTACGCGGCGCTGCGTCCATGGCTTATGTGAGCGGCGCCGCGGCAAGCGGCAGCTCTATCTTAACACAGGGCTTGGAAACGGGACTAAGATGCCTGGAATGAAAAAGTTAGCACTAGTTCTGGCGGCTTTCGGGCTGCTCGCAGGGGGCGCGTTGACGGTGGAGGCGCGCACCAAGAAAGGCGACCAATATTACGCCCAGGGGCAGCAAGCTGAGCAGCAGCGGGATTTCACCAAGGCCTTGGAAGCCTACGAGAAGGCCCTGGCGGAAGATCCCGGTGACATCTTGTATCAAATGGCGGCGCGCCGGATGAGGTTTCAGGTGGGCCAAGCCCATGTGGACCGCGGCGAGAAGCTGCGCAGCGAGGGGAATTTGGAAGAGGCGCTGATCGAGTTCCGGCAGGCTTTTGAGATCGACCCGGCTTCTCCGATCGCCGCGCAAGAGATCCGGCGGACCTTGGACATGATTGAGCAGCAGAAAGGGCTGAAGAAGCCGCTGCCGCCGGAGGAGCGGGGCTTGACGCCGGCGGAGCGCGCGCGGTGGGAGGCGGACCGGCGGCTGGCGTCGGTGATGTCGATTCCTCAGCTCAAGCCGTTGTCGCCCACGCTCATGAGCTTCAAGGCGAATAACCAGCCGCCGCGAGTGATCATCGAGACGATCTGCAAGCTGGCGGGGATCAACCCGATCTTCGATCCGGACCAGGCGGTGCAGGGCCAGTTCCGGACGCCGGTGATGAGCGTCGAATGGACGAACATCACCATTGAAGAGGCGCTGAATTTCATCGCCACGCAGGCGCGGCTGTTCTGGAAGCCGATTTCGCAGAATGCGGTCTTCATCACGGTGGACAACCAGAACAAGCGGCGGGAGGTGGAAGAGCAGGTCACGCGGGTGTTCTATATCAGCAACGTCAGCGCGCAGAACGACCTGAACGAGATCCGCACAGCGATCCAGCAGATGACGGGCGCGACGCGCGTGGCGGTGTCGATGGCGCAGAATGCGATCATCATCCGGGGCACGGCGGACCAGGTGGCGCTGGCGGAGATCCTGGTGCGGAACTTGGACCGGCCGAAGGCGGAAGTGGTGGTGGACGTGGTGCTGATGGAAGCCAGCCGGACCGGATCGCAGACGCTAAGCGCGGCGCTCAGCTCAGCCGGCGGCACGGGGATCAGCATACCGATAACGTATACGCCCAGGGGGGCGGCGGCGAACAGCACGGGCACGCGGCTGAACCAGCTTTCTCGCACCAGCAGCGCGGATTTCTCGGTGGTGCTGCCCGGCGGAATCCTGGAAGCGCTGATGAAGGACGGCAGCGTGAAGATCCTGCAATCGCCGCAGGTGCGGGCGGTAGATGGGATGAAGGCGACGCTGAAAGTAGGCGACCGGGTGCCGTATTCCACGGGCGGGTTCCAGCCGGCGTTCGGGCAGGTGGGCGGCACAGGCTTCGCGTCGCTGTACAACCAGTTCCAGTTCATTGACACGGGCGTCACCGTGGACATCACGCCCAAGATTCACGGAGATGACGAGGTGACGCTGCACGTGGAGCTGACGGTGTCGAGCGTCAAGGAGCGAATCGATATTGCGGGCATCAGCCAGCCGGTGGTGGGCAACCGGAATATTGTCCATGACATTCGGCTGCGGGAAGGAGAGGTGAACCTGCTGGGCGGGCTGGTGCAGTCGCAAGAGAGCAAGACGATCGCGGGCGTGCCGGGGCTTTCGAGCATCCCGGTGGTGCGGCGGCTGTTCACCAGCGAGAAGATCGAGCGGAGCGAGAGCGAGCTTTTGATCGCGCTGATCCCGCGGATCATCCGGACGCCGGATCTGGACGAACTGAGCTTTAAGGGAGTGGCCGTGGGCAGCGAGACAAGCGCGCCACGGCTGATGTACGCGCCACGCCGGGACGACGGCGCGGCGGCGGGCGGCCAGTCGGCGCCCGCGGGGGTGGTCTCGGCGGCGCCGGCGGAGCCGCCCAAGCCTGCGGGTCCGCCCGCAGTGAGCTTCTCGCCGGCCGCGGTGGAGGCTCAGCCGGGCGGGGAGGTGACCGTGGCGCTGCGGATGGAGAACGCGGTGGACCTGTTCTCTGTTCCGATCATATTGAAGTTCGATCCGAATGTGCTTCAGCTTGAGGACGTCTCCCGGGGCGATTTTCTGAGCGGGGACGGCCGGGAGGTGTTGTTCACGCGGAACATTCTCAACACGACCGGCGATGTGAAGATGATGCTGAGCCGGATGCCGGGCACGGGCGGGATCAGCGGCTCGGGGACGCTGGTGACGCTGACCTTCCGGGTGGTGGGTCAGGGGGTGACGACGGTTTCGGCGCCGCAGCTCGTGTTCCAGGATTCGCGCGGGCAGACGCTGTTGACAGCCTCGCCCCAGTTGAGGGTCACAATAAAATAAGGAGGAAATTCGGAGGTGCATTGGGGAAGCAGGCGAGGAATGACGCTGGTGGAGCTGATTGTCTCCTTCACCATTCTGGCCCTGCTTACGACCATGGCCTTGCCGCTGGCGCGGTACAAGGTGCGCCGGGACCGGGAGCGCGAACTGCGCTACGCGCTGCGGGAGATTCGCACGGCGATCGACCGGTACAAGGACCTCGCCGACCAGGGCCAGCTTGGAACCCAAAGCGTCGATTCGGATAATTACCCGCCCTCGCTGGAGGTGCTGGTGGAAGGCGTGACGCAGACCGGCACGGTGGACAAGAAGATCCGCTTTTTGCGGCGGATTCCGAAGGACCCGATGACCAATTCTTACGACTGGGGGCTGCGCAGCACGCGAGACGATCCGAAGTCCACGAGCTGGGGCGGGCAGAACGTGTTTGACGTCTACACCAAGAGTCAGGAGAGGGCAGCCGATGGCACGCCGTATTCGGAGTGGTGAAGGCCGCCGGGGCTTCACGCTGGTCGAGCTGATGATCGTGATGACGGTGATCACGATCATCGTCGCGGTGGCGGTGCCCATCTATCAGCGCTCGATCGTGCGGGCCAAAGAGAGCGTGCTGAAGAACAACCTGTTCACCTTGCGGACGCTGATCGACGAGTACACATTCGACAAGCAGAAAGCACCGCAGACGCTGGAGGATCTGGTGCGGGAGGGCTATCTGCGGCAGGTGCCGGTGGACCCGATGACCGGATCCAATCAGACCTGGCGGATCATCATGGAAGACGCCATGGCCAGCGTGAATCAGACGGAGCCGGGGATTTTCGATGTCCGCAGCGGTTCGGACCAGATCAGCCTGGAGGGCACGCCGTATTCGGAGTGGTGAGGCGCGCTTGGGGCGTGCGAGGCTGCGGGCAGGACCGTCCGTTGAGCGTACGGCCAGAGCAAAGCGCCCGGATCTGTACGGTCCGAGCGCCGCTTATTTCTTTGGAGGCGTTTTCCTGAGATAGGTTTCCGGGGCGGCGTCGAACTTGCGTTTGCAGTGGTCGGAGCAGAAATAGATGGTTTGGCCCTTGTACTCGCTCTTGGCCGCGGCTTTGGCGGGATCGATCTGCATGTTGCAAACAGGGTCGATAACTTTCGCCGGAGCCTGCTGCTGTTTCTTCTGAGCCGCTCCGGACTGCGCCAGCGCATTGCCAGCCCAGCTGAAGAGAATTGTGGCCAGGGCCAAGCCCAGCATGGCGTGAGAGAGGTTGCGTGTCATGAAGTCTCCTTGCAAGAGCCGTGGTTCTTTGGGTCGGTGGCGGCCCCTTGCTCTTTTGATGATATGGCCTTGGTTTGGGATGCGGATGCGCGGCACAACTGAGGGGCACTGGGGGAGCGGCTTTTGGGGAGGCACATCGGTTGGATCCGGACCGGCGGATGGTAAAATATCCAGTAGAGCCTTGGCGCGGCCAACAGACGCCGAGCTGGGGCAGGATCCCCGGTCGTCTAATGGTAGGACAGCGGCCTTTGGAGCCGTGAATCGAGGTTCGAATCCTTGCCGGGGAGCCACAC
>JAIMAR010000366.1 GCA_023511855.1 Bryobacteraceae bacterium
GGCCCGCCTGCGGGACGGCTGGGCGGACATCGGCGGCGACAGCTGGACGCGGGCCAACCAGAACAAGCTCATCCACTCGATGGACTTCTTCCGGTACCCGGAGGCCTTTACGTTCGGCAACGTGGGACGGAACACCATGGACCGGCAGCGCTTCATTGACCACAACTTCTCCGCTCAGAAGGAGTGGAAGATCAAGGAGCGTTTCACCATCCAGTTCCGCTACGACTTCCAGAATCCGTTCAAGTGGTACAACCTGGGTCCGCCGGACACCACGGTGAACTTCACCAATCCGGCGATCTTCGGCACCATCGAGCCTTCCACCGGCAACGAAGGCACCACCGCCAGCGGCGGCGGCCAGCCGCTCCAGAACATCACGCTGGCCATCCGCTGGTAACCCGCATATCCCTCTCCACCCGCGGGGGCGGCTTCACCTCCGCCCCCGCATCCTTTTCGGACTGCCTCTTGCTTCCTCGGGGCGCCCTGTCTCGGACTCCCCACCGCGAGTTGCTTCAAGCGTTGGTCTCCGATATAGTCGAGTGTGGGCCTCAAGGCGGAAGATACCGACTCCCGCCGCTAGCCCCCGGCGAGCCGGCCCAAATCCGTTGGGCGCCCCACGCAGCTTACACATAACAGGAGGCATTCTGCATGTTTTCCGCTAATAGAACAACGGAGGCGCGCGGCCGCTCGGCTGCTGCGCTTCGAGTCTTCATACTTCTGCTGACGGCAGCTTGTTTGACGTCCCCGCTGCTGGCCCAGGCGGAACACCGCGGCGGCGGCGAAGCGAACCTGGTGCTGCCGGATTTGAGCCAGGCTCTGTTCTGGGGAACCGTTAATGGCCATACGCTCCTGATGGGCGGCCTGGTGGTCAGCGCTTTGGGATTCCTGTTCGGCCTCATGATTTTCACCCGCCTGCGCAATCTGCCGGTGCATCAGGCCATGCGGGAGGTCTCGGAGCTGATCTACGAGACCTGCAAGACCTATCTGGCGACGCAAGGCAAGTTTTTGCTGCTGTTGGAATGCTTCATCGGGGTGATCATCATCTTTTACTTCGGGCTGCTGCAAGGCTTTCCGGCCTACAAGGTGCTGATCATTCTGCTGTTCAGCGTGATCGGCATCGGCGGCAGCTTCTCGGTGGCGGCCTTCGGCATGCGGGTCAACACCTTCGCCAACTCCCGGACTGCCTTCGCCAGCCTGCGCGGTAAGCCCTATCCCTGCCATGACATTCCGTTGCAGGCCGGAATGAGTATCGGGATGCTGCTCGTGTCGATCGAGCTCGTCATCATGCTCTTCATCCTGCTGTTCGTGCCTGGCGAGCTGGCCGGCCCGTGCTTCATCGGCTTCGCCATCGGCGAGTCGCTCGGCGCGGCGGCGCTGCGCGTGGCGGGCGGCATCTTCACCAAAATCGCCGACATCGGCAGCGACCTGATGAAGATCGTCTTCAAGATCAAGGAAGACGACGCGCGCAACCCGGGCGTGATCGCCGATTGCACCGGCGACAACGCCGGCGACTCGGTGGGACCCTCCGCTGACGGTTTCGAGACGTATGGGGTGACCGGCGTGGCCCTGATCACCTTCATCGTGCTGGCGGTGGCCAACCCGCTCGTGCAGGTGCAACTGTTGGTGTGGATCTTCTCCATGCGCGTCATGATGGTGGTCGCCAGCGGCGTCAGCTACTTCATCAACAAAGCCTTCAGCCGCAGTCGCTATGAGCAGGCCGAGAAGATGAACTTCGAGCAGCCTCTGACGACGCTGGTCTGGCTGACCTCGCTGCTGTCCATCACCCTGACCTTTGTCATTAGCTCGGTCATGATCCCGGATCTGGGCGGGGATCCCTCCCTGTGGTGGAAGCTCTCCACCGTGATCAGTTGCGGAACGCTGGCCGGCGCGCTGATCCCCGAGTTCGTCAAGATCTTCACCTCGACCAACTCCCGGCACGTGCGTGAAATCGTGACCAGCTCGCGCGAAGGCGGGGCCTCGCTCAACATCCTGTCCGGCTTCGTGGCGGGCAACTTCAGCGCCTACTGGCTCGGCTTCGCCATCCTGCTGCTGATGAGCATCGCCTACGGCGTCAGCACGATGGGCCTTGGAAGCATCATGGTGGCACCCGCGGTGTTCGCCTTCGGATTGGTGGCCTTTGGCTTTTTGGGCATGGGCCCGGTGACCATCGCGGTGGACAGCTACGGTCCGGTGACCGACAACGCCCAGTCCATCTACGAGCTTTCCATGATCGAGACCCTCCCCAACGTCAAGTCCGAGATCCAGGGCCAGTTCGGGTTCACGCCCGAATTTGAAAAGGCCAAGGACAACCTCGAAGAGAACGACGGCGCG
>JAIMAR010000367.1 GCA_023511855.1 Bryobacteraceae bacterium
AGACACGATGGAGACGGTGACAGTGACCAGCCGCGGCTGGGGCGGGCAGGGATGGATGCCCGCGCCGGGGGCGAGCGCGACCGCGAGCGCGACGGTGCAGATCCGGGGCGCGGGGCCGCCGGGGTGTGGGGACACTCGGAAAGACTCGCTGATCGCCGAATACATCACTTACGGACTGTCGTGGGTTCCAGGGTGCGGCGATGTGATATCGCCCACCGGCAGCTCCCACTTCTCCGCCCAGGAGATCAACCAGGACAACGATTATCGTGACTACTGGACGATTACAAAGCAAGCCATGCTGGACGGTTTGGAGGGCATTCGCGCCGATTCGGGTGGTCTCCCCATGCCAGTGTCGAGTGGCTACCGCAACCCGGCCAGCCAAATGAGAATCAATCCGAGCAGCCCAAACAGCCGACACACGCGGGGCGACGCCGTGGACATTCGAGAAACGGACCCAGGCCGGCGAGAACTGTTCAAGTGGACGTTAGGACCGGCGCACGGCGCCTGTGTGGAGCCATTGAGCCTCACGCCGACATGGGTACACTTCGACTGGAGGCCAGGGAATTGTCCGGTGGGCTGGTAAAAGGAGGAGAAGTGAAAACACGGCTCTTGCTCACCTGTTGCCTCGTTCTTACGGATTGGACGGGTTCCGCAAGTGCACAAATCCATGGTAGTGATTCTTCTGGGTTGCACAGCGACTACCGGGACTTGGAATCGCCTGATCCCGCGGTGCGAAAGCGGGCTTTTGAAAAGCTCCGTTCGAACCGCGAGCTTCTGAACTCACCTGAAACGGCTGAACGGCTGCTAACTCTGTTGCTGCGCGAGCGTGAGGATGCGATGCGACGCGTGGCCCTGGGCCTGGATGTAGAAGATGGGTTGCGCGAGCAGGTCTTGGGTGTGGCGTGGGAACTTTGGGCAGACAGAATGGATGCGAGGGTGTTTCGAATCTTTGCCACGGACTTCTACAACCCGGGTTCAGAGTACGCGAGGAGCCTGGGGGCCAAGGCAGGGCGTTTCGCAGACGTGCTGCTAGAGCTCTCCGAAGCCCAAGACCGATCATTGAGAGAGTATGCAGCGGCGCTCTCGGGGTACGCCTTGCTTGAGGGCCGAATGGGACCAGTTCCGTTAACGGACGCGCAGCGGGAGAAACTCCGTAGGCTGTTGGAAATAGCGTCGAGGGACCCTGATTTCGGCGTGAGGGTCGCGGCCGTCCAAAGCCTGAGCAACGAGTGTGATGAGTGGGCGATTGCAGTTCTGGAGCAAATGTATGAACGAGAGCCGTCCCTACACGCGACCGGGGAAAGCCACAGGACGGCAGAGGAACTTCGCAGCCGTATCCGCGAGGCGACGGCCGCGATCCGCACCAGAGCGGCAATGCCTTCCCGTGATTTCGAAGCGCTTCAGGCTGTATACCGGGAGCTGGGATCCAGCCGCCTGTCGGCGAGGGCGACAGCGCTCGACGCGTTGGTCAAACGGGAAGATTTTCTCGGCTTCATCGACACGCCGGAGCGACTGCTCCGGCAGTTGGGTGTGGAGACGAAGGCTCTGCGCAGCCAGCCAGCACTCGCGCAACAAGGAACGGTCGATGAAGCGGCCAGGTTTTATGAAAGGCTACTCATGACAACGTGGCAGGCATGGAAGGAACGACTTACCTCCCAGTCGTTCCGAATCCTGGCGGAAGCGGTCTATGATCCTGATTCTGCGTTCCGCAGAGAACTCGGCCCGCATGTGGGGCGCTTCCTTGGGGAGGTGCTGCGCATGACAGACCCAGAGAATCCGCCGCCGCTTCGAATCAATGCGGCGTGGCTGCTGGTGAGCGCAATGGCTGAAGATGAAGCCGGGCGAGCGCCCTTGGCCGCAGAACGTCGTAACCGCGCTAGCGGCGCCATACTCCGGCTCGCCAGGGATAAGGATCAATCTGTCCGGAGTTCCGTTTTCGAGGCCCTGAGACGTCTTGGCGGGGCTTGGGCCATTCGTCTGCTTGAGGCGGTCTACGACCGCGAGCCGTCTTTGCGCGAAGAGGTGGAAACCACCAGAGAGGCGATTGCCAAGCGATCTGGACAGCAGTAAGGGGCGGGCACGTAGAGGGAGAGGCCTGGTGTGGCATGCGCTGCGACCGAAATCGGGGGCCATCTCCTGGTGACGATTTACGGGTCGGGGTTTGGGGACAATCCGGTGGTGAACGCGGGCTCGTGGGCGGCGGTTTCGGTGCAATGGGCCAATGGGACAGAGATTCACGGGACGGTTTCGGTGGACCCGAACGCGCCGGACACGATGGAGACGGTGACGGTGACGAGCCGGGGCTGGGGCGGGCAAGGCTGGATG
>JAIMAR010000368.1 GCA_023511855.1 Bryobacteraceae bacterium
GAACCATCCCAGGAACAGAATGAACACCCCCAGCGCCGCCAGCGTCAGACTGTGGCCGGGGATGACGCGCGACTTGCCGTCCCGGGCGTACTTGCCAATGCGCGGGCCGACGACCATGGCGCCTGCCAGAGCGGCCCACCCGCCCACCGAGTGCACCACCGTCGAGCCTGCAAAATCAATGAAGCCACGCTTGGCCAGCCAAGCTCCCGAATCTGCGTTTCCCGCATGGAGCAAATTGCCCCACGCCCAGTGTCCGAACACCGGGTAGATAAACAGGCTGATGAAAAAACTGTAGATCAAGTACCCGGCGAATTTCGTGCGCTCCGCCATGGCGCCCGACACGATGGTGGCTGCGGTGGCGGCAAACACCACCTGAAACAGCCAGAACGTATAGCCCCAATGGCCGTCCGGGGTAGAGTTATCAAAGTTCACGAAGAAATGGGACCACCCCGCAAAGCCGTTGCTCAGCCCGAACATCAATCCGAAGCCCACGGCCCAAAACGCCAGACCCCCTATACAGAAGTCCATCAGGTTTTTCATCATGATGTTGCCGGCGTTCTTTGCCCGCGTGAAGCCGGTTTCGACCATGGCGAAGCCCGCCTGCATGAAAAACACCAGCGAAGCCGCCACGATGGTCCAGACGATATCCGCCTGCTTCTGGACCGCCGCAATCGCTTCCTGAAGCTCGCGGGCGCTTGGCGCCGAGCCCTGCGCCAGTGCGCATGTCGCGCCCCCTACGGCGAGCAGCAACGTGGTTGACACAGTCTTCTTTGTCACCGGTATGTCCTCCTGGAAAACCTCCCGAGTTCGTCTCGGTCAACGCTCCGGGCCGAAGTACGCTACAAATCCGGCAAGCAGCGTGTTCTGGTGCTTGAAGGCGCCCGGCGTGGCGCCGCGATCGAAGAAAGGCTGGTCGGACCAGTCACGGCGATACTCCAGCCGCGTCAGCACTCCCTGCGCCATCTTGAACTCGCCCGTCAGCGTAAACTCCTTCAGTTTCTGCACCGTGCCCGTCGAAAAACCGTCCGCGTCATGGAACCATTCCAACCGCGGCGCAATGGCGAACCACTTGCCCACCGCAAACCGGGCCGCGCCCGCCACACCCACCCACCGGCTCTTGGAGAACTCCAGGGGGACCCCGTCGCGCAGCAGGCGCGCTCCCTGGTCTGTGCCATAGTCGAAGTTGAGGTAGAAACTGGCGGTTGGATGCGGCGTCACCAGCAGTGTCGTGTCATACAGATGCCGGTAACCTCGATTCACTTCCGATTTCTCGGGTCCTACGTAATAGTTATGCGTCCATGTAACTTTAGAGCTGGTCACTGCTCCGGTAAATCCTACGGTTTTGCCGCTGTTGTTGTCTTCTACGTTGTTCCAGCCATTCACGAGCGAGACGCCCGCGCTGAAGTGGCCTCCGAGGGGCACCGTGACCCTGGCTCCAAAGTGGTAATACGGGATGGCCCAGGCAAACAACAAGGATCGCGAATAGTTCCAGTTGCTGTGGGTCTCGATCACCTCCGCGCCGGCGTTGGTGACGAACTTGCCGAAGTCCAGCTGCAACCCTCTGGCCTTTGGAGGCTTGTAACTGACAAACGCCTGCTCGATGTTGCGAAAGATCTCGGGCCCGGTCTCCGAACCGTGGATCATATCGAACGCGCGGCCGAAGCCCAGATCCACACGAAAACCCAAGGGATCCGGCGCATGCTCCATCACCAGTTTGGCCATGTTGAGGCTGAACTGGTTGGCTTTGACATCGAAGTTGCGGAGTTGGTTGCTGCGCGAGGCCGGATGGTTGAAATTCAAGCTGTAGTAACCGTCAAGGAGCCCGCTGAAGTTGATGGGGCCCACCGACCATTCCCGCGAACCGTTTCCGTCCGCAGAGGCCGAGGCGGAGGGATCCGCGGAGGGTGCAGTCTGCGCTCCGGCCGGAAGCCACAGCAGCGCGAGCAGAGCCATACGGAAGACACACTTAGTGGGTAGCATCGAAATTTACCTCCTCAAACTCGGGTTGTCCGATTCTCGGTGAGCGCGGACGTGGGGCTACCGATCTGGTCTCATTGTACGGCACCAACCGTCGGCTGCGCCAATAGAAATTTTGGATTAGGGCGATAGAAACCTTGCGGGATGCAGTCCCGGATTTTCAGTGCATCATGAATATGAGTTTGCCGGGTCGCGGACTTCCTCCAAGTGGAGTAGCGAAACAATGGGTATTCGACATCTTGGTTGGCTCTGGTTGCTTCCCGCCTCGGCTTTCGCCCAGCAGGCGGGCGTGGAAGCGAAACTGGCGGAACTGGAGGGCGCGGCGATCGAGCGG
>JAIMAR010000369.1 GCA_023511855.1 Bryobacteraceae bacterium
TCAATGAAGTCAATCACGATGATGCCGCCCAGGTCGCGCAGGCGGATCTGGCGAACGATCTCCTTGACCGCTTCGAGATTCGTTTTGACGATGGTGTCTTCCAGCCGCGTGGAGCCTTTACCGACGAACTTGCCGGTGTTCACGTCAATCGCCACCAGGGCCTCGGTGTGATTGATGACGATGTAGCCGCCAGACTTCAACCACACCTTCGGGCGCAAGGCCTTGTCAATTTCCGCCTGGATGCCGAACTCTTCGAAGATGGGGGTTTCTTTCGAGTACAGCTTGACGCGATTGACCAGCCGGGGCTGGAAGCGATTGACGAATTCGACGACGTGGGTGAATTCGTCCTCGTTGTCCACCCAGATGGCGGTGAAATCGCCGCTCAACTGATCGCGGAGGACGCGCTCGACCAGGTTCAGGTCGCGGTGGAGCAGGGCCGGGGCCCGGCGCTCTTCGGCCCGCTGACGGATTTCCTGCCAGAGGTGGCCCAGGAATTCCACGTCGGCGCGAAGATCGTCCTCGCTGGCCGTGGCTGCGGCCGTGCGCACGATGAACCCCCCCGGCAGGGCACCCTTCAGTTCGCGCAACCACTGGCGCAGGCGGGCCCGCTGTTCGGCTGAGCTGATCTTGCGGGAGACGCCGATGTGATCCAGCGTGGGCATGTAGACCAGGTATCGTCCGGGCAGCGCGATGTGACTGGTGATGCGCGCGCCTTTCTTGCCGAGCGGCTCCTTGGCGATCTGGACGATGATCTCCTGGCCCGGCTTGAGCAGCTCGCTGATGGATTGCGTGCGCCGCGGCACACGCTGCGGCCGGGGACGGAAACGTGCACGGGCCGCGCGACGGTCTTCGCGTCGCGCCGGCCGCTGGAAACGCATGCTGCGCTCGTGCCGAACGCGAATGGAGCGCTCCGCCGCACCGGCCTCGTCCGGGGAGGCCGATTCCGGCGGGGATTCTTCGGTCTCGGTGAGAAATGCGCCGACTTCGGTCGTGCCATTTTCCGTCAGGGTCTCCTCACCTTCCGCAGCCTCTTCGCCAAAGTCGGCCTCGGCCGCCTCGACCAGTTCTTCGGTTTCAAGCTCGGTTTCCTGCTCGAGCTCTTCACGGCGCGCTTCGGCAAGCTGCGCGGCCAGTACGCCGGCTTCACCCTCCGCAAGCTCTGCGGAGACCGAACCTGCGGATTCCTCTCCGGCCTCCGGCATGGATTCCGACTCCACCGCCGGCGGCTCCCCAATGGTCGGGGAGGTGGAGGCCGGCGCGCTGAACGACCCTTCGGACTCGAAGACGGAGCGGAGAGGTTCGTGCAGGAGCGGTTCCGGCAGGGCTGCGAAAGACGCCGTTTCCGGGGCAGAGCCAGCGGGCGGTTCGGGTTGCTGTTCGGGCGCTACGGCCGGCTCAGCGACCGTCTCAGCTGTGAATGTCGGCGTTGGCGCAGAGGGCTCGAGAACCGAGGACGCCAACTCGAAATCCGGCTCTGTCCCGGCGAGGGGTTCAACGGGCGAAAACTCTTCCGGGGCGACTGCTGTGGGCACCTCCGCAGGAGCCGCTGGCTCTTCCGGGGGAGGGCTCGGGATGCGATCTTTGTATTTGGCCAGTGATTCGCCCGGGAGGATGACCGGTTCGTAGTCGGCGGGCGGTTCGTACGGGACAAATTTCGAAGACGGTAGTTCGCGCCCGCGCGGGCCACGCCGCTCCCAGCGGCCATGGCGGCGCCCGCCCCGACCGCGCCCCCCGCGGTCGCGGCTGCGCGGGAAGCGGCGGTTTTCATAGCTGCCACGGACCGTGCCGGGCCGGTCCAGTGCAGGGGATTCCGCCACGGGTGGGGCGGTGGTCGTATCGGCCCCAGTGACCTCCGGCGGTTCGAGGACCGCGCCGTTGACCGTCGACGGGAAGGGCTGGCCTCCCTGCTGTTCCATCTTCTGGATTTTTTCTTCGACGGTGTTGACGATTTGGTCGTACTCTTCCAGGTCTTCGAGGAAGTCGCTGACGTAGAGGAAGGCGTCGCCATCCAGGCCGATATCCACGAAGGCCGACTGCATGCCGGGGAGCACGCGGGTTACACGACCTTTGTAGATACTCCCGACCAGGGCAAATTCTTTTTCGCGTTCGACGTAGAATTCACAAAGCTGACCATCTTCGACAATGGCGACCCGCGTTTCGTGCGGGGTCGCGGAGATTACCAGTTCTTTCGGCATGAAAACTCCTTGGCGCGCACGGGCGGGCGCTACGGGAGCGCGCCGCCGCACAGACCGCGGCGCTGGCCGGGTCGTCCGGGGAGGGCCGAAGCGGGTTGT
>JAIMAR010000370.1 GCA_023511855.1 Bryobacteraceae bacterium
CACGTACCATGCCTGGCGCGGGGACCCCGATGCGGGCGAGTACCGAGACACCCCCGGCTTCTGCAAGAGCGCAACGCTGGAGGAGATCCGCAAGCACGGCTACGTGCTCACGCCCGGTCGCTACGTCGGCGCCGAGGCGACCCCCGACGACGGCGAGCCGTTCGAGGAGAAGATGGCTCGCCTGGTGGCGCAACTCAAAGAGCAGCAGGCTGAGGCCGCGAAGCTCGACGCCACCATCGCCGCCAACTTGAAGGAGCTTGGGTATGGCGGGTGATGCTGCGCGTGTTGAACATGGCCAGTGCGGGTATCCGGTGATAAACGTCGTGTTTGCTACGCGCTTGGAACGCCTCATGTTCGAGCAGCCGGAAGAGGTACGGTCATGACGAGCGAGCAAGTGCAGCGCCTCATCGCCGCGGGCGAATCGCTCGACGTAGAGTTCAAAGGCGAAGAGCAACGGCCCCTGTCCGATGATGATTTGGTCGAGGCGGTCGTCTGCCTGGCGAATCGTTCCTCGGACATGCCCGCCTGGCTGCTGATCGGCGTGGAGGACGACGGACGCGTCACGGGTGCTAGGCCCCGCCACGAATCCGGTCGAACCGACCCGGTGCGCCTTGCCGCGCTCATCGCCAACCGAACCCGGCCGTCGCTCACCCCGCGCGTTGCCGTCGTTTCATTCGGTGATAAGGAGGTTGTCCTGGTCGAGGTTCCGCCGGTGTCCGCGCCGGTCGGCACCACATCCGGCCGCTACCTGCGCCGGGCGTTGGGCGGCGACGGGCGGCCCTGTTGTCTGCCGATGTTCTTCCACGAGATGCACGCCCGCCAGGCCGACCGCGGCGCGGAAGACTATTCTGCTCTGGTCCTCCCCGGCGCATCGTGGGACGACTTGGACCCGCTGGAGTTCGAGCGATTCCGCCGCAGCATCCGCGAACGCCGCGGCGGCGACCAATCCCTCCTCGCTTTGCCCGACCTGGAACTGGCCAAAGCCCTGGGCGCGGTGGAACCCCACGGCCAGGTCCGCAGTGTCCGCGTCCTGGGCCTGCTTCTGTTCGGAAAGGAGGATTCGATCCGGCGTTTCCTGCCGACGCACGAGGCGGCGTTCCAAGTGCTCAGCGGCCAAAAGGTCGAGGTCAACGACTTCTTCCGCTGGCCGCTCCTGCGCCTCATGGAAGAGTGCGAGCAACGGTTCAACGCCCGCAACCGCGAACAGGAAGTGCTGGTCGGGATGTTGCGGGTGGCCGTGCCGGACTATCCCCCGGCAGCGTTCCGCGAAGCCCTGGCCAACGCTCTGATTCACCGCGACTACACCCGCCTGGGGGCGGTCCACGTCCAATGGCATGACGACCGCCTCGAGATTTCCAACCCCGGCGGCTTCCCTGAGGGCGTGCGCCTCGACAATCTGCTGGTGACCGCCCCTCGTCCTCGCAACCCGCTGCTGGCCGACGCCTTCAAGCGGGCCGGCATCGTGGAGCGCACCGCCCGCGGCATTGACACCATCTTCTACGAACAGTTGCGTAACGGCCGGCCCGCGCCTTCCTACGACCGCAGCAACGAATCCGGCGTTGTCGTGGTCTTGCCCGGCGGTGATGCGAACCTCGAGTTCGTCCGCCTCTTGGCGGAGGAATCGCGGGCCGGGCGCGACCTTCGGCTGGATGAGCTCCTGCTCTTGAATGCCCTCTGGCAGGATCGCCGGTTGACCACGGGACAGGCCGCCCGGCTCACCCAGAAACCGGAAGCCGAGGCGCGGACGGTGCTCAGTCGCCTGGTCGAGATCGGCCTGGTGGAGTCCCGCGGCGAGCGCAAGGGCCGGACATGGCACCTATCGGCCGCCACCTACCGCCGCCTTGGCCAGCCGGCCGCCTACGTCCGGCAGCGCGGCTTCGAACCTCTCCAGCAAGAGCAGATGGTCCTGCAGTATGTGGAAAAGCACGGACGGATTACCCGGGCAGAGGCATCGGAACTGTGCCAGATCGGCCTGAACCAGGCGTATCGCCTGCTGAAGTCCTTGGAGGGGAGAGGATTGCTCGTGGCACGGGGCGAGAAAAAAGGACGGTATTATGAGCGGGGCGCGTAATATAACCACGCGCGGTTATCTGATAACCACGCGCGGTAATATTATTGCAGGCGCTTGGGCTTGCGATCGCTTATCTGTCTTGGTCTCAACGGCTTACGGCGCTACTTCCTATGGGCGGCCTGCGCGGTTATTGCCTCCGTTCGCGGCTCAGCAGCCCACGAAGCAGACCGCCGCCAACCTGAAGGAGCTGGGGTATGCG
>JAIMAR010000371.1 GCA_023511855.1 Bryobacteraceae bacterium
TCGGGCTGTGCCGGAAACACAGCGGCTTTGTACACGGCCAGGGCGAACTTGCAGCCCCTGGTGGTGAGCGGCAACGAGCCAGGGGGACAGTTGTCCCTGACCACGCTGGTGGAGAACTTCCCGGGCTTCCCCGAGGGGATCCAAGGACCGGAGCTGGTGCAGAATATACGGATCCAGGCGGAGAAGTTCGGTGCGGAGTACCGCCACGGAGCCGTGGTGGAAGCCGATCTGTCGAAGCGCCCCTTCCGGCTGAGCATTGAAGGGGAGTGGGAAGAGGCGCGTTGTGTCATCATCGCCAGCGGCGCCTCGGCGCGGTGGCTGGGATTGGAATCCGAGCAGAAGCTGATCGGGCGCGGGGTGAGCAGTTGCGCCACCTGCGACGGCTTTTTTTACCGCGGCAAGAAGATCATGGTGGTGGGCGGCGGCGACTCGGCCATGGAAGAAGCGATCTTCCTGACGCGGTTCGGCTCCGAGGTGACGGTGGTCCACCGCCGGGATGAGTTCCGGGCTTCGAAGATCATGCTGGAGCGGGCGCGCGCGAATCCCAAGATCAAGTGGATCACCAGCGCGGTCGTGGACGAGATCTTCGACGTGGAAAAGGGGCTGGTGACGGGGGTGCGGCTGCGCAGCCTGAAGGACGGCCATACGTGGGAGCAGGAAGTGGACGGGTTCTTCGTGGCCATCGGCCACATCCCGAATACGGCGGTCTTCCGCGGGCAGATCGAGCTGGACGCCGACGGCTACATCGTCAGCAAGGGCGGTGCGCGGACCAGCGTGCCGGGCGTCTTCCACGCCGGCGATGTGCAGGACCGGGTCTACCGGCAGGCGATCACGGCGGCGGCGGCGGGCTGCATGGCGGCCATTGAAGCGGAGCGCTTCCTGGAGTCGGAGGGGCACTGAGAGCCCTGGCAACCGGCAGGCCAGGATCAGCGCCGGGCCATAGGGATCACAGATTGCCGCCTGAGCCGCCGAGAGCCTCCTAAGCGCTCAAATATCCGACCGCGCCGGTTTCTGATACGGCTGGTCCAGGTACTTGGCGGCCTCTTCCTGCGCCCCTTGCGTGTTGTCCTTGGTGCGGATGGCGAGTTGGAACTCGTTGCGCGCCCGCTCGCGCTGGCCGGTGATGTCGAAGATCCGGCCCAGGTAAATGTGGGACCAAACCTCGGTCCACTTCGGCTCCAAGTCTCCATTCAGAGCCTCGCGGAACTCATTGGCCGCCTGCTGATAGGTGCCCTGCTGATAGAGGACCTCGCCGATGCGGTAGTGGGCCAAGGAGCTGTAGCGGTTGATTTCGAGCGCCTTTTGGTATTCCTTGAGGGCTTCCGGAAAGCTGCCGACCTCGGCGTACTGCTCGCCGCGGCGGATGGCGACCGCCACGCGCATCGCGTTGCTGTAGCGCAGCACGCGGTTGTTGGGATCGAGGATGACCACTCTGGGACGCCCGAAGGTCTCCACGGAAAACTCAGAGGAAGTTCCCACGACCTCGATGCGCTTCTCCTCGGGATTGCCGTCGGTTTCGATGCGCAGATCGACCGGCATGCGGAAGGTGTCCAAATCCTGCGACACCTTGCCCATCACGCGGAAGCCCTTTCCGCCCACGCGGAAGACGGTGTACTCGAGGCGGAACTCGGGGGCGCCCGTGGATTCCAGCCATTGCCGGAAGAAGTACTGAAGATCCGTTCCGGCGATCTCTTCGGCGGTCCGGCGGAAATCGGCGGTCACAGCCTCCCGCCAGGCGAACTTGTCCGGGAATTCCTTCATCAACTTGAGGAAGTTCTGGTCGCCCATCACCGAGCGGAGCATGGCCAGAATGGCGGCGCCCTTGCCTGCGGTGAGGGCCCAATACTCGGGGGAGTAGTCCTCGATGCGGCCGGCTTGAATCAGGGGAATGTCGTCGATGGTGAGCGCCTCGACGAAGGTGTCGCGCAGCTCCGCGTTGAAGGCTTCCTCTCCGGAGCTATGCTGCACGTAGAGAAGCTCCGAGTAACGGGCGGCGCCGTTGGCGAGCCACATGTGATCCCGGGTGGCGGGCGAGACCAGACCGCCCCACCACTGACGGGCGGCCTGGTTGGCGAGCAAGCGCGGGTTGACCTGATTCCCAATCGCGCCCGAGGAGAGGAACAAAATGCCCTCGGCGGCGTAGCCGTTGGGAGCGCCCCGCTCGGTTTCCACCAGGGTCAGCCCCGCGACGGGCGGCAGCCCGTACAAGCTGGTCAGGTAGGCCATCACCTTACCGGCGGCTTCCCAGTAGGCTGTGGCCATACC
>JAIMAR010000372.1 GCA_023511855.1 Bryobacteraceae bacterium
GCCCTGACATCGACCAGGAAGTCCTGTTCCTCCACCACGAACGTGACTACGCCCAAGGTGAACTATTCCTCCAACCTCTCCAGGTCATCACGAGAGAGGCACAAGAAAAAGCCGAAAAGGAAAAAATCCGCGAGGCCATGCAAAGAGCAAAAGGGAACCGCGTGCACGCGGCCAAGCTGCTGAATATCAGTCGCGCGACCCTCTATAATAAGCTGAAACGCTATCGCCTAACCGATATTAATCCGGCCTCTGACTAAGCAGCCTCCACCAGCTGTGGCCTGTTCCCTCTGTCTACGTTTGTAGACGCCCCGCCCGCGCGCATACTCCTGCCCCCCTACTAGTCCGTCTAAGAGAATGTATACTGCTCCCCTGAGAGCGTGGACACTTTCGAGAGTGGGTGTTTAGGATGGTCAACACTCAACTGAGGAGGTGTCTGACATGAAGGGGCGAAGGTGGAGTGCAGAGGAGAAACTGGCCATTGTGCTGGAGGGGATCAAGGGGACCAAGCCGGTGGCCGCGATCTGCCGGGAGCATCAGATTGCGCAGACCCAGTACTATCAATGGCGGGATCGCTTTTTGGAAGGAGGCAAGCGCGCCTTGACGAACGGGATCCCCGCCACGGAGGAGGCGCTGAGGCGCGAGATCGAGAAACTCGAGCGACTGATTGGCAAGCAGGCCGTGGCCATTGAGCTGTTAAAAGAAACCGACGAGCTGGTCGGGAAGCGGTGAGGCTTGTGGACGCGTTGCACGAGGCGGGCCGGTCGGTGGCGGCCGCCTGCTGCATCGTGGGCGTGAGTCGCAGCGGCTACTATGCGGCGCGGCACAGGCCGGTTCCGCCGGCGCGGCCCGCGGATGCTGCGGACGGGCCGCTGCTGGGGCGGATGCGCCCGATTGTGGAGGCCCATCCGTTCTGGGGATATCGGCGCGTGTGGGCCTGGCTGCGGTATCGGGAGGGCCTCCCCGTGAATAAGAAGCGCATCTATCGGCTGATGCGCGAGGCCGGCTGGACGGTCCAGCGGGCGCGACAGGCGGCGACGCGGACGCCGAAGGCAAAGCCCAAGGCCACCCGCCCGCGGCAGTACTGGGGGATCGATATGACCAAGTTCCTCATCGCGCCCCTGGGCTGGGTGTACTTGGTCTTGGTCCTGGACTGGTATACGAAGAAGATCGTCGGCTGGAACCTCTCCCTCCGCAGCCGCCGGCAGGAGTGGGAGGCCGCCCTGGCCATGGGGGTGCAGGCGGAGTTTCCTGAGGGCGTCCGGGGCGCGGGGCTCAAGCTGGTGTCCGACAACGGCAGCCAACCGACGGCCAGCGGGTTCATGGCGGCCATGAGTGTCTTGGGGATCGAACAGGTCTTCACCAGCTATGACAATCCGAAAGGGAACGCGGAAACCGAGCGGCTGATGCGGACCATCAAGGAAGAACTCCTCTGGCTTCGGGAGTTCACCAGCCTGGAGGAGGCGCAGGCGGCCATCCACCAGTGGATCACGGTGGACTATAACCAGCGATACGTCCACTCGGCTCTCGATTACATGAGCCCGCTGGAGTTTGAAGCGACACTGAAGCAACGGGAGACGGCACAAGCAGCCGCGTAAGATGACTCACTCTCACCACCATAAAAAGTGTCTTGACAAACGGGGAGCATTACAATATCGATGCCATCTTTGCAGCCCGGGGGACTGAAGCGCAGACCGATCCCTCACTCGATATTAATCAAGATGGTGTGATTACCGTCAACGATGCGCGTTTGTGTGTCCTGCAGTGTACGCAGCCTGACTGCACCGAGGTGACGCCAAGTGTCGATAAGGACGGCGATGGGTTCACTGTTGAGGACGGCGACTGTAACGACGGCGATGAGACCGTGTATCCGGGTGCCCCGGAGGTCTGCAATGGGGTGGATGATGACTGTGACGGCCAGGTCGATGACGGGTTAGGGCAGACCACGTGTGGGGTCGGGGCCTGCCAGCGCACGGTGGACACCTGCAGCAACGGGACCCCTCAGGAGTGTGTGCCTGGCACTCCGGAGCCTGAAATCTGTGAGGATGGGATCGATAATGACTGTGATGGGGAGGTTGACGATGCGGATGTGTGTGGCGGCACACTGCCGCCCGACCCTAGCACGGTCGCCCCACCCCTCGAGCGCGGCGTGGCCACGACCACCTTCGCGGCGACGGCCTTTCTCTACACGGGTACGAACCCGATTCAGACGGGAGTGACAGCGGGTACGATCGACCCCCAGCGGGTGGCAGTCATACGGGGCAAGG
>JAIMAR010000373.1 GCA_023511855.1 Bryobacteraceae bacterium
CCAGCGCCGTCCTGGTGGCTCCCGGGCGGGGGTCGCACCCGGGTCGCTTCGGCAAGACTCGAAACGAGGCCTCGGTCACGATCTCCCTTGGCTACCGGCGCGAGCAATTCGACGGACGCATGCACGGCTTCGGCTTCCTCATCCCCCGCCTCGAAAGAAAGCGCCTCGTCGCCTGCACTTTCGTTGGGACTAAGTTCCCCTACCGCACCCCGCCGGACAAAGTGATGCTCCGGTGCTTCCTCGGCGGCGCCGAAGAGCCCGCCTTGCATGAGCCCGATGAGACCGTCGTGGCCGATGTCCGGGCCGAGCTCCGCGAGATCCTCGGACTCACCGCCCAGCCCGTCTTCACCCGGGTCCACCGCTGGCCGCGCTCCATGGCTCAGTACACCGTTGGCCACCGCCGCCGGGTCGAGCGCATCGAAGAGCGCCGCAAGGCGATCCCGGGATTGGAGCTGGCGGGCAACGCCTACACCGGCATCGGCGTTCCCGACTGCGCCCGGATGGGCAAGCAGGCCGCCGAGCGGATCCTGGCGCGCCTCTCCTGACCCGGCTCAGGGAAGTTCGTCCACCGCGCGGGCAATCTCTTCGGGGCTGATGTAAAAATGCGGGGAAATCCGCACCCACCCCTGGCGCGGCGCGGCCACGATGCCCTTCTCCGCCAGGCGCCGCACCACGACGCGGCTGTCCACGCCCGGCTTGCGAATAGCGACGATGCCCGCCCCGCTGTCCGGCGTGCGCCGTCCCAGAAGCTCGTAGCCCTTGGCCGCCGCCCCTTCTGCCGCCTGATCGGCGAGGCCCCGTACCACCGGCGCGATCCGCTCCACGCCGATGCCAAGGAGATACTCGATGGCGGCCTTCAGTCCAAAGCAGCCGATCGTGTTCAGCGTCCCGCACTCGTATCGCCCGGCATCCGGACGCGGCGTTAAATCCCGGTTCCCATAGTCAGCGTAGTGAACGGCGTTGGTCCAGCCGAACTCCACCGGGTCCACCGCGTCCTGGATTTCTTTTTGGACGTACAGAAACCCGCAGCCCTCCGGCCCCAGCAGCCACTTGTGCCCGTCGGTGGCCAGCGCGTGGATCCGCGCCTTGCGCACGTCGACCGGAAACGCGCCCAGCCCCTGAATCGCATCCACGAAAAACAGGCAGCCCCGGCGCTGGCAAATCTCTCCGATCATCTCCAGATTGGCCCGGTATCCGGTCAGATACTGCACGAAGCTGATGGCCAACAGGCGCGCTCCGCGGCAGGCGGCGTCGATCTTCTCAAGCGGGTCCTCGACCGACAGCAGCTCCAGCCGGACGCCCTTGGCTTCCAGCCGCTTCCAGGGCAAGTAGTTGGCGGGAAACTCCTCCGTGAAGCTCACCACCTTGTCCCCGGGCCTCCAGTTCAGTCCCAGGGCCACCATGGCGATCCCTTCCGACGTGTTCTTGGTGATGGCGATCTCCTCCGGCTCGGCCTGGATCAACTTGGCCGCCGCCGCACGGAGGCCCGCATAGGCCGCCAGCCACTGGTCGTAGTGCCAGGACCCAAACTCCAGGGCGTCTGCCGCAAGTTGTTGCATCGCCTCGGCCGCCGGACGGCACAGCGGCGCCACCCCGGCATGGTTCAAATAGATGAAGCGCTCGGTCACCGGAAAATTGCTGCGGTGCTGCTGCCAGAGGGGGCATTCTTCCGAATGGCCGTAACCGGACGCCCCGGGCATACGTTCCTTGATTAGCGGTTGTGAGTGCATAGGGGGATATAATGATTGTAGACCCCCTGGGAAGGAGGGACCGGCTATGAACCGCCGCTTGACCAAGCCACTGGTTCCCCTGGCGATCCTGGCGCTGGCCGCCACGGCTGCCTGGGCGGCAAAAGACCCCAAGAAAGACCCCGACAAGATCGGCGAGCGCGACGTCGGCAAGGGTGTCAACATCTACTCTCTTGAGAAAGAGATCGCGCTGGGCAAGCAGCTTGCCCAAGAGGTGGAGCAGAGCGCCAAGATCGTCGATGATCCCGTCGTCGCCGAGTACATCAACCGCGTCGGCCAAAACCTGGTGCGCAACTCCGACGCCAAAGTTCCTTTCACCATCAAGGTGATCGACAGCGACGAGGTCAACGCCTTCGCCCTTCCCGGCGGCTACTTCTTCGTGAACACTGGACTGATCCTGCGCGCGGAGAACGAAGCGGAGCTGGCCGGCGTCATGGCCCACGAGATCGCCCACGTCGCCGCCCGCCACGGCACCCGCCAGGCAAGCCGCGCCACGCTCGCCAACTACCTGAG
>JAIMAR010000374.1 GCA_023511855.1 Bryobacteraceae bacterium
GTTCGCCCCGCTCCACGGCTTCCTGGGCCCGCCCGATCTCCTCGTCGGCTCGCTGAAGAAGCTCCGTCAGGGAAAGCTCCACATGCTCGGAAAGACGCTCGATCTCCGCCAGGCGCTCGCTGCGGGTTTCCTCTAGGAACGGCGCCAGGGCATGCTCGTGGAGCCACGTCGTCGCCTCAGCAAGCGTCGCCACCGCGGGCGCTGTTTCCGGCGGATCCGCCGGCGTGAAGTTCCCGAGCACACTCGGCTCGACCGGACGCGCTTGGCCCCCTTCCGACCAGTAGCCGCTGCAGCACTCGCCCCTCGATCGTGTTCGTGGCAACGAAGTTGAAGATCAGGCAATCCTTGCGCTGTCCGTACCGGTGGATGCGCCCCATCCGCTGCTCCAGCCGGTTCGGATTCCACGGAATGTCATAGTTGAAAAGAATGTTGCAGACTTGAAGATTGATCCCTTCTCCGGCCGCCTCGGTCGCCACCAGGATCTGGATCGCCCCTTCCCGGAACTGCTGCTCGGCAAACAGTCGCGTCCCCGGCTCGTCGCGCGATCCCGGCTTCATGCCGCCGTGGATGAAGCCCACGCGAAAGCCCCAGGACGAAAGCCGCTCCACGAGGTAGTCCAGCGTGTCCTTGAATTCGGTAAAGATGAGGAGCCGCTTCTCCGGGTGGTCGAAGAAGCCTTCCTGCTGGAGCAGTTCCTTGAGCTTCGAGAGCTTAGCTTCAGCACCGGAGTCCTCGACCGTCTGCGCCTGGCCTGACAGTTGCCTGAGCTCTTGAATCTCCTCACGCACCTGCTGGGCGTTTCCCGCCAGCGTGATGGCCTCGAGCTGCTCCTCGAGCCGCTCGCGTTCGCTCTCTTCCATCTCCTCCAGCTCTTCCGGGTCGGGCAGGTCCGGCGGGGCCAACCGCGCAAGATCCTGCGCGCGCTTCAACCCCTCCTCCAGGCGCTTGGCCCGATTCTCGAGGGAGTGCCGCATGGCATAGGTGCTCGAGGCCAGCCGTCGCTGGTAGAGGGACATCAAGAAGCCGACGGCGCGAGCGCGCGGGTCGTCGCCCTGCGCCGCGGCCTTCGTGCTCTGTTGCTTCACGAAGCGGGTGATGTCGCGGTAGAGGTCAAACTCTGCCCCGTCGATCTGGAACTCCACCGTGTGGGGAATGCGCTTCGTGAAGATCTTCTCGGCGATCCAGGCCCCGTCCGGCCGGCGCTCCGGGAAGTAGACCATCGCCTCCTTCGTGCGACGCAGGTAGAACGGCGCGCGCCGGCGATCCATGGCCTCACGGATGGACCGGACGTCCGCGTAGGCGTCCGCGTCAAGGAGCTGGAGGAACAGGCTGAAGTTGAGCGGATCGCCCTTGTGCGGCGTGGCCGTCAGCAAGAGCATGTGGTCGGCCGTGTCCCTCAGGAGCTCGCCCAGCTTGTAGCGGAGGCTCTTGTGGGTCTCGTCGGCCGCCGACATGCGGTGTGCCTCATCGACAATGACGAAGTCCCAGTGGACCTGCCGGAGACCGGGAAGGATCTCCTTTCGCTTGGCCAGATCGAGTGACGTGATGATCTTCTTCTGCTCCAGCCACTGGTTGACGCCAAACTGGTCCCGGATGTCGCTGCCCTTCAGCACGAGAAACTTCTCGTCGAACTTCTCCTTCAGCTCACGTTGCCACTGGAAGGACAGGTTGGCAGGGCAGACGATCAGAATGCGCTCAGCCAGGCCTCGGAGTTCGAGTTCGCGGATAAGCAGCCCGGCCATGATTGTCTTTCCCGCCCCGGCGTCGTCGGCCAAGAGGAAGCGAACCCGTGCGAGTTTGAGGAGGTGGTCGTAGATGGCCTCGAGCTGGTGCGGCAGCGGGTCGACCCGGGAGATCGAAAGGCCGAAGTAGGGGTCGAACTCGTATGCGATGCCGAGGGAGTACGCTTGCAGGCCGAGGCGAAGAAGACGCCCGTCGCCGTCATAGGTGTGGCGCGCGTCCAGAATCGTGAGGGCCTCGATATCGCGACTCGTGAGGGTGACCTTGCGAAACCGCTCCGACTGCGTGCCGACGAGCCCGGCCACCCACGTGTCCGGGCCGTTCGCGCGAACGGTCTCCACCCGCATCGGCTCGCTGAACAGCGACCCGGTGAGAATCTGTCCCTCGTGTAGGAGTCGCTTCTCACTCATCTCGACGTTTTCTTCCCCGGCGGCTTCGTGTCCCGGGAATCCAGTTCCTCTTTCATCTCAACCAGTCGCTTCACGAGGAACGGCAGCGGCACCCGCTTGCCG
>JAIMAR010000375.1 GCA_023511855.1 Bryobacteraceae bacterium
GGTCCCAGGTCGTAATGGATCTCGGAACAAGGCCCGCAAGGGCCGGTCTCGCCCATTTGCCAGAAGTTGTCCTTCTCGTCCAGGCGGAAGATCCGGCTCTTGGAAACCCCGGTCACTTTCTGCCACAACAGCTCCGCCTCGTCGTCCTCCCGAAACACGGTGAAGTACAGCCGGTCTTTGGGCAAGCCGAACTCTTTGGTGATCAGCTCCCAGGCGAAAGCGATGGCGTCCGCCTTAAAGTAATCGCCAAAGGAGAAGTTGCCCAGCATCTCAAAGAAGGTGTGGTGGCGGCGGGTGTAGCCGACGTTGTCCAGGTCGTTGTGCTTGCCCCCCGCGCGCACGCATTTCTGCGAGGAGGCCGCCCGCGTGTAGTCCCGCTTCTCCAGGCCCAGGAACACGTCCTTAAACTGGTTCATTCCGGCGTTGGTGAACAACAGCGTGGGGTCGTTGGCTGGAACCAGCGAGGAGCTGGGCACCACGCGGTGCCCCCTTTCGGCGAAAAAGTCCAGGAATTTCCGGCGGGCTTCGTGACCAGTCACAGCTTCATTTTGACATGCCCGCGGATCTCATCGCAGATGCGGAGGACCTCGGCCCGAGGGTCCGCCGTGCGCGTCACCTGCCGTCCGATGACCAGGTAGTCGGCCCCGTTCCGGAGCGCCTCCGCCGGCGTCGCAACCCGCTTCTGGTCGCCCTTCGATGCTCCAGCCGAACGCACGCCGGGGGTCACCAGAATGGCCCTCGGCCCCGTAATCTTCCGGACCTCCGCCACTTCCTGCGGCGAGCACACCAAACCGTCCAGACCGGCTTCCATTGCCTTGCGCGCACGCAGTGAGACCAGCTCGCGCACGCTGCACGGGTAGCCCAGATCCGCCAGATCCGCCTCGTCGAAACTCGTCAGCACCGTCACGCCGAGCAGTTTCAGCCCGCCAGCTCCGCGTCCTTCCACCGCCGCCCGCATCACCGCGCCGCTGCCGTGCACCGTCAGAAAACTCACGCCGCTTTTGGCCGCCTGCGCCGTAGCTCGCTTGACGGTTTCGCCGATGTCGTAGCACTTCAGGTCGAGAAAGACCTTCTTGCCCGCGGCGATCAGCTCCCGGACGAACTCCATCCCAGCCGCGGCGTACAGCTCGAGGCCAACCTTGTAGAACTCGACGGCATCTCCAAGGCGTTCCACCAGGTTGCGGGCGTCCTCGGCGGAGTCCAGGTCCAGGGCAACGATGATCGGATTGTAGGCTTGGCTCATGATCCTCTTGATTTTACCGGCTGCGGTCTGGCGGCCGCCCGTCGTGGCCTGGCGCGCCTGGGCTGCGTCCGCAGCGGCGCGCGGATCCTTTTCGCCGCTGCGCCTTGGTGGTGAACCCTGTGGCCGCGCCCTCAGCTCTTGTCGGTGCGCGCCGCTTCGCTCTTCTTGCGGATCTCGATGTTGAGCCGCTTAATCTTCTGGTTCAGCGTGGAAAGCGGCACCCGCAGGCTTTGCGCCGCCTCGGTCTGGCTCCAGCCTGCCTTCTCCAGGTGCTCCAGAATGACGCGCCGCTCGTAGTCGGCCACGATTTCGAACAGAGAGGCGTCGGGGGGAAGGCCGCCGCCGGTGTCCCGGCGGATCCCAAGGCCCGCTCCCTGAAGGAGATAATCCGGGAGCACAGACACCGGCACCTCCGGCCCGGTCGCCAGCACCACCGCCCGCTCCACGACGTTCTCCAGCTCCCGCACGTTGCCGGGCCAGCTATGTTCCATCAGCACCTGCATCGCTTCCGGTTCGAAGCGCAGGATCGAACGCCCGTCCGGCCCCAAGAACTTTTCGTTCTCCCTGGAGTACTTGTCAAAGAAGTGTTCGACCAGCGCCGGGATATCTTCTTTGCGCTCGCGGAGCGGAGGTAGCTCGATGTTAATTACGTTCAGCCGGTAGTAAAGGTCTTCGCGGAATTTTCCTTCCTCCACAAGCTTCTTAAGATCGGCGTTGGTGGCGGCGATGATGCGCACATCCACTCGCACCGTCTCGCTGGAGCCCAGCGGCATGAACTCCCGTTCCTGGATGACGCGCAGCAGCTTGGCCTGAATTTCGGGGTTGATCGTGCCGATCTCGTCGAAGAAGATCGTCCCCTTGTCGGCGATCTCGAAATAACCTTTGCGGGCGGTGATCGCCCCCGTAAAGGCGCCCTTCACGTGTCCGAATAAGGTCGATTCCAACAGGTCCGGCGGCAGCGATCCGCTGTTGACAGGGACGAACATGTGCTCGGCCCGCGGCGAG
>JAIMAR010000038.1 GCA_023511855.1 Bryobacteraceae bacterium
GGGATAGTCGTCGGCGGGGATGATCCGCGCGCAAATCGCCGTCACCGCCGCCGCTTCCGCCGCGCTGAAAAACCGCCAGTACGGCCCGCCGCCGCTGCGGCCGCAGGAGCTCAGACCCGCCGCCGTGGCCGCCGCCGCGCTCAGCTCCAGGAACTTGCGTCTTCGCAGTCTTTGGCCTTGCCTGCGCATCTCGTTGATCCTCCCAACCCGCCCGCCGGCCGCCGCTCCGGCTCAGGAGGCCGTCACGCCGTAACGGCTGGTGTAATAGGCGTCTTCCTTGATCTCGTCTTTGAAACGGGGGAAAACGCCCACGCAGACCAGATCATAGGACTTGATGTTCTGAAATGCGCGCTGGAAGGCCCGCTCGACGTTGGCCACCCGCCCCGCGGCCAGAATTTTGTAAGCCACACACGGCTTCTTGGTCTGCTTGAAGAACGCGTACATCCGCGGCGGGTCGTCTTGCAGATAGATGTCGTTCACCATCTCCGGCAGCTCCCCGCCCAATAGCTTCCGGAACTCCTCCGGCGTCCGCCGGATGTTGTACGCGCAACCCGCGTAAAAGTCCACATCCCAGCCCATGTCCTCGATGCGCATCAAGACTTCCGGAATGTGGCTCGCCACGCCCACCATGGTCACGCCCAGGTCCCGCATCTTCTTGGCGTAGTCGTACACCGTCCCCAGTTTGCCGTTGCGGTAGGCCCGGTCGGTGATTTCCCCCTGCACCCACGCCGCGTACGGCTTGACCGCGTTCACCACTTCGGCCGGATCCTCGGTGGTCGCCTGCGCCACCAGATGCATCGTCCCGCCTTCGCCCTTATACCGCTCCCAGTCGGCCGGACCCCGGTTCATATGAACGTAATTGAAGGCATTGATTCCCAGAGCCTCCGCCCGCTGAAGCGCCTGGATCACCCGGGCCTGGGTGTACCAGTCTTGCATCACCGCGCTGAAGTTGTTGTTGTAATGCGAGAACCCATAAAACGGATTCACGCCCAGAATGAGCCGGCTGATCTCCAGCTTCCCAAACCGGACCTTCGGCACCTTAACCTCGGAGTCCGGGATCGACAACACTGAATTTTGGCCACGCTGCGCCTGTGACGACGCACCAACGGCCCCGCCGGCCAACCCTGTGGCCATCGCCGCCGTGGTTTGCAGGAACCTCCTGCGGTTGTGAATCATGGCGATTCCCTCCCTGGAACTTGTAATCTATCATCGATGGATCCAGCGGTGCAAGAGCAGGCCCATGTAATCTTTGTAACTTTGCCGCCGTCTGACGCCAACGATACTCCCTTGTATCGCTTACCACGATCTCGGCGCCCGCCACGCACCCACGCCGGCCGCAAACACGTCTCTGACGCCGAAATGCAAACATCAGCACCCAGCTCACGTCTGGCCCGCGGCGCCGCCGTGCTAGAATATCGCCCAGACCCTGGGATAGATGCCATGCAACCACTTCTTCGATCGCCGCAGACAGCCAGCCGCGCGTGCAGCCCTTCGCCTGCCCGCTGCCCGTGGCTCTTGAAACCGGCTGCGTTGCTTCCTTTGCTGATTCTGCTCGCCGCCTGCGGCCGTGGCGCGAAAGACTGGCCTGTTTACGGCGGACCGGACGGGACCCGCTACTCCGCCCTCAAGCAAATCCACCGCGGCAACGTCCGGCAGCTCCAACTCGCCTGGAGCTATGACACCAACGACGGAACCGGCGATCCGCAGACCCATCCCTTGGTCATCGACGGCGTCCTATACGGCATCACTCCCCGCCACAAGGTGATTGCGCTCGACGCCGCAACGGGCAAGCTGCTCTGGCAGTTCGATTCCGGTATCGCGGGCCGCGGGCCCAACCGCGGCCTCACCTACTGGCGCAGCGGCCGCCAGCAGCGCCTTTTCGCCGCCGTCCAGCACTACCTCTACGCCCTGGATCCTTCCACCGGAAAGCCGGTCCCTGATTTCGGCAGCGAGGGCCGAATCGATCTCCGCGAAGGCCTCAGCCGTCCACTCGCACAGGTCTCCATCGTGTTGACCACCCCCGGCGTCCTCTATAAAGACCTGCTGATCGTCGGCGGGCGCACGCCCGAAGCTCTGCCGGCGCCGCCCGGCGACATCCGCGCCTACGACGTCCGCACCGGCCGCCTCCGCTGGTCCTTCCACACCATCCCCCGCCCCGGCGAATTCGGATATGATACCTGGCCCCCAGACGCCTGGAAGTATTCCGGCTCCGCCAACAACTGGGCCGGAATGGTGGTGGACGCCAAACGGGGCATCGTCTTCGCGCCCACCGGGTCGGCCGCCTTCGACTTCTACGGCGGCGACCGCCACGGCGACAACCTCTTCGCCAACACCCTGCTGGCGCTGGACGCCGCCACCGGCAAACGCATCTGGCACTTCCAACTGGTCCGCCACGACATCTGGGACCGCGACTTCCCCTCGCCCCCCGTTCTGGTCACCGTCCGCCACAACGGCCGCCGCGTCGACGCGGTCGCGCAAGCGACGAAACACGGTTGGCTGCTTTTGTTTGACCGCGCCACCGGCCGCTCCCTGTTCCCCATCGAAGACCGGCCCTTCCCGCCCAGTACCGTCCCCGGCGAGCGCACCTCTCCCACTCAGCCCGTGCCCCTGAAACCCGAACCCTTCGCCCGCCAAAGGCTCACCGAAGATATGCTCAGCCGCCGCACCCCCGAGATCCACCAGTGGGCGCTCGACCGCTTCCGCACTTTCCGCAGCGAAGGCCAGTATGTGCCCGCCTCCCTCGACCTGGAGACCGTCGTCTTCCCCGGCTTCGACGGCGGCGCCGAATGGGGCGGCCAGGCCTTTGATCCCGAAACGGGGATCTTTTACGTCAACTCCAACGACCTGGCCTGGACCACCGGCCTGGTCCCGCACACCGGCGGCTGGAGCGCCCGCCAGCTCTATCTCAACAAGTGCGCCCTCTGCCACGGGGATCAGCTACAAGGCTCGCCGCCTACCCTGCCCGCGCTGACCGGCCTGTCCAAGCGCCGCACCCGAGCCGAGGTCGAAACCGTCATCCGCGAAGGCGGCGGCCGCATGCCCGCCTACAAGACCCTGTTGAACAAGACCGAAACCCAGGCCCTCATCGACTACTTGATGACCGGCCGCGACGCCAAGCTGCCCGGCGGACCTCCCGATCCTACCCGGCCTCCGTACCGCTTCACCGGCTACAACCGCTTCCTTGACCCGGACGGCTACCCCGCGGTGGAGCCGCCCTGGGGAACCCTCAACGCCATCAACCTCAACACCGGCGAGTATGTTTGGCGAAAGCCCTTCGGCGAGTATCCGGAACTGGCCGCCCAGGGTAGGAAAGACACCGGAACCGAGAACTACGGCGGCCCGATCGTAACCGCCGGCGGTCTGCTCTTCATCGCCGCCACCAATTTCGACCGCAAGTTCCGCGCCTTCGACAAGCAAACCGGAGAGCTGCTTTGGGAGACCGAGTTGCCCTGCGCCGGCAACGCCACGCCCGTCACCTATGAAGTCCGCGGCCGCCAGTACGTCGTGATCTACGCCACCGGAGGCAAGGCCCGCGCCGGCGAACCCAAATGCGGCGTGTATCTGGCCTACGCCCTGCCCTGAACGCCCGCGCCGCGTCCGGCTGCCTCACTTTACGGCCGGCCGGAAATGCCGCAGCACCGCCGTCCAGCCCGCATAACCGCGCGCCCGCCCGCCGGGGTCTTCCTCGAAGGTGACCGCCGCGTCGATCGTCGCGCCCGCGCTCAAGCTCCCCAGCGCATCGGCCGCATTCCAGGCCATCACGTTCAGCACGGCGCCATTCTGCGCCAGCCGCAGCCGCGCGTGCCGCTCCTTGATGATCCTCGGCGCCCCTTCCAGCCGCGCTCCCATCAGGCCAAACAGCGGCGTAGGGTTGCCGAAACCGAACGGCGCCAAACTCAGGACCTCGCCCACCGTAACGTCGCTCACTTCCTCCGCGCTCAATCGCGCATCCAACTCGATGACCGGCTCCAAATCCTGATCCCGGAGCACCATTCGCGCGTGCGCGTTCAATCGCTGCCGAAACTCGTCGACACGCTCGACCGGAAGCATTACCCCTGCCGCCAGCCGGTGCCCGCCAAACTGCGTGAACAGATCCGCCATTGACTCTAGCGCCGCCAGCAAGTGAAACTGCGGAATGCTGCGCCCGGATCCTTGCGCCAAACCGGTCGCCGGATCCTCCCCGAGCACAACGACCGGACGGTGATACCGCTCCACCAGGCGGCTCGCCACGATTCCCACCACCCCCCGGTGCCAGCCCGCTCCGGAAAACACCAGCGCCTTATCCTCCGCCGTGACCGGCTTCCGGCAACAGATTTCGTAGATGCGCTCCAGCATCTCCGCCTCGGTCTGTTGCCGTTCCTGGTTCAGGCCGTGCAGCCGCGAGGCCAGCTCGCGCGCCCGCGCCGGATCGGGCGTCAGAAACAGCTCAATGACATCGCTGGCTTCGGCCATGCGCCCCGCCGCATTCAGCCGCGGCGCGATCCGGAAGGCCACCTGCGGCGCCGTTGGGATTTCCCCTTCCCGGAATCCGGCCACCTCCAACAGCGCCCGCAAACCCGGATTGCGCACCTCGCGCAGACCCTCCAGCCCGTGCTTGACCAGGATCCGGTTCTCGCCCGTCAACGGAACCACATCCGCCACCGTGCCGATCGCCACCAGTTTGACCAGCGACTTCAGCAGCCGCGTCCGCCGCGCCTCCGGCCACTTCATCGTTTCCAGAAGTGCCCATGCCAGCTTAAACGCCACCCCCGCCCCGCACAGATTCTTGTCCGGATAAGGACAATCCGGCTGCTTCGGATTCAACACCGCGCAGGCCGGAGGCAGCTCCGCTTCCGGCAGGTGGTGATCGGTTACGATCACGTCGATGCCCAGTTGGTTGGCGCGCGCGACCACGGCCGAGGCGCGAATGCCGGTGTCCACGCTGATGATGAGCCTCACGCCGTCCGCCGCCGCCTGTTCCACCACGCTGGCTTTCATGCCGTAGCCGTCGCGCAGACGGTGCGGAATCCAGTACGCCGCCGCGCCTCCCCCCGCTTCGATCGTCTTCTGGAGCACCAGCACCGAGGTGGCGCCGTCCACGTCGTAATCGCCGTAGAGAAGAACCGGCTCGCGGTCCTCGACCGCCCGGCGCAGTCGGCGCGCCGCAGCCTCCATGCCCTTCAGCAAGAAAGGAGAGTGCAGATCTTCGAACCGGGCTTCCAGAAATTGCCGGGCTTGCTCCGGGGCGCGATAGCCCCGGTGGATCAGCACGCGAGCGGCCGGCTCATGCAACTTCATCGCGCCCGCCAGCCGCCTTGCTTCGCCGTCGGCCTCCGAGGGGAGGACCCAGCGGGCGCTCATTCGCCCCTGCCCGGCTCCTCAGTTCCGGGAGAATAGATCGTCGGGATACTCGTCCTCATCCTCGCCCTCGTCCTCGTACGAAGCGTAGTCGTCGATCAGGGAGCTGAGTTCCGCGAACTCCTGGTACCAGTCCGCATGGCGGCTGTAGATGAAGGTGCGGCCCTGGTGGTCGAACAACAGATCCACGCCGCAGGTGAAACCCTCATAGCGCCGGAACTCCCGCAAACGCTTTTCCAGGCCGCGGCGTTCCTCGGAAGGCATGTCGCAGTCCTCCAGCCGCAAACGGGCGTCCTCCAGCATCCCTCGCGTGAAGGTCATTACGGTTAAAACGATCACCTTCACGCCCAAGCCCCGCGCCGCGTTCAAATATTCGCGGAAGTCGGGATGGCGGTTGGTGTCCCAAAAGGCGAGCGGTTGCAGGTCCGGCTTCGGAAGATAGCCGTGGAAGACGACAAACTGCTCTTTCCCCAGGTACTCCTCGATGTCGTTTTTGACTCTTTCCAGTGGTTGATTCATTCGCGTTGCGCCTGCACCAGGATGTCGTAGCGGTCGGCCAGCTCCCGCGCGGCGGGCGTGACGATGGTGCGCGGCCCGATGTAGATCTTGCGGGAGGCGCGGATGGCTTCGCGCACATCGTTCTCGCAAACGAAATCCGTGATTTGGATCTCTGGCGCAGGCGGTTTCGGAGCCGGAACGGCAGCGGGTGCGGACTCACAGGTGGCCGTGGGACAAGTTGCCTGTGGGCTTGAAGCCGACGCCGCCTTGGCTGCACGGGAAGCCAGGAAGCGGTCCACAATTTCGGCCGCGCTTGCCGCCGGCGCCGCGGGCTGGCCGGTTCCCGCCGGCAACCGGATATTCCGCTCCGCCAGGTAGCGCTCTACAGCCGCGAAGATTAGATCCCGCTCCGGCAATGCGGCCCCTTCGCCCGCCGGAGGAACCCGGAAGGCATCCTCCGGACGCCGCACCCAGTAAGCCAGCCGCTTAATATTGATCAGGTGCAGCGGGCCGACGTTGTCGCCGGTGCTGTTGCCGCCCGCCGCGCCGCAGCCGAGCGTCATCGAAGGCAGCAGGTTGGTGGTGATCCCCACCGAGCCCTGCGGCGCCTGCGTATTCACCAGCACCCGCATGGCCGGCATCCGCCGGGCGAATTCGCGGATCCGCGCGTCGTCTTTGGAAAAGATCACGCAGGTGTGCCCCAGCCCGCCGAAGTGCAGAATCGCATCGCAGGCCTGCATTCCAGCCTCGAAGTCCCGCACGAACAGCAGCGCCAGCACCGGCGAGAGCTTCTCGGCCGAAAGCGGGTGCTCGCGCCCCACCCCCTGGATCTCCACCGCCAGAATGGACGTGTCCGCCGGGACCCGGAATCCCGCCATTTCGGCCAGCTTGGTAGGCGCCTGGCCCACGCACTTGGCGCTGATCCCCCCGCTCGGCGAAATCAACACTTTGGCCAGCGCCTCGCGCTCCTGATCGTTGCACAGGTAGGCGCGATTAGCCTTGAGCGCCGCCAGCACCTCGCTTCGCAGCCGCTCCTCGGCCACCAGCGTCTGCTCGCTCGAGCACACCGTGCCGTAGTCGAAGGATTTGCCCTCGACCACCATCCGCACCGACTCGGCCACATCCGCGCTTCCCTCCAGCAGCACCGGCACGTTGCCCGGCCCCACGCCGAACGCCGGCTTGCCGCTCGAGTAGGCCGCCCGCACCATCCCGGTGCCGCCCGTGGCCAAGATCACCGCCGTGCGCTCGTGGCGCATCAGCGCCTGCGTCGCCTCCAGCGTCGGCTGAGTCAGGCATTGCACGATTCCTTCCGGCGCTCCCGCGCTTACCGCCGCCCGGTGCATCAGCTCGGCCGTTTCGTAAGTGCACTTCTTGGCGTTTGGATGCGGGCTGATGACGATGGCGTTGCCCGCCTTCAGCGATATGATCGCCTTATAGATCACGGTGGAGGTCGGGTTCGTCGTCGGCACGATCGCCGCCACCACGCCCATCGGCACCCCGTACTCGACGATCCGTTCCTCCCGCAGCTCTCGCAGCAACCCCACCGTCTTCATGTCCCGGATCTTCTTGGGGAGCCACTCGGCGCACAGCAGATTCTTGCCCGTCTTATCCTCGACGTTCCCGTAGGTGGTCTCTTCGACGGCCATTTCGGCCAGCCTTCTCGCTTCCCGGCGGCCGGCGGCGCCCATGGCCTCTACCACGGCGTCGATCTGTTCCTGCGTAAAGTTCCGGTAGGTGAGCCAGGCGTGGTACGCCTTCTCGACTTTGGCGCGGACTTCCTCCAGCGCGGCGGGATCACTTTGGTGTGGCATGGCTGTCTACGCTCTGTCTCCGGTCCTACGGCCGGAGGGACCCGGAATGAGCTGCGCTCCGTCTACTTCTTGCCTTTGGGACTGACCGGCAGCACCTTCTCGACTTCCTCGTGCGGGTTCGGAATCACGTGCACCGCGACCAGCTCGCCCACCCGCCGCGCCGCCGCCGCGCCGGCGTCGGTGGCCGCCTTCACCGCGCCCACGTCCCCGCGCACGGAAACCATGACGTATCCGGCGCCGACGTACTCCTTGCCCGTCAACACCACGTTGGCGGTTTTGACCATGGCGTCGGCCGCTTCGATCGCGCCTGTCAATCCCTTGGTCTCAATCATCCCCAGGGCTTCCATCGTTCCTCCTGCACTCGCCGCACTCCGGCGATCCTTCAACTTATCACAGCCGCCCGCTTCAAACAATGACGTCCTACCGTAGTGGCGGCGCAAACCGGCCGCCGCGACGCCCGGCCACAGCAACCGCAGCGCGCCGCGTCACAAGGTGGAGGCCAGCACAATGGGGACTGCCTTGCTGGCGCAAATGATCCAGCCTCACGCCATGTTGGATTGCGTAGGCCGCGCTCCCGAAACGCCCACTCGTTCTGTCCTGAGTACGACGATAGTGCTTTCGCGGAACTCTTTCGCCCCAGGGCGAGCCGCGGGCTGTCGGCCCAGCAGAGGGCAACCCGGCGAACCGCGCCGGATCGTTGGGAACGGCCCTCCGTAGCCCGGGCTTGGATGTCAACCCTGGGTAACCTCGCGGTTGTGCACGAAGTCTTTCCAATGTAGACTCTAGACGGGTAGCGTTTGCAAAAACGCGGAAGTTCCGAATTTGGAAGGAGGATTTGGCGATGCAAAAGCGTACGGTATGGTTGATGGTGTTCGCTCTTCTGGTGACGGCGGCTGCAGCTCTGGCTGCCGACATCAGCGGCAAGTGGGTGGCTCAGATCCCCGGCCGGCAGGGCACTACGACGGAAACAACCTTTAACTTCAAGGTGGAGGGCGGCAAGCTCACCGGCACGGTGGCTTCCCCCCGCGGCGAGCAGCAGATCTCCGACGGCAAGGTCAGCGGCGACGAAGTGTCGTTCGTCACGGTGGTTTCCTTTGGCGGCGGCGAGTTTAAGTGGGTCTATAAGGGCAAGATCGCCGGCGATGAGATCAAGTTCACCCGCTCGATCGAAGGCGGCGGCGATTTCGGCGGTCGCGGCGCGCCCCAACCCATGGAGTTCGTCGCCAAGCGGGCGAAGTGAGCAAGCTTCCGCCTAGGCTTTAAGCCGGCGGGGGCCGAGTTCACCGCATAGGAATTCAAGGAAGGAGGTTTGACCGGAAATGAAGAAACAGATTGCGGTTCTAGCGGCGGTTCTCGCCGCCTGTGCGCTTCTGGCGTTGGCCGCCGACATCATCGGCAAATGGGTGGCTCAAGTGCCCGGCCGCCAGGGCGCGACGCAGGAGATGACCTTCACCTTCAAGGTGGAAGGCGGCAAGCTTACCGGCACGATCAGCTCCCAGCGCGGTGATCAGCAGATCACCGAGGGCACAGTCAGCGGCGACACGGTCTCGTTCGTGGTCGTGCGGCAAGGCGGCCAGGGTGAGATCAAGGAGCTGTACAAGGGCACGATCTCGGGCAACGAAATCAAGTTCACCCGCACCCGCGAGGGTGGCATGGGCGGCCGGGGCGGCGGGCCGGTTGAATTCGTCGCCAAACGCGCCTCCTAGACTCGGCACAGACTCAGCAAGGAAAGGCCGCTCACCGGACCGTCGAGGCTCCGGGAGCGGTCTGTTCGTCTGCGCGTTGCGCAAGCCTGAGCAGCGCTCCACCAGCCGCGGCGATTTTTGGGTAATTCCCGGCTGTCCGCCATCGTCTTTTCTAACACCGAGTCTTTCGGCTAAAGGAGAAATGCAGAGTGAGAGTTCACGCAGTTGCAGTGTTCGCGTTGTTGCTGGTGATGGCGTTTGCCGCCGCGGCGGCCGACGTCAACGGCAAGTGGGTCGGCCAGATGCCCGGCCGCGATGGAGGGACCATCGAGCAGACCTTCCTGTTGAAGAACGAAGGCGGAAAGATTACCGGAACCATGTCCATGGAGTTCGGCGGCCAGACCATGGAACAGAAGATCGTGGACGGAAAACTGGAGGGGGAAAACATCTCCTTCACCACGGTGGCTGAGTTCAACGGAAACGAGTTCCGCATGAACTACAAGGGCACGGTTGCTGGCAATCAGATGAAGCTCATCCGCACCCGCGAGGGCGGCGGAATGGGCGGCGGAGGCGGCCGGGGTGGCCCGCAGGAGATCGTCCTAAAGAAAGTGAACTGAAGCCCGGACCAGCAGGGTTTCGGCGGATCCTCAGGCCAGCAAGAATCACGCCCGGGGAAACCGTTTGGCAGGCACGAATGAATTCCTGTTCAGAAACGGTTTCCCCTGTAATGCCCACGCCTCGGGCGGCGTCTTATTCGCTGGATTGTTTTCACTTGTGAAGGAGGAAACTCTGTGAAGACTCGTACGTTGCTAATGTGCCTGCTCGTGCTGGCCGTAGCCGGGGCCGCCTGGGCAGCCGACATCAGCGGGAAGTGGATTTCGGAAACGCCCGGCCGAGACGGCGGCACCATGACGACCACCTACAACTTCAAGGTCAGCGGCAATACGCTCACCGGGACGATCTCGTCCCAGCGGGGCGATCAAGAGATCTCCGAGGGCAAGATCAGCGGCGACGAAATCAGCTTCGTTACCGTTCGGGAAGGCCCCAACGGGCAGATCAAGATCACCTACAAAGGCAAGGTGAGCGGCAATGAGATCCGCCTGACCCGCCAGTTTCCCGAGGGGATGATGGGCGGACGCGGCGGTGGCGGCGGCGGGCGCGGCCCTCAGGAGATCGTCCTGAAGCGCGCCAACTGACGCCTTCGCAAGGCGCTACGGAGCTTCTCTACGAGGGGGCCGGAGCCTCATCCGGCCCCCTGCATTTTTGGGCGCCGCTCAACGGGCCGAAGTTCGATTCGGCGCAACTCCAGCGTGCCTTCGATGCGCGTGGTTCCCAGCGCCCGCTCGTAGACGAGAACCAGGCGCGCCCCCTGTTGCCCCGGTGGCGCGAGGAACTCGAACCCCTGCTCGGCCCATTCCTCGTGCGAAAGATCCGCTCCCTGCGTCCACCAACCCCCGCCCGCCAGCGGGCCGATCGCCCAGCGAAGGCCTGTTCCCGGACCGATGCCGCGGGTTCTGTAGGAGTACCGCACGCTGTAACGGAGGCCACCCTCCACCAGCAGCGCCTGGGAAGCCAGTTCGCAGCTTTGCGGCTGGGCGCCGGAGAAATCTAGGGTCAGCCCCGGCGGCCGTCCCGGTCCGCGGACCGCGACTCCGTTGACCCGAGGAATTCTCCAGTCAAAGCCGCCCTGCACGAGCGCCTGACCGAAATCTCCGTTGGTCACGAGGCTGCCTTGCTCTGCCGAGAGAGGAGGATAGGGGACCAGGCTTCTGGAGGCAAGCAGGTTCCACAGGTCCGCCGCCTCGCGCACCCGCCCCGCGGCGAGCAGGCGGTCGCAAGCAAGAAGTACCGCTGCCCGCTGTGGGGGGCCAGCCAGACGGGCCAGAGCCTCGGCCGCGCTGCGGGCAGCCTCCAGGCGCTGCGTCCGAAGCAGGTAGTTCAGGTACTGGGACAGGATTGCAGGATCGCCCGGAATGGCTTTGGCCAGGATCTCGGCGGCGTCCCCGGACATCCGCCAGCACAGCTCGAACAAGGCGCTCTGGTCGTAAGGCGCCATTTCGGCCGCCCGCCGCGCCCAGAGCCAGAACTGCTCGCGGCTGCCCGCGCGGAAGTAGAAGTTCGCCAGCGTCCAGCGGGGCAGATAGCTGCGGTCCCGGCGGAAGGCCTCAAGCAGCAGCCGCTCAGCCTGGGCCGGCTGGCCGGCCAGCTCCGCCTCTAAGGCCAACTCGATCCATCCTCTTGCGTAATAGGGATTTAACTCTACGGCGCGGGTGATGGGAGAGGATGCTTCACCCTCCGCTTTCCGGACGAAAAATTCGGCTTTGCCCGGCGCCAGCCGCCGTGCTTTTTCGACCGCCTCCAGAGTTCCTATGGAAAACAGCCGGTCCGCGTAGGCCAGCCTGATCGTCCAGATCGTGGCGAGGCACAAGATGGCGGTGGCGGCTAAGGCCGCAATCCAGCGCACAAGCAGTGATCGGCCGGCGAGGCCGTTCGCTCCAGGCAACGACCTCCCCGGTGCAACGTGGAGGGCCATCCCAGAGTTATACCTTACCATCTCATGTTTTGCGATCAATCCGCCGATCAGGGGTTTGAGCGCGGTCATCTCCGCGCGGAAGCACTCACGGGAGAAGAAGCGATGAGACGTATCGTAAAGGTTGTGTTTTGGACGGGCCTCCTGGTGACGGCGGCGGGATTGGTTTGGGCGGAGAATGCAATCGGCGTTGCCAGTGGCGCAGCCGCGTTTTTAGTGGATCGTGGTCAGGTTCAAGGAAACGCCACCATCATGGAAGGGGCCGTCGTGGAGACACGGTCGAGCTCGTCCCGGCTGATGCTGAACAACGGGCTACGGCTGCAACTGGAGCCGCAGAGCCGCGCCAAGGTGTTTGCCGAGCGCGTGATTCTGGAGCAAGGCGCTGGGAGGTTGACTCAGGCGGGGCCCGCGAGGCTGGTGGTCAAGGGGTTACAGGTCGCTCCAAATGAGAAAGATACGCAGATCCATGTGGCCCTGAATCCGCAGGGGGCGGTCCGTGTCACCGCCTTGCAGGGTGCTGCGGAGGTGACCACGGTCGAGGGTCTGTTGCTGGCTCGAGTGAACGCCGGAAACACGCTAGCCTTTGAGCCTCAAGCAGCCACGGCCGCACCGCCCTATCAAGTGGAAGGGTGTCTGTCGGCAGGTGCGGAGGGCATCCTGTTGAAAGACGCAACTACAAATGTTTTGTTTGACTTGCGGGGAGAAAACCTGGCCCACTACGCGGGCCGCTACGTGCAGGTGACAGCCAGCCAGTGGCCCAACGCTCAGCCGGCCGGAGGCGCTTCCCAAGTGCTTCGCGTGGTTCAGGTCAAGGTGCTCCCCATGAGCTGCCCCGCTCCTTCCGGCCGGGACAACCAGCCCTCTAGAAGCACCCCCACGAGTCACCGGTCCTCCGGCCGAACCAAAGCCGTTGTCGCCGGGGTGGCCATCGCGGGAGGAGTGGCAGCCGCCACCGTTGGTCTAACCGGTGACGAACAACCACCCCCAACGATCAGCCGCTGAATTGCGGCTGACAACGGCGTTCGCCCGAGGCGCCGCGGTTCGTCTCGGGCGAGCATCTTTGGCTTAGAATTCTCTGCTTTCTTTCGTCAGCGGAGAGCCGACGAATCCCTCGGCAGCCCGTTAGGGTCGGCCGTCCGCCTCCTTCCAAAAGATACCCCCTGCCTATGGTATACTTTTAACCAGTTGCTCCGCTGACCAGGCGGAGGGGGTGCTCGGCACACACCCAGCCAAACTTGACCACAAAGGAACATCCGAGAAGAAGCCGTTACTGGTCAAAATTGGAAAATCACGATGACAAGAGCGTTCTTCAAAAGCTGTCTCGTTGTGGTGGGGCTGCTCGCCGTGCAGGCGCCCACAAGTCCCGGCCAGCAAATCGAGTTCCCTTGCTACCGGAACGATCCCAGGGTTGCCGTCTTGAGGGAGTTCTTTGAGGCCTTGAATTCTCCGGCTGGTCCGCTGGCCGAGGATTTCCTTTACGCCGCCGACCGCCACGGTCTCGATTGGAGACTGCTGCCCAGCATCGCCATCCTGGAATCGGGAGCTGGGCGGCAATACGCGAAGAACAATATTTTCGGCTGGGACTCCTGCCGGACAGGTTTCGACTCAGTACACGCCGGCATCCACTATGTGGCTTCCCGGCTGGCGAGCTCCAACCTCTACAAAGACAAGGACTTAGACGAGAAGCTCGCCGTCTACAACCCGAACTCGGATTACCCGTCCCGGGTCAAGTGGCTCATGGAGCGGCTTGGGGCGCGGCTCCAGTCCGCCACAGTCCCGCCTCAGACGGCCAGGGACTATTCGAGCATCCTCACCCCAAAGAAGAGCCCGGCGAAAATGATGAGCGAGAGCACGACAACCGCGAGGATCTCGATGACCCGCTCTTTGGTTGTCTTCTGGCTCTTGGCATCCGCCTTCATCTGATCATCAAGGCTTTCAAACATGGTCCCTGGTCCTCCCTTCCACTCCGGAAGTACGACTTAAAATTAGACCGCATATGAGACCTGGCTCTATTGTACGCGCAAATCGGGCCCGGTGGGCAAAAAATCTGAGACTATACACTCTGTTTTGAACGGCTAGGCCGCTCGGGCCTAGTCCTGGCCGGCCAGTCCAGCGCGTTCCAGTTTCCGGTACAGGGTTTTGCGTTCAATGCCCAAGATGCGGGCGGCGCGGCTTTTGTTGCCCCCCGTAGCCGCCAGCACCTTCCGTATTTGGTCCATTTCGGCATCGGCCAGGGTCTCCACGGCGTGCTCGCGGGGTTCGGTCGCCCTGAGGGCGTCCCGCACCGCACCCTGGTCAATGCGAGCATCCGGCGCCAGGATCACCAACCTTTCCATTAGGTGTTGAAGCTGACGGACATTGCCTGGCCAAGTGTACTCGTTGAGAGCTTCCAGGCCCGAGTCGGTCAGCCGGGCTTGCCGGCCGTAGCGCTGGTTGTATTTCTTGACAAAGTAATGGGCCAAGAGCGCGACGTCTCCCTTGCGCTCGCGCAATGGGGGAAGAATGACCCGGACCACGTTGACCCGAAACCAGAGATCCTCCCTGAACTTGCCTTGTTCGACGAGCCTTTGCAGGTCGCGGTTGGTGGCGGCGATGACGCGCACGTCGACGGGCCGGGATTTGGCGGAACCCAGGGGGCGGATCTCCCGCTCCTGAAGGAAGCGGAGGAGTTTGAGCTGGAAATTCAGCTCGATGTCGCCGATTTCGTCCAGGAAAACCGTGCCGTGGTTGGCCGCCTCGAAGATCCCCATGCGATCGCGGTCAGCCCCGGTGTAGGCCCCCTTGACGGCGCCGAACAGCTCGCTTTCGAGCAAGGTGGGGGCTATAGAAGCGCAATCCACGGGCAGAAACGGGTGCTGGGCGCGAGGGCTGTTGCGGTGCACCATACGGGCGAACAGTTCTTTGCCTGTGCCGGTTTCACCCTCGACCAGGATAGTGGCGTCGGTGGAGGCCACCCGCGAAACGATCTTGTAAATCTCCACCATTTGGGGAGAGCTGCCGATCATTTCGGATTCAGGCAGGTCTTCTTCCTCGGCGGTGTCCTCCAAGCCCTGGCCGGAAAGGCGCTCCTCGGCGCGTTTGACGGCCTTCAGCAGCGTGTCCAATTCGAAAGGCTTGGCGATGTAGTCAAAGGCTCCGCCCTGGGTGGCGGCCATCACCGTCTCCATCGTTCCCCGCGCCGTCATGAGGATGACCGCGCAATCTGGGTTCTGGCGGCGGGCGGCGGCCAGCACATCGAGGCCGGTCCGCTCATCCAGGTAGATATCGCTGATGACGATGGGAAACTCGGACTCACTCAGGCGGCGGATGGCCTCGGCGGTCGAGGAAACGGCCTCCACCTCATAGCCTTCCAATTCGAGGAAGGTCTTGATGGTGGTCCGCACGCCTGCGTCGTCTTCGACAACTAGTAGCCGTTGCATCCGTCCTTGTTGCTCTCGTCCGGAGGACCCGGAAACACTAGAGTAAAGCATGAACCCTCCCCGGGGGCACTGTCCACCTCCACGGCGCCGCGATGATGCAGCAGGATTTCGCGCACCAGGGAGAGCCCGATGCCGACGCCGGCCACGCCGGAGGCCACCGCCCGTTCGGTGCGGTAGAACTTTCGGAACAGGCCCTTCATTTCTTTGGCGTCCATCCCGATGCCCTGGTCGCGGACCGAAAGGCGGATGGCGCCGTTGGAGCGGGCCGCCTGGACCGTCACCTCCGAGCCTGCCGGCGAGTATTTTATGGCGTTGGTGAGCAGGTTGTAGAGAGCGTACTCGAGGAGTTCCCGGTCTCCGGACAGGACCAGGCCTTCGTTGGCGAGCCAGATCACGCGGATGTTCTTTTGCTCGGCCAGTGGCTGCACGCGGGCAAGACAAGTCTCCACCAGTTCGGCCACCGGGACGCGCTCCGCTCTGAGCCGGACTTGACCAGAGGAAAGCCGCTCGACGTTGAGGAAGGTCTCCACCATTTTGGCGAGGCGCTTGGACTCGGAATGGATGAGTCCGGCGATCTGTTTGCGCTTGTCCTCGGCCAAATTGTAACGGCTCATCAGCTCGCTGGAGCCCTGGATGGCGGTCAGCGGGGTCCGCATCTCGTGGGTGACGAAGTGGACGGCCTGCTGATAGCGAGCCTTTTCGGCTTCGGCGCGGCGCAGGCGGCGGCGAGCGGAGAAGTATTGGTAGCTAGAAGCGCCGGCAACCGAGAACCATGCGGCTAGCACCGGCGCGGTGAAGGAAAAAACGAAGCCGGAGCGGTAGAAAGCGTAGGGGAGAGCATGAGCCATCGCCAGGATGGCTGCACCGGCCACGTAGGCGGCGGCGCCGGTGAGGCGGTGGAAAGCCAGGCCGGCCAAAGCCACCAGCGCCAGTGAGACCAGCACGGAATCGAGCTCTCCGGCGCGCCGCAGGAAGAGCCCCTGGGCCAAAGTCTCATAAATGCTCGCGTGGATCTCCACGCCCGGCATCGGCTGGGCCGAGCCGAAGGGGGTGACCAAACGGTCGCGGGCCGCCGACTGGGCGGTGACGCCGATGAAAACCGTCTTGCCCGCCAATTGTTGGGCGGCGCTCGGGTCTTGTAGGAGGGCCTTCGCCGACACCCTGGGCAGGGAAGGTTCGCCGTGGGGACCTGGGGGAAGAAAGCGGATGAAAATCGAGCGAGCGTCCGTGCGGGCCGCGGGGATGTGGAACGAGCCCAGCGTGAGGTCGGCAGGCGTCTCTAGCGGCGGGCCCAGACCGCGGCTGACCCGATACGCCTCCAGGGCGAGCGCCCAGCGGCGCTCGCGGCCGGCGATCTTCTCCAGCGGCGCGCGGCGGGCAACGCCGTCCAAGGGATCCGGCTCGGCATGGACGTGGCCGACAGCGGCGGCGCAGCGCCGGAAGCGCGGCAGAGGGTCCTGCCAGCCGGTAGCGTCAGGCATCATCTCAGAGGCCAAGATCAGGTTTGGCGTCCCGCACAGAGCCGATTCAAGGCGTGCATCCGCGGCGGGGTCTCCGTTGTCGGCGAGAGTAACGTCGACGGCCACCGCTAGCGGCTTCACGGCAGTCAGCGCTTGAAGAATCTCGGCTAGCTGAACCCGCAAGCCCTGGATGCCGCGGGCGGGAGGCAGCAGAGAAGCCTCGTCGATGGCGACAATCGCCGATTCCGGCTCGTACTGCGGGGGTCTCAAGCGGGTCAGGAAGTCATAGAGATCGCCGTCCACCTGCCTGCCCAGCGCAGAGTAGCCGCCGGCTAGGGCCAGCAAGAAACATCCCAACAAGAGTCCGGTATAAGCGGTCAGAGGATTGCGGCGCAAGTCCATAGCGCTGGGCCGCCTGCCTTCGCGAAGCCGCCTTCGTTAGCGGCATCCGTCTAGAGTATAGCCGAGCAGCGGAGATTTCGGTGCTGATCATTCCCGGGGAAGGGGGGATGGCTGCGGCGGCGCCATCGGGCAGAGTTTGGACATGGTGCGGGCGCAAGTCTGTCGCCCGCCTTGCCGGGGCTATACACGCCGGTCCGCCCCGCCAGAAGACGCGGTGAGGCGAAGCCGGTGGCGAACTAGGGGGGTTGGATGATGGCCTCGTCAAAGACAGCTTTGCTAAAATCTTTCTCAAGCCTGCTCTTACTGGGTGAGAGGGGCAACACTTCAACTCAAAGGGGATAGATTCCATGAGAAAGAGCTTGCGTTCAACGGTATACGCGTTGCTGGCCGTTGGGATATTGGCGCCGTCGCTCGAGGCGCAGAGAAGGATGCCGGAGGGCAGAACGGTTGCTCCTCCGGCCGGAGTTGGGGTCGGTGTCGGCGGTCACCGACATCTGGCTGCCTATGCGACACCGGATCCAGAGGGGCCCACGGTGCATTGTCAGGGGGAGGGGATCGATTGCATCGTCGATGCCCGCCTGTTGCAGCCTTCGCGGTTGACGCCCTCGCACGACGCCGCGCTGCAACAGGCCACGCTGGAAGCGAACCGGATCCTGGAGCAAGTGCAGAGAAGCGCCCCGGCCGGCAAGGCCCTTTGTTTGTACCGCAGCATTCACGGTCCCGTGCTGATCTGGAGAGAGGCCGGTAGCGGGGCGCCCGCCGCCGGCGTCGCTGCCCGGCTGCCCGCGGGTGCGGTTACCGAGCCGGCCGCCATAGCCAACCTGCTCGGAATCCAGCCTTCAAGCCAGCGTCAAATTGCCGGCGGAAATCTGAAGGCGGACTTGGTTTGGCATGAGCCCATGAAACATTATGTTTGGTATTGCAGGAAGCCCGGCAACAACTGCGTGATTCACGGAGAGTTTGCGAGCGCAACGGCACGTACGGTGTTTGACTCCACCCTCGCCAAGGCCACCGAGCAGCTCAACAGCTTGTTCGGGCGCGTGGCCGCCCGGCCGCCGAAGCCAGGGATGCGGCTTTGCCTGCTGATGCTGCCCGCAGGCCCGGTGCTGGCTTGGACCTTGTACGACACAGACTCTACTCCGGCGCGGCAACAAGGGATCGACGCCAGTCATCCGGACTTTGAAAAGCTCTCTCGGGCAGCGCTAGGGCTCTAATCGCCTGGCCGTGACATTGCACGAGCAGCTCAAGCAGGGCGCCGGGTCCGCGTCAGCTCCGCTTGTGCTGGTGGAGCATCTGCTTGAGCTGCTCGATCTCGCGGCGCAACCGGCGGTCGCGGCCCGCCAGTAAAGCGACGTAGACGAACAGGATGAGCCACGCGACGGTCAGGCCGTAAACCAGAAACGTGAAATTGGCCGAAGACAATGTGGTTTCCTCCTCACTTATAAGGCATGGGCCTCGCGGCGCAAGGCGTCGATCTCACCCCGCGCCCGTTCCTGGCGCAGCCGCACGACGCTGAGCACGACGAATAACAACAACAGCGGGACCCAGTTGGCGAACATCATTTTGTACATGGCCGGGTCCATGGAGCCACCGCCGCGGATGACGGGCTGGGGGTGCTGGGTGCGCCACCACTGGATCGAGAACCAGACGATGGGCACATCGATGAAGGCGAAGATCGAGAAAACGGCCGAAAACTTGGCGCGCTGCGCCGGTTCCTCCACCGCGCGGCGGAGCATCAGGTAGCCCGCATAGAGCAAGGCGCAGACCAGCATAGAGGTCAACCGCGCGTCCCAGGTCCACCAGATGCCCCAGATGATCCTTCCCCAGATCATTCCGGTGATGAGGTTCACGATGGAGAACGCCAGGCCAACCTCCGTGACGGAGACGGCGAGGGCGTCAAACCAGAGATTTCTCTTAACGAGATAGGCCACGCTGGCGAGCGCGGCCACCAGGAAGCCCAAGAACGCGGACCAGGCCGCCGGGACGTGGAAGAAGATGATGCGGTAGATGGCGCCCTGCTCGGCCTCATCCGGCAGCACCAGCAGGATGACGGCCAGATTGGCGAGCAGCAGCCAGGCGGCCACCAGACACGCTGTATAAAGAAGTTTCTCTTTCACGAATCACCCCATCAGGACGGTTTCTACGAGTCCCAGCGCCAACGCGGTGAAGATAATGTCGAATCCGATGAGCAATTTTAGCCAGTTTGTGAGCTCCGCCGCCAGCGGCTGGCCCGCCAGAAGCCCAGTGGTGAGCTGGATGGCGGCCATGAGCGCGGGAATCAGCAGCGGGTAAACCAGCGTAGGCAGCATCAGTTCGCGCAGCCGCAGATTAACGGTAAGGGCGCTAAAGACCGTGCCCACCACAGTGATGCCCCAAGTCCCCAGGATCAGCGTCAAAAGCAGCGGCCAGAAGCGGTGAACCCAGCGCACATTGTAAAAGATGCCGAACACCGGCAGGCAGACCAACTCTACGGCCACAAGCAGCGCCATATTAGCCAGGCATTTTCCGGTGAACAGAGCCGCGCCGCTGACGGGCGAGGCTACCAGGGCATCCAGGCAATCGTTGGTCAGCTCCCGGGCGAAGCTGCGGTTCAGGATGAGCGCGCCGGCGAAGGCGAAGACCAACCAGAGAAGGCCGCCGGAGATCTCGCGGGTTTGTTCGGCGGTTGGGTCGAAGGCGAAGCTAAACAGAAGCAGGATGACCAGCGCGAAAGAGAGCGAAGCGTTGAGCGCCTCCTTGGTGCGCAGCTCGGCCCGTAGGTCCTTGGCGGCGATTTGGAAGACGTGGCGAAAGAAGCTCATTTGGTCACGTCTCGCCGTAATTGCGGTAGAGCCAGCCGGGATCTTCCAGCATGAGGGGGGTGCGCTCGCCGGCGTAGGCGAGAGCGCCGCGCTGGATCAGGGCCACATGGGTGGCCAGTTCGAGCGCCTCGCGCAACTGGTGGGTGGAGAGGATGACGGTGCGGTTCTGGGAGCGGGCTTCGGCAAGCAAGTTTTGGAGGACGGCGATGGCCCGGTCATCCAGCGCCGTGAAGGGCTCGTCAAGGAGCAATACGCTCGGGTTGTGAAGGAAGGCGCGGGCGACGGCCAGCCGCTGGCGCATGCCGCGCGAGAACTCGCGCACCAGGCCGTCCTTGACGCGGTCCAGGCCGGTGCGTTCCAGCCATTCTAAGGCCGCCCGGTGCGGGTCGGCCAGGCCGTACAGGCCCGCAAAGAGGCGCAGGTTCTCATAGGCGGAGAATTCCTCATAGACCGCGATGCCGTGGCCGAGGATGCCGATATTGCGGCGGGCCCGGGCGTCGCGGACAGCGAGCCCGGCGATGGACACGGTTCCCCGGCTGGGCTGGCTCAGGCCGGCCAGGATGCGGAGCAAGGTGGTTTTGCCGGCGCCGTTGCGGCCGAGCAAGGCGAGGCAGGCGCCAGGCTCCACGGACAAGGAGATGTTCTTGAGCGCCGGGTAGTCCCCGTAATACTTCCAGACGCCCGCCGCCGATACAGCCGTCATGTTGTTCGCAAGTAACCCCCCGTAGTTGCGGCTGGCATGCTTCTCCCAATGTAACAGACGGCAGCTTGTGCAAGAGAAAAGCAAACGGGAACACAGCGCGGCGCCGGGGAGCTCATGATCGGGAGCGGTGGCGCCTTGAGGTGGAGCGCGCAGTCTTGCGGGCCACGCCGTCACTCTTGGCGGCGGGGGGCATCCGGAAGCCCGGTACGGGCGAGGCGTGTGCCGCTCTGCCGGCGCGGCCGCCGGCATGGCAAGTTTGGCGGCTTACTCCACGTTGGGCGTAGGGCGCTCTTTCGAGAGGCACGGAGTAGTGGGGCTTGTTGGCCGAGGAAGCCCGGAGTAGGATAGAGTCATGCTGACGGCTTACCTTGAAGCCGCAATGCGCCGGGCGCATTACGAGCTGCTCGAAGATGAGCAGGCCTTTTACGGTGAGATCCCGGACTGCCAGGGAGTCTGGGCGCGGGGCAAGACGCTGGAGGAATGCCGCGAGGAATTGCGTTCCGCGCTCGAAGACTGGCTTCTGTTCCGGCTTTCGCGGCAACTGCCGGTTCCTCCCATCGGGGAAATCGACCTTTCCGTGCGGGAAGTGGCCTGATGCCTCCTTTCGGACCCGTCAGCCGCAGGGAGCTGGTCGCGGCGCTGCGGGCTCTTGGTTTCTCCGGGCCGCACCGGGGCGGGCGTCACGAATTCATGCTGCGCGGGGAGGTAACTGTGGTTCTTCCCAATCCCCACGGAGTAGACATCGGGGCTGGTCTGCTTAGGCGGATTTTGCGCCAGGCGGGAGTGAGCAAGCAGGAGTGGGAAGAAGTGTAGCTCAGAAGAGCTAACGGGCAGCTCGGGAGAGGGGATGCACAGCGGGGGATGAATGGGGCTGAGCCCATCCGCCGCCATGACTGGCTTCTTGCACCACGACGGGCGAACACGGCGGTGCGTTCCTACAAAAGACACGATTGGGGTGGAAGAGAGGGCGGCGGGTGAAGGGCGCCCAGGCCGACAGGCACCTCGGCCGCAGGCCTGGAGGCCTGCCCCACAAACAGAGCCTGCTCCACAGCGCGGCAGGGCCGCAACCAAACAGGGGTGGCGGCGCTGGTCTCAGCGGCAACTCGCTCCCGTGGCGGTATGAAAATCTTCTACGGAGGAGAAGATTTCAGCGGTTAGTAGTACACGCTTTTTCTGAGACTGCGCTCAGAAAAAGAGGCCCCTTCGGGGCAGCAGAGAATCGGCGGACTCAG
>JAIMAR010000376.1 GCA_023511855.1 Bryobacteraceae bacterium
GCTGATACCAGCACCGCCATCCCTGTTTGGTTGCGTCCCCGCCCCGCTCTGTAGCAGGCTGCTCTTCTGCGCCCGTCGTTCCTGCCGTCCTTGTCCCCTTTACCCATTGCCCTCTTCCCCCTCCTTTTGCCTCAGCTCTTGCCCCTCTCGGCCCAACACCGCTTTGAGACAATAGGTATTTGTGGGAGCTTCGATCTCCATCCGAGGGGCGAGAGTCCATAACCTCAAGAACATCTCTCTCGATATCCCGCACGAGCGGTTGACGGTCGTCACCGGCGTTTCCGGCTCCGGCAAGTCCTCGCTGGTTTTTGACACGATCTACGCCGAAGGCCAGCGCCGCTACGTGGAGTCGCTCTCCGCCTACGCCCGCCAGTTCCTGGAGCGCATGGAGAAACCCGACGCCGATGAGATCGATGGGCTGGCGCCGCCGGTCGCCATCCGCCAGAAGAACACCACCCGCAACCCTCGCTCTACGGTCGCCACCGCCACCGAGCTCTACGACTATTTCCGCCTGCTGTGGGCCCGCGCCGGCTGCACCGTCTGTCCCGGCTGCGGCCAGCCGGTCCGCCGCGACACGGTGGACCACGTCGCCGCCCGTATGTTGGCCGAGCAAGCCGGTTCGCGCTGGTACGTGCTGTTTCCCTTGCCTGTTGGCCTCTCCGCACAGTCGCTCCGGGACAAGCTCTTCGAACTGCGCGGCGCGGGCTTCAATCGGCTCTATCAGAAGGGCCGCGTCTTCGAATTCTCCGCCCCCGAATCTCTGCTGGAGATCGATTTCTCGCAGCCCGTCTACGCGCTGGTCGACCGGATCGTGATGGGGCCGGATCTCCGCCGGCGCCTGGTGGATAGCCTCGAGATCTGCTACCGGCAGGCGGGCGAGGCCGTCTTCGAACAAGCCGGGACGGAACCGGTCCGCCGCCTACGCTTCAGCGAAAAGTTCGCCTGCAAGCAGTGCGGCATTGAGTTCCCGGAGCCGGAACCCGCTCTGTTCAGTTTCAACAGCCCGGCCGGCGCTTGCCCCCGCTGCCAGGGTTTCGGCAACGTCGTGGACTACGATCTGAGCAAAGTCGTGCCCGATCCCAGCCTCAGCTTGCGGGAAGGCGCGATCGAGCCGTGGCGCAGCGAGGCCCACCGCTGGGCTTGGAACCAGCTCCGGCAATACGCAGCCGGACGGGTCCGCCTCGACGTCCCCTTCGCGCAGCTCACCCCGGAGGAACGCCAGTTTGTCCTCGAAGGCGGGGGGCGCTTCGTGGGGATCCGCGGCTTTTTCCGCAAGCTGGAGTCCAAGAATTACAAGGTCCACGTAAGGGTCTTCCTGAGCCGCTACCGCGGCTACGCCGAGTGTCCGGAATGCCGCGGCGCGCGCTTGCGCAAGGAGGCCTTGAACGTTCAGGTCGGCGGCAAGAGTCTGGCCGAAGTGGTGCGGATGAACATCGCGGAGGCTCAGCAGTTCTTTGCGCATCTCCAGATCGCTGGTGAACAGAGCGCCGCCGCGGAAAAGGTCCTCGGTGAGATCCGGCAGCGCCTGAAGTTCCTCTGCGATGTTGGTCTGGAGTACCTCACCCTGGACCGGCTCTCCGCGACCCTCTCGGGCGGTGAGGCCCAGCGCATCCAGCTCGCCACTTGCCTCGGCTCCCGCCTGGTGGGCGCGTGCTACGTCCTGGACGAACCTTCCATAGGTCTCCACAGCCGGGATACCGAGCGCCTCATCCGGATCCTCAAAGACCTGCGCGATCTCGGCAACACGGTGCTCGTCGTGGAGCACGATGCCGATCTGATCCGGGCCGCCGATCACATCATTGATCTGGGGCCCGGCGCGGGAGAAATGGGCGGCCGCGTCATCTACGAAGGTCCCTTCCAAAAGCTGCTGGAAAACGGCGCCGGCTCCCTCACCGCCCGCTACCTGAGAGGCGAGCTGCGCTGCGCCCGCCGCGGCGAGCGCCGCAAGGTTCAGCCCAAACGAGCCATCACCATCCGCGGGGCCCGCGTGCATAACCTGAAGAACATCGACGTGACCATCCCGCTCGGCCTGCTGGTGGTGATCACCGGCGTCAGCGGTTCGGGCAAGTCCACCCTGGTCCATGACGTCATCTACAAAGCGCTAAGACGCCGGGCCGTTCCCGCCTCTGCTGAACCGGAAGAGTTGCCAGTACCGGCGGAAGCGCAGGGCTGGCGTTCGGTGGAAGGCGCCTCCTTGATCGGCAACGTGGTGC
>JAIMAR010000377.1 GCA_023511855.1 Bryobacteraceae bacterium
AAATAATGGACAAGCGTTTGCCTCAAGCGGCTACCCCTTCGTCAGGGGATCCGGCCATATCCCCGGTTCAGTGATCTCGAGGCTGTGTCCATCCGGGTCGCGGAAGTATACCGAACGGCGATTTTTCTGCCAAGTGGCTTCGTGCTCGAGAGGTATGCCCTGCTCGGAGAGGTAGCGTTTCCAAGCCTCGTAAGCGGGGGTAGAGGGCACCTCAAAAGCCACATGCTGCACGCCTTCCGCCCCATGGGCAGGAAGGATAGGGTTGGCCTGAGCGTAACTCCGTACAAAAGCCAAAAGCATGTCCGCCCCCACTTGAAAGAAGACAAACTTACCAGGCTCCTCTACCAGACAAGGGAGGCCCAACACCCCTTCGTAAAAAGCCCGAGTGCGAGCCGTGTCTTGGATGTAGAGGCAAGTTTCTTTGATGTGGCTAAGGGAGGGCCGCCACGAGCTGGGCATAGCGCCCCTCATAAATTTGGGTGCCGGTGCAAGCCATCTGCTGAGCCAACGTACGAATATTCTGGACCCGCTCTCCCGGGTCGGGATGGGTACTCAGAAAGGCCGGCGGCCGAACCCCACCCCCTTGTATGAGGTATTCAAAAAAGTCCGCCGCTCCATCAGCGCGGTATTCCGTCGGGCAGAGGTAAATCACCGAATGCGCGTCGGCATCCCGCTCATGATCCCGACTGAAGGAAAGCAGAAGTAAGTTGGCTGCAATCTGGGCTATCAAGCCAGGGTCTTGCTGGCCGCTGACGAGCTGGAAGCGCAGACGGAAGATCTGTTCGTAGAGCTCACGCTCTTGTGCGGTCAGCTCTTCGGTTTTCAGTTCCCGCAACTGGTCGATGCGCCGGGGCATCAGAATCCCTCCGCGCGGCTGACAAACTTGGTCACAATCGGCAGTTTGTGCGCTGCCAGTTTCATCGCTTCGGCGGCGGTTTCCGGGTCCACGCCCGCCATCTCGAACAGGATGCGGCCGGGCTTGACCACAGCGACCCAGCGTTCCGGCGGTCCCTTGCCCTTGCCCATGCGGGTTTCGGCCGGCTTCTTCGTGTAGGGTTTGTCCGGGAAGATGCGAATCCAGAGCTTGCCGCCGCGCTTGATGAATCGCGTGATGGCCACGCGAGCGGCTTCGATCTGCCGGTCGGTGATCCAGGCCGGCTCGAGTGCCTTCAGACCGTATTCGCCAAAGGCCAGCGAGCCGCCCCGCCAGGCCTTGCCCTTGCGCCGGCCGCGCTGCTGCTTGCGATACTTCACTTTTTTCGGCATCAACATGGCGAAATCCTGAATCCTCCGCGCGCCCCGGTTACGAAGCCGGCATCAACGTCGTGCCGGGTTCGGGCTCCCGACGGCCCCGCGGGCCGCGTTCCGGTATGTTTTCGCCCTGGTAGATCCAGCACTTGACGCCGATCACGCCGTAGGTTGTGTAGGCTTCGGCAAAACCATAATCAATCTCAGCCCGAAGCGTCTGCAGCGGCAGGCGGCCCTGCAGGTACCACTCCTTGCGCGCGATTTCCGCACCGTTCAGCCGCCCCGCGACGCGCACTTTGATGCCCTTGCAGCCAAACCGAAGCGCGGAATCTACCGCCTTGCGCATCGCGCGTCGAAAGGCGACGCGCTTTTCGAGCTGCAAGGCGATGGATTCGGCCACCAGTTGTGCGTCCAGTTCCGGACGATGCACTTCCTGGATGTCAATGTGCACTTCGCGGCGCGTGCGCGCCTGGATCTCATTTTTCAACTTGTCAATTTCCGATCCCTTTCGACCAATGATGATGCCGGGACGGGCGGTCGCGATGCGAATGACGAGCTTGTTGGCGGCGCGTTCGATATCAATCCAGCTCACACCGGCCGAGCGCAACCGCGACCGCAATTGTTCCCGCAGGCGCAGGTCTTCATGGAGCAGCTCGGCGTAGTCGCGCCCGGCAAACCAGCGCGAGCGCCAGGTTTTGTTGTAGCCGAGCCGGAATCCGTAGGGATGTGTTTTCTGCCCCAAAGCCTGCCTCCTACTTCCTGGGTTTTTTGCGGGCCGGCGCGGTGCGTTTGCGCTGCTGTTCCGCCATACGCTTGCGAACTTTCTTGACCGCACCCTTGACGCCCTTCATGGCTTTCATCTCGGCCGCGGCCGCGGCGGCGCGCTGCTGGGCGGCGCGTTCAGGCTCGGCCACCGCAACCAGGATGTGGCTGGTGCGGCGCTGGTAGCGGTAG
>JAIMAR010000378.1 GCA_023511855.1 Bryobacteraceae bacterium
TGGCGGACACGCTCGCTCGGGGGCGGCTCACCAACCCGACTCACCCGATGTGGCCGCACTTCGAAACCATTCACGTCATCCACCAGCCGACCTACAATTCCATGTATCTGCCGGGGCAGGCGATCTTCTTGGCAGCGGGGAACCTTCTGACGGGTCACCCCTGGGGCGGAGTGCTTCTGAGCGTAGCTCTGATGTCGGCGGCTTTCGCGTGATTGCTGCGGGCGTGGATGTCGGCGAAGTGGGCAATACTCGGCGCCCTGCTCGGCGCTGTCCGCTTCGGGTTCCGAGGCTATTGGGCAAACAGCTATTGGGGCGGAGCCGTCCCGGCGCTGGGGGGAGCTTTGGTGCTGGGGGCCCTGCCGCGATTCCAGCGAGATCCTGGGCCGGTTCCCGCCTTCTGGCTGGGCGCCGGGGCCGCGCTGGTGCTCAATACGCGTCCGTTCGAGGGGTTAGTGCTCAGCCTCCCCCTGGTGTGGAGCCTGATTTCCTGGCTGAGACGAGTCCGCACCCAGCGCCTCTCCCGCAGCCCGATTCCTGGCCTTCTCACCCTTTTCGCGGTGCTGGTGGCGGGCGCCGTATTCACATCCTATTACTGCTGGAGAGTGACCGGCAGCCCATTCGTGCTTCCTTACCGGGTGAACCAGCGGACCTACGGCTGGCCGCTGACCCTGCCGATTTTCAAGCCGATCGAGGTGATTCACCGGCACCTGCCGCTTCAGGAGTATTACGCTTGGGAGATCGACGAACACGAGCAACTTCTGAACTTCTGGAAGCACCCTTTCCGCCTGGCTGCTGACGCCGCGCGCCTGTGGTCCTTCTATTTCGGCCCCATCATGAGCGTGTTTCTGGTAGTAGGACTGAGGCAGGCCGGCGGGCGTCGGCGCTTGTTGGTTGCCGTTTTATGTCTGGCTGCTGCCGCTGTTGCGGTGGAGCAAAGCCGCTACCCGCACTACATCGCGCCGATCGCTCCGGCGGCATTGGCGCTGCTGATGCTCGGCGTGCGCGCAACCCTGACCGCCGGGAGCAGAAAACACGCACGGGCTGACTGGCCTGCGATCTTACTGCTTGGCTGGCTGCTGGCTGCGTGTGCCAGATGGGCCCTCGGGTCGCCGCCGGGTTTGGCCGATGGGTTCAATCGCTATATCTCATCCTGGCGGCCTCCCCCGGGGAACCTGGTGCGGGCGCAGGTTGATCGTTACCTCCGTACGATGGGCGGGCAGCATCTCGCCATCGTTCGCTATGGAAAGACCCACCGTTGGATGGATGAGTGGGTGTACAACGAGGCGGACATCGACAACGCGCCTGTGGTCTGGGCCCGCGAGCTGGGCGCCGAAGCCGACGCGAAACTGATCCGATATTTCGAAGGGCGGAGAATATGGCTGGTGACGCCGGAGGAGGCGCCTCACATCCAACCTTACCGTCCCTAGCCTAGCCATCCAAGCGCCTCCAAGTTCGAGCGACTGGCAAACGGACGAGTTCCCCGCGATGCTTCCTGAGCGCGTGGGATCCTGAGGCCGCTGAGCTCCAGCGACCGTCCTGGCAGCGCAGGGCTCCAAGTTATTCTCCTCGCCCATGGCCGCAGTAATACCCTTGAAGAGCTCCACCGCCCGGAGACGAAAGGATCCTCACTTTGCCCCACCGCCTCGGCCCGTCCAAAAGCGCCGCCCGCATCTCCTGGCACCCTCGGTTACGCCCGACGGCGTGACCTTTTCCCAGGCTTACCCGAAATAAATAATGTGTCTCACGTTCTGGCGCCGACCACGACCTCGCGCCGACATACCGAGCACCGACTACCCAAGCGTCCTCACAGTATCTTCCACGTCTTTTCCGAGGTCAGCATGCCCTATCCGGAGACTCGGCCAACCGAGTGGGTCCACTACAAACGGCCGGACGTAAGGACCTGCTCGAATGCGTAAAACCCACAGGATATGAAAGCGCCAGCGCCTATCGTGAGAACGCTCTTGGCGTTCGCCGCCTTGAGCGCGGCGGGTGCCAATCTGGAACACGCCCAATGGGACGCGGTGCTGAAAGAATATGTCACAACCGGTTCCCGGGTGGACTACCGGCGGCTGAAGGAACAAGGGCTGAGGGAACTGGACGGGTATCTTCGCCAATTGGCAAGCCCATGGCCGGATGGCATGCCGGCAAGCGCCAGAAAGGCCGCCCTCATCAATGCGTACAATGCGCTCACAGTCC
>JAIMAR010000379.1 GCA_023511855.1 Bryobacteraceae bacterium
GTCGTGAAGACTTACGCGACAGATTCTTGGGCGCAGGTTCGCTGGACCCAGAGTCCCGTGCTCATTCACCCGCTTTCCGGCGGGCAGATTGAGTTGAAAGGGGGCTTGTCGGATACCGATATCCAAGACATAAAGCAGCGGAGCTTCGACTATTTTGCCAGCTTGATCGAAAAAGTGGGTGGCGGCTCGCCGGCGGGATCCGATCTGCGCAAGATTTTTCTGGCGTTGTGGCGGTTCGGGCCCGAGTTGAAGGAGGACAAGGACTCGGGCAAGTTAGGGGAACTTTGGAAGCTGTTGCCCGCGGATACCCGGGTCCCCGACCACAGCATTTGGGACCACCTGGATCTGACTTCGGCTTTTGCCGGGGCGTTCGCGGCCGATCCAAACGGAGAAGCCGCCCTGCTGGCGATGAGCATTGGCCCAGTGCAGAGTTTCATCGCCGCGGCGCGCAAGACGGAGGATCTGTGGGCCGGTTCGCACCTGCTGTCCCGTCTGGCTTGGGAAACCATGAAGCCTGTCTGTGAGGAGCTAGGCCCAGATGCCGTTCTGTTCCCGCGGCTGCGCGGGATCGCGCAGGTTGACCTGTGGCTGATCGATCAGATGAAGCTGCCGAAGGACCTCTTCCAAGATGCCCCCTGGTGGAACGAGCCGCCTGACGCCAACCCGTTGTTCGCGGCGGCGCTGCCGAACCGGTTCGTGGCTGTGGTTCCGGCCAGCCGGGTGGAGGAACTGGCGCAACGTTGCAAGGACCATGTCCGAAACTGGCTGTTGGAGCGGGGTTACGAAACGGCCGACCACTTGTTGGAAGAGGCCGGGTTCCGGCAAAAAGACGAGCCGCGGGACACGTCGAAACCACCTTATAGCCAAATAACAGAACAGTTGTCCGGCTTCCCGGAGGTGCACTGGGCGGCGGCGTCCTTTGCGCTGGCGCCGCCCCGGAACGTTGCGAAACAGACGGACCTGGACGTGAGCCGCTTGCAGGAGGCGATGGCGCCGTTTTTCGGGGTCGCGCCGAGCGAGCCGGCAGGCTTTCTGACCAGTGACGCATGGAAGCTGCTTTCGAATGAAGTCAGTCTGCCGAGAGGAATCCGGCTCTGGTCGCCGAATCCCGGGCTGCTCTATCCTGCCATCTACGATCTGACCGAGCGGGTGCTTGCCGCGGCCAAATCCGTTCGTCCCTTCGAGCAGAGCGTGCAGGAAGGTTGGCGCTGCACCCTCACCGGCGAGACCGAATGGTTGACCACCGACTTAGCGCATCTGAACATCCCGAAAGGCAGCAGGAAGGGCCGGCGCGACGAGCACTGCCAAGAAAGAGAACGTGTGGAGACCCTTTGGACCAAAATCGCAGGCGTGAGACGGGCCTGGGCCAAAGAAGGCGAGCATCTGGGCGCATTGCCGGCCATAAAACGTCTATGGCCGACGCTGTTCTCCGAGGAGGTCCGCAAGTATACTCGCCAGAGTGCGGAGCGGTTTGTGGTCTCCACGCACACGATGGCGCTGGCGCACCAACTGGAGCGATGGCTGGCCGAAGACAAACAGATCCACCTAAAGCTCCAGGAGGAGATGGAAACGGCCAAAGTGGAAGGGGCCGCGCTGCCGCGCAAGCTAATCCGCCAGACCGTTAATGAGTCGGTGAGGGACTACCTTAAGGCGATCCCCGCATACCTGGACGCCATGCGGGAGCCGAAGGAGGAGGAGCAGACTTATGCGGCGGCCGTGAAACTGGTTCGGGAGGCCATCGCGAGCAAAGAGAGCGGGGCTGCCGCGGCCAGGCTGGAAACCTACTACGCGCTTTTGATGATGGACGGCGACCACATGGGCGCGATTCTTTCGGGCGAGGAACGCACGGCGATCAGCTTCCTCCAGAGTTTCCACCCCATGGTGCGCGAAGGATTTAGGCGGCTGAGTGCAGGTGATTCGCAGTTGGAAAAGTACGGCAACCAGAAGCGCCCGGTTTCGCCCAACCGGCATCTGGCGATTTCGGCGGCGCTGAACGACTTTTCTCAGATCGTAGCGCCTCACATTGTGGAAGTGGAGCATTTGGGCCGGCTGATCTACGCGGGCGGAGATGACGTGCTGGCCATGCTCCCTGTTGCGGACGTTCTGTCGGCCATGGGGCGGCTGCGCTTGGCTTACAGCGGCGGATCAAGGGAGGAAGACACGATCGACTGGACCGCCCTCCGGC
>JAIMAR010000380.1 GCA_023511855.1 Bryobacteraceae bacterium
ACCGCATGCAGTCGGGCGCAGGTTTTACCTCAGTCTGGATTTCATGCAACTCAGGAGGTGCTACGGAAAAACGGTCAGTTTCAGCTTCAAAGATTTTTATGGCTTGTCCTGCTCCGGATCGAAGAAAATTGGGCGCAGGAGAAGCCGACGAACCTGATCCAAACCTTGAGGAGTAGCTTATGGAAGTGTTGAAAATACCTCTCGAAACGGTCACCCCTGTGTTTTCGGGGGTGGAACCGCGCAAGGATCCCGAAATTCGACCGCCTTCCATTCGCGGCGCCTTGCGCTACTGGTACCGCGCTGCGCTTGGAGGGGTGATCGGCGATCAAGAGGTTGCCCGCCTCAGTGCGCTGGAAAGCGCCCTGTTTGGGGCGGCCGATGAGCAGAGCGGCGCTTCGGCGGTTGTTCTGCGCCTCTCAGCCTTCAAGCCCGGCTCCGCGCCGCAGGCCAACACCTTTTCCCGCCTGTGCGGCGCCGATGGCGGGCAAAAACCTAAATATCCAGGTCTGGCTTACCTCTGGTTTTCCGCCCGCGGGTCGAAAGAGTTTGCGGAACGGACTGCCTGGCAGGGCAGCTTCGACCTCACCCTGCAGATCCGCCCCGGCGTGCCCGAAAGCGCCCAAAAGCTCAAAGAAGCCTACCTTGCCCTGTGGCTCTGGCTGAACCTGGGCGCGCTGGGCAGCCGGGCGCGACGCGGCGCCGGCTGTCTGGCTGTGCGCGAGGTGCTCACGACTCCTCTTGCGGAGTTGCCTTTGCAAATTCAGGTTGAAACTCCCTCCGCCCTGCGACAGGAGCTTCAAAAGGGGTTGGTGCAGGTGCGCCAATTCCTGCAGGGGGTTTATTCGGAGGGCAAGATTGCCGTTCCCTCCGCCTTTGACGTTTTGCACCCCCAGGTTTGCCGCATCTTTGTCCTGAATAAGACGTATTCGAGCTGGCAGCAGGCCCTCCATGAGCTCGGCGCCAGCTATCAAAGATTCCGCAGCCGTCGTGACCCCGACTATCGCACGGTCAAAGAATCCCTGACCAGCGGTCAGGCGTTGGAGAAGCCTGTCGGGCGGGCAGCCTTTGGTTTGCCCATTCAGTTCTATTACCGGTCGCTAGGTGGTAGAGGCGCCAGCCTGCAAAGCCAGCATTTTGAGCGCCGCGCCTCGCCCCTGCACTTTCATCTCTCTCCCCTTAAGGGAGGCAAATACGCCGTGGTGCTGGTCTGGTTTCGCGCTCAATTTCTGCCGCAGGGCGAGAAACTGCGCCTGAGAGGCGAGTCAAAAGCAGCGCTTGGGCCGCTTCCCTCTGAAAAGTTGATCGAAACCTTTTTGCTGGGTCAAGATACTGTTTCCCATTCCTCGTTGAAAGATCGCCAGCTTTCCCTCCTGGAGGTGAACTATGCGTGAGGCGGTCTTGCTTTTCACCTTCAGCCCCATTCAATCCTTCATCAGCGAGGCGCGCCGGGCGAGCGATTTGTTTGCCGCCAGCAAAATCCTCTCCCGTCTGGCTTATGCCGCCGCCCAGCCCCTGCTACAACCAGACCAGGCCAGCCTGGTCTATCCCGCCCAACCCAATCCAGACGACATGCCCAACAAGCTGGTTGCCATCGTCCCCTTTGATCAGGCTCAAAGCCTGGCTGAGCAATGCCGCCAGAGCCTGCTCGAGGAATGGCAGGCCATCGCCCAAACCGCCCGCCAGACCCTCAGTGCGCTTCCTCTCAAACCCGATGCCCTGTGGCAGGAGATTTGGGAGCGCCAGTGTCAGGACGTTTGGGAAATTTACTGGGTTGCCCAAAAGCTCAATGGCGACTATTCTGCCACCTTTCAGCGCGCCAGCGCAGCCCTGGATGCGGTCAAACGCACGCGCCCCTTTGCGCCGGCCCACGAAGAAGGGCTCAAGGATACCCTCAGCGGGCAGCGCTCGGCTTTGCGCCTGGCAGAGGCGGATGCAAGAAAATACTGGGCAGGTCTGGCAAAATCTCTGCCGCCCTCCAGATTGCGCCCCGGCGGCAAAGAACGCCTGGATGCCCTGGGCGCCGTCAAACGCTTTGCCTCCCTCGCCACGCAGGCAACCTTTGCCTCGGTCAGCAGTGTGGCTGTTGCCGATACCCTGGCGAAATTCAGCGCGGCCGATCCACAGGCGGCAGAGATCCAGCTTTTGCGCGAATACCGCCGCGCCCTGCAGG
>JAIMAR010000381.1 GCA_023511855.1 Bryobacteraceae bacterium
GGGATCGACTCGGTAGCTCACTAGGTTGCCTCCTTCCACGCATATTGGTAGTAGTCGCCGGCCTGCCCGGCCTCGGCCACCTTGCCGTACTTCTTGAGGGCGATCACATACCAGAACACTTTGTGACTCGGAATTCCGGTCTGCGCGGCGATTTCCGGCACAGTCCGCGGACCTCCTTTCAAGGCTTCCTGAATCGCCTTGGTGATGTCCCGCTGTTCCTTTGTCATGGCCTTCTTGGCTTCGGTCAGGCCGCCCATTCGCTCGCGGAAAATCTTCAGATCTTCTCGCCAGTTCCGTACCGCTTCGCTCATGACTACCCTCCTGCTACGCTCCGGCGCCTACTGGCTCCGCCGCCGCCCGCCACCCTATGCGATCCAAATACATCGCCGCCTCCATAGCCGCCGCGCCGGCCTCGACAATGGCGTCTGGGATGTCCTTGGGGCCCGTGGCGACGCCAGCCACGAAGATTCCATCGGTCGAGCTATACGCCGAACGCACCGCCATGTCTCGCACCTTAAGAAACCCGTCGCTGTCGAGTTCGACTGGAACCGTGCCGTCCGGCTTCCAACCGGGGATGAGCCCCTGGCTCAGCACCACCAGGTCGTGCCGGATGTCCGCCACGCGGCCGCCCTCGTCGATCAGCTCCACGCGGAGCACCAGGTCGTGGTTGTCTACCTCCGTGATGCGGGCCACCTTGGCCTTCACGCACCGCACTCCCTCGGCCAGCGCCCGCCGGTAGAACTGCTCGTAGCCCTTCCCGAAAGCGCGGATGTCCATGTAGTAAATCGTGACTTCGGCATCCTGAAGCTCGTGCTTGATCATGACCCCGTGCTTGAGCGCATACATGCAGCACACGCGCGAGCAGTAAGGCACCCCGATGGACTTGTCCCGGCTGCCCGCGCACTGCACATAAGCGATGGACTTGGGGATCTTGCCGTCCGAAGGCCGGAGAATGTGCCCGTATGGCCCGTTGGAGCTTTGGATGCGCTCCATGGCCAGCGGGTTCATGACGTTAAGATACTTCCCGCCGCCGTACTCCTTCTTGGCGTCCATAGGGGTGGTTTTCAATCCGGTGGTTAGAATGATCGTCCCAGCCTCCACCTGGACCGGCTCGGGCTGCTGCGTGAAATCGATGCAGTTGGTGGGGCAGACCCGCGCGCAGTTGCCGTCGAAGATGCAGTAGTCCGGGTCGAGGACCGGCAATTGGGGAATCGCGTTGCCGTGAGGGATGTAGATGGCGGCGCGCGCCCCCAGGCCGTAATCAAACTCGTGCGGAGCCAGCGGCTGGCAGGCCAGCTCGCACTTGCCGCAGCCGATGCAGTCCTCCTCGACCACGTAGCGCGGCTTCTTTGTCAGCGAGACCCGGAAGGCCCCATTATGACGCTCGATCTTGTCCAGTTCGGTGTAGGTGAGCAAGGTGATCCGCTCATGATGGGCCACCTCCGCCATGCGGGGCGTGCAGATGCAACTGCTGCAATCCAGAGTCGGAAAGACCTTGTTCAGCCCCACCATGATGCCGCCGATCGAGGGCTGGCGTTCCACCAGCAGCACATCGAAGCCCTGGCCGGCCAAGTCCAGCGACGCCTGCATGCCGGCAATCCCGGCCCCGATCACCACTCCGTCGTACCGTTGTTTGATTTTCGCCATAGCGGTCCACCTTTTAACGGCTGATCTCCGAAAGCACCGTCCCATCCCAGTCGCGCACCCGCACCTTCAGCGGCATCTGCCCAGGCAGGCTGTGGGTGGCGCAGCCGAAACAGGGGTCGTAGGCGCGGAACGCCATCTCCACCATGTTCAGCACCCCTTCGTTCAACTCCTTGCCCTTGCGGATCAGCCCTTGAGCCGCCTGCTTGATCGACATGCAGATGGCGGCATGGTTGTTCGTCGTGCCGACGATCAGATTCGCCTTCCGTACGATCCCCTTTTCGTCGGTCACATAGTGATGCGTCAACGTGCCCCGCGGCGCCTCCACGATCCCCACCCCCTCCGAGGGCGTCTTGTCGCAAACGACCCGGTAGTTCTCGGGATGGGTGATCTCCGGATGCTGGATCAGCTCCAGCGCCCGCTCGGCGGCGTTCATCAGCTCGATGCAGCGCGCCCAGTGGATCGCCAGCGTGTGATGCACGGGAGTCCGCCCGCTGCGGTCGCCGGTGAGGGTCTCGAAG
>JAIMAR010000382.1 GCA_023511855.1 Bryobacteraceae bacterium
GCTCGGCCCCGCGCATTCCCACCGAGGCCATAGCAGCGCAGGCCGTCTCAAGGTCCGGTGAAAACTCATCCGTAATGGCGGCAATTGGCAATCTCAGGTCCATGTGCCGATTATCAGATAAGATGGATGCAAACGGAAAGCGATGACCCCGCCCAAAGCCGGATTCGTCACCTGCGTGCATCCCTACTACGATTTGCCCGCGGTCACCTCACACCGCGACCGCGCCATTCAGAGCCTGACCAATGCTGGCTGCCAGGTCCTACAAACTCCCGTGCCGCGCTCTTCTTCAGACGCACTGGAGATCGCAGCGCGGCTGCGGGCGGAGGGCGCCGAGGTGATCGTGCTCTTCTTTTGCACCTGGGTGGCGGAGGAGATCACGCTGGCGCTGGCGCGCGAGACCATGGACATCCCCCTTCTGCTGTGGTCTTTGCCCTACCTGGACCGCGATATTCCGATGCCGTCACCCATGAGCGGGTTGACTTCCTCCGGCTCCAACATCCGGCGCCTCGGCAAGCCCTTCGCTTCGGTGATTGGGCACGTCACCGAGGAGAAGACCGCTCAGGCGATGGAGGCCATTCGGGTTGGGGCGGTGGTCCGGCGGCTTCGCCAAGCGCGTTTTGGCATTGTTGGCTACCCCTGCCCCGGGATGCTCGATGTTGGAGTGGACGAAGCCGACCTTCAGAAGGCCCTGGGACTCACGGTGGTGCATCTGGATCTGGACCGTCTGGTCCGGGAAGCGGAAGCCGTGCCTGCCGCCGAAGCGGAGGCCGCCGCCGGCCGCCTGATGCGAGAGGCCGCTCCGCTCGAAGACATCGATCCGAAGACGCTGGCCGAGAACCTGCGGCTATACGTCGCCATGAAGCGGCTGGCGGAGGACAACAATCTTTCGGCCTATTGCGTGCGCTGCTGGCCCGAGTTGCGCGACCAGCGCCGCCTAACCATGTGCGCCGCACACTCGCTAATGGCGATGGATGGCCTGCCCTCAAGCTGCGAGGTCGACCTGCCCGCCTTGGTGACCACCTACCTCCTGAATCAACTGGCGGACTCCCCCGCGTTCAACTTCGATGTCACCGGCTACCTGGAGGAGGAAGATGCGATTCAACTCGGCCACTGCGGCGCAGCCCACCCGGCGCTGGCCGGGGATCCGTCCCATGTCCGAATCCGACGGCACATGCGCACCGGCACAGGAGCGACGGTGGAGTTCCCCTTTCCTTCGGGAGCAGCTACGCTAGCCAAACTGTTGAGGCCCATCCACGGCAGGGTCAGACTCTTCACCACCAGCGGCGAAGTGATCCCGTCGGGCGAAGTCCGCGGCAGCGTCGCCACCTTCCGCCCCGCAGGCGGCGCCGCCCGGCTGCTCGACCGGATGCTGCGCGAGCCGGTGGAGCATCATCTGGCCCTGGCCTATGGGGACTTCCTTCGGGAACTGGAGCTGTTTTGCGACTATACCGGTCTGGACTACGTCCCTTTCGGCGGGGTGAAAGAGCGATAGCAGACTCTTGCCCGGGAGCCCTTTCAACGGCATATCCGTACCGTTCAGGTCTGCTTGAGCGCCCGGAATCGGAAAAACGTTGATCGAGGGCCCTACTCGTGGTACCATTTCCGCTGCGATTGACTGTCAAAGTGGCGGAAGCAGAGGCTCGCTGTCGATGAAGCCGCAACTGTTTGGAAAAAGGTATATTCTTTAAGAAGCAGCGGGCGTGCGGCCTGTATCCGCAGCCGGCTGAGAGAACTGAGCAGGCGTTGAACAACCTGGATCTCAAGGTATTTGTCAATCGGAAAGGGGACATTCATGAGTCATCATAAGTACCTGGAGTGGGTCATCTCCAATACCAAAACCGAGTGGTGGCACGACTCGGCGGACCTGGCGGAATTGCAGGTGGGGCTGGAGCGCGGGGCCGTCGGTGTGACCACCAATCCGTTTCTCAGCAACCTGGCGGTGCAGAAGTACAAGGCTCAGTGGGCAGACGAGATCAATCCCATCCTGGCCCAGAATCTGCCCGCCGAACAGAAGGCCGAGGCGCTGATGCGCGTGGCCGTCACCAAATGCGCTCAGAAACTGATGCCCGTCTATGAGAAGACGGCGCGGCGCATGGGTTATGTGTGCGCACAGGTGAACCCAAACCGGGCGGGTGACCGGGAGGCCATGGACGCCATGGCCCGG
>JAIMAR010000383.1 GCA_023511855.1 Bryobacteraceae bacterium
AGCACGGACCGCACGCCGGAACTGCTGCGGGAGTCCTGCCGCCAAAGGCCCTGGCTCCGCACGCTGCGCCACCCGCGCAATCTTGGTCTCGGCTCCGCGCTGCGGACCGCCTTCGCCGGGGAGCTGGCTCCGGTCATCTGCACCATCGACAGCGATTGCACCTACCCCCCGGAGCGCCTGCCCGAACTGATTTCCTTACTGGAGCAGGGTGCGGATCTGGTGACGGGTTCGCCCTGGCATCCGGACAACACTGAGTTTGAAGGAGCCTCGCTGCGCCTGTTCCTGAGCCGCGCCGTTTCGCGTGCCTACCGGTGGATCACGGGGACGCAGATCCACACCTTCACCTCTCTGTTTCGGGCTTACCGCCGTGAGTTGGTCAGGCAAGTCTCTTTTCACGAGAATGGTTTTGCGGCAACCGCAGAGATTCTGGTCAGGGCCGTACTCCAAGGCTTTCGCGTCGTCGAGCAACCGATGCCGCTCGCCACGCGCCGACGAGGCGCCTCCAAGCTGAGACTCTTGCCCTCGGTGTCCGCTCACCTCCGTCTCCTGCTCGCCACGGCGCGGTGGGTGTGGGCGCACCGGCGTCGGAAGCTCGGCTCCTTGATTTAGGCTGCCGTAGGGTCCATTACCGTGCCGCCGGGAACTACCTTTGGCGAAAAGGCGGAACCTGGCCGTGCCGTAGTGGCAAGCCCGGAAGCTTGCACCGGCTCGGCATCGCAATCGAATCAGCGTTTGCGGGCCGGGGTGGAAGCGGCCCGCGCGGTGGTGAAAAGTTTCAGATCTACGGCGTCTGCCATGGCTTGGTAGCCCTTGTCGTTGGGATGCAAGTGATCCCCCGGATCGTATTCGGGGCGGAAACGGCGCGGATTTTGCGGGTCGCGCGTGGCGGCATCGAAATCCACCACGGCATCATAGGCGCCGCTGGTGCGGATCCACTGGTTGAGCGCCTGGCGAATGGCTTCGCCCTGCTCGCTATAATAGCCCGCGCCTTCGTACGGGGTCAGTGTGCAGCCGATGACTTTCAGGCCCATGGCGCGGGCCCGCTCGATGATCTGCTTGTGTCCCGCAATCAGTTCTTCGGCGGTGACGGCTTGGGCGGGGTTGCGGGTTCCCGCGCCGATGTCGTTGATGCCTTCCAGAAACATGAGCCATTGCACGCCGGGCTGGCTGAGCACGTCGCGGTCCAGGCGGGCCAATGCGCTGGCGCCGGTGCCGTCACGCAGCACGCGGTTGCCGCCGATGCCCAGGTTTGCCACCGCGATGTGGGACGTCTGCGGAGAGGCGGCCAGCCGGGCCGCCAGCAGCGCGGGCCAGGTGCGGTCGGTGTTGGGAGTGGATGCGGCCCCGTCGGTGATCGAGTCGCCCAGGGCTACAATCAGTGCGGCATTCGGGCGGGCCAGAACCTCCACCCCGGCTAGCCAATAGTAAGACATCGTCGTGGACGCCTCCGCAAGCGACTCCTCAGCGGTCCGGTCTCCTTGCTTGATATAGGTCGTGTGCAGGCCTGTGGCGTGAACTGTGGGCGGGCCGGTCGGTTCGGGGAAGTACAGGCTCACGGCTAAGTAAGTCAGAGGAGGGACCTTCAGGTCCACAGGATCGCTGAGCAGAACGACTCCGGGACCCAGTGTGCAGCCGGGCTTGCCACTAAAACTCAGGGCGCGGTCTGATCCGGGCACGATTCGAGAACCTTCGGCCTGAAGCGCGACCCGAGCGGCGCCGATAACGACAGGTTGGCTGCCGAAAGCATTGGACAAGCGGATTCGCAAACGGTCCCCGCCGATGTTGGTGCGCAAAATCATGCGGATCGTCTGGTTCTCGAAACCTGCGGCTGCGAGCGGCTGCTTGGCGGCTTGAGTACCCCCGGGCGGGGTTGCCGGCCGGACCAGAAGCTGAGCGGTGGCCCAAGTGGTGACCCAGCGCGGCTGAGCCGGCTGCTGGCTCAAAGCCAGAGGCAAGCACAGGGACAGGATCAACAAAAGGGACAGCGTCGTGCGGCGTTGCATCGGCGTTTCTCCATCGGCGATTCTGGTTTTGACTGCTACATCCGAAAAGTCTACATCATGCGGCGGCGGGTGCGTGCTTGACAGAGGGACGGCTGCGCGCGAGACTCGTTAGGAACAGTGC
>JAIMAR010000384.1 GCA_023511855.1 Bryobacteraceae bacterium
CCTCCGGGTTCACTTCCTGCTCGAAGCTCCGTCAATTATCACTTGTCGCCGGGAAGACCCCTTCCTTCAGGAAGGGGATGAGAGGCGACTCAATCTGGGGTTTTCTGTTTTTCAATGTATTGCCGGATGATGGCAATCGGTGCGCCACCGCACGATCCGGCAAAATAGCTGGGTGACCAGAGCTTGCCGCGCCAGCAGTATTTCTCTAGTTCCGGAAATCGTCTCCGCAAGTGCCGGGAAGATACTCCCTTGAGGCTGTTCACCAGCCTGGAAATAGCCACCTTGGGAGGATAGTGCACCAGAAGATGCACATGGTCCGGTTCGCCGTCGAACTCCACCAACTCGGCCTCGAAATCCCGGCAGACATCAGAAAATATGCTGCGCATGGCTGCCAAGATGTCCTGCGTGAACACTTTTCTCCGATATTTGGTGACAAAGACCAAATGGACATGCAGGTTGAAAACACAATGCCGCCCGGTACGAAGATCGCTCGCCTTTTTCATAGACCAATGATATTATCATACCATGATCCTGCGCAAGGGCTATAAATTCAGACTCAAGACCAAATATACCCACGAGGGGCGTTTCCGGCGATTCTGCGGCCACTGCCGGTTTGTCTGGAACAAGGCCCTGGCGCTGCAACTGGGACGGTTGGCAAGCGGAACTCCGCTCTTGAGCTACCGGGACTTGGCCGGACTGCTGAAGCTCTGGAAGCAAAGCGAAGAATACGGCTTTCTCAAAGAGGCACATTCCCAAGCCCTTCAGCAGACTCTCAAGGACTTGGACAGGGCCTTGTGGGACGGCCTCAAGAAGGCCAAAGGCATGCCCCAGTTCCGGAAAAAGGGGAAGCAAGACAGCTTCCGTTATCCGCAGGGCTTTAAGATCAACGGCAGCCGGATATACCTCCCCAAGATCGGCTGGGTCGGCTACCGCCAGAGCCGGGACATCCAGGGTGAACCCAAAAACGTCACAGTCTCCCGGCGGGGCCGGCATTGGTTCATGTCCATCCAGGCCGAGCGGGAAGTTCCGGCGCCCGTGCATCCTTCTACATCGGCGGTTGGCATCGACCTGGGCGTCAGCCGGTTCGCCACCCTCTCGGACGGCACAGTCTATGAGCCGCTCAATAGTTTCCGCAGGCTGGAAAAGAAGCTGGCCCGGGAACAGCGCCGGCTTTCCAGAAAGAGCAAGTTTTCCAAAAACTGGCGAAAACAGAAAGAGAAGATCACGCGGCTGCATATCCGCATCGCCGACGCCCGTCAGGACTACCTGCACCAGGCCTCCACCGAGATCAGCAAAAACCACGCGGTCGTAGTCATGGAGGACCTGCGGGTGAAGAACATGAGCGCCTCGGCTAAAGGCAGCCAAGAACATCCCGGCCGGAACGTGCGGCAGAAAGCCGGGCTGAACAAGGCCATCTTGGACCAAGGGTGGTACGAGTTCCGCCGGCAGTTGTCCTACAAGCTGGCCTGGGCCGGCGGTGTTCTGGAATTCGTCCCACCGCACTATACCTCGCAGACTTGCCCGGAATGCGACTTTGTGTCTTCTGATAACCGCCGGTCGCAGGCGTTGTTCCGGTGTGAGGCGTGTGGTTTTGAAGATCATGCGGATCATGTTGCCTCAATCAACATATTAAGAAGGGCGGGGCACGCCCGGATAGCCTGTTCGGAGCCGCTCGGCTTCGAGTCCCAAGCAGCGCAGGGATCAAAGGCCCGTTGGGGCCTGTTGGCAGGAACCACCCTGGCTGGCGCGACGCCAGGAATCTCCGTCCTTTAGGGCGGAGAGGATGTCAATACCGCGCGCCGGAGAAAAAACTGCCGGCGATGAGCTATCTCCAGATAGACGGCGGCGATTACTATGTGGATGCGGACGGCAACCACCGCACCTGCTTGGCCAAGATGCTGTTCCATTTCACCGGCGGCGCCCTGCTGCCCGGCGTCGAGGTCAACCGCTACCGCTTGGACCACGATGCCATCGCCCTGGACCTGGCCCTGCGCGCCCGTGGCTATGAGGTGCGGCCGCTCAGCCGGAAGGTGGGCCGGGAGGACAACCCGGGTTGGATGCTGGAGACCTTCGAGGTGGATTTCGAGGTGAAGCTCGGCGG
>JAIMAR010000385.1 GCA_023511855.1 Bryobacteraceae bacterium
CCACTGCTGCCTCCCGTAGGAGTCTGGCCCGTGTTTCAGTGCCAGTGTGGCCGTGTGCCCTCTCAGGCCGGCTACCGATCGTCGCCTTGGTAGGCCGTTACCCTACCAACTAGCTAATCGGCCGCGGGCCCCTCCTCCGGCGCCTTTCGGCTTTCTCCTCCCGGACTTATGCGGTATTAGCCCCGGTTTCCCAGGGTTATTCCCCACCAGAGGGTAGGTTACCCACGTGTTACTCACCCGTACGCCACTTTACTCACCAGGTTGCCCCGGCTTTCTCGTGCGACTTGCATGTGTTAGGCGCGCCGCCAGCGTTGATTCTGAGCCGGGATCAAACTCTCGTTTGATCTCTTTGAGTCAATCGCCGTTCCGCCCGAACTCAAGGTCCAGACGGTTTCGACTGTGCGTCCAACCAGATTTTCAAACATCTGCGCGGCCGACCAGGGATCCTTGCGGAAGCCCGTCTGGCCGCCGGCCTCGAAAGCCGTTTTGAGCGCAAGCTGCCTTCGCGGCCATCACTCACGGCCCGCAGCTACCCGCTCAAGAATTCTTGGGAACTCGAAAGAACTTCAGGAAGCGCCCGGCAGCCTCTGCCGCCAGGTCCGCTGTCGTTTTCTAATCCCTTACCGTCTACGGATTCTACCACGGCCCCGGGAGACCGCGCAACTGCCTTGTTTTGGCTCCCGGCGGGTTTCAACCTCAATGACGGCTACATTCAGATTACCAGATTGCCGCTGGTTTGACAAGATCTCTCCCGGCATTTTTGACCGGAGCCTGCGGGCCCGGCCGTCTGCCCCTCGCCCGCCACATAATTCCATCATCGGCCGGCGCTATTCTGTAAACAGTCACCTCCGTTGCCATGATGTGCCGGTTCTTCGGTTCCCGCCTTGTCGTACACTCTGTGGCCCTTTGCGCACTGCTGGTCCTCGCCGGCTGCACCCAAACGGGTCCGCCCGACCGCAAAGCTGCATCGCAATCCGCTCCCAAGGACCGCAGCGCCGATGACGCCGCTCGCTTCCTTGCCGGCATACCGGCCCGCCCCGGTTCTCCCTTCTCAGACTTCGAACCTTCTACAGACTGGCTCGAGCACCGCCAGCGAATCCAGGAACTTTGGAAGCCGGTGCAGGGGTGGCTTGGCCGGATGCGCGAATTCCACGGCAGCGAATTGCACTCCGCCGAGATTACCCAACGGCCCGCCTTCTATCCGTTCAGCGGACCGGACGTGCTGATTCTGACGACTCTGTTCCCAGACAATCCCACCTACATCATGGTCGGCTTGGAGCCACCCGGAACCCTGCCCGACCGCCGCGCCATCGAACGGGCCGGCCTACAGCGCTACCTGGAGGGCATCCGGGATTCCGTCTATTCCGAACTCCACCGCAGCTTCTTCATCACCCGCGAAATGGACCGCACGTTCCGCGGGCAGGTCACCGACGGACTCACCGCCCCCATTTTGCTCCTGCTGGCGCTTTCGGATCAGCGCATCCTCTCCTTCCGTTACGTCCGTATCGGCGAAGACGGAAGCATCCTCTCCCGTCCCGCCCGCTGGCAAGCGCCGGGCAAGAACGCCAACAGAGGAGTCGAGATCGTATTTCAGAGCGAAAGCCATGCGGCCCCGCAGACCCTTTACTACTTCTCCGTCAACCTCCAGGACAACCGCCTGCGCACCAACACTTCTTTCCTGAAGCTCCTCGAGCGCCTGGGGCCGTTCAGCACCTTCCTCAAAGCCACCTCCTACATGCCTCACCACCGTGACTTCGCGCTGATTCGCGGTGAGATTCTCTCGCGCAGCACCGCCATCCTTCAGGACGACTCCGGCGTCCCCTTCCGGTACTTCCAATCTCCAACCTGGAGGATCCAGTTGTTCGGGAGCTATGAGCAGCCGTACGGGAGCTTCCGTTATCTGGAGCAGCCGGACCTGCGCGCCGCATATGCCGCCCGGGGCGCCAAACCGCTGCCGTTCCGCATCGGTTACGGATTTGGGAAGATCCCCTCCAACCTCCTTCTGGCGATCCGCAACGACCGCTCTACGGCGCCCTAACCCTACCGCCCGGTGGCAGGCCAACGCACTGCCGCACGGCCTCAGAGCCGCGGCCTGAACCC
>JAIMAR010000039.1 GCA_023511855.1 Bryobacteraceae bacterium
GCACCGGGCTCGCCCGCGATGACGCCAGTTGAATCGGCAGGCCATGGCCGGACATTCGCAGTTCAAGAACATCATGCACCGCAAAGGGCGGCAGGATGCCTCCCTCTCAAAGCTGTTCAGCAAGCTGGCGCGCGAGATCACCGACCGCATCCGCGCGGCCGCGCAAGCCAAGCTGCACCGCCGTGCGGTCCCGCCCCAGGCGCAGGCGTCGCAGGCGCACGTCGGCGGCAAGGCGCGGCCGGCGAGCTACTCGCGACTGTCGACGGAGAAGCTGATCGCGATCGGCGCGTCGACCGGCGGCACCGAAGCGATCCGCGAGGTGCTCACGCGTCTGCCCGCCGACTCCCCGGCGGTGCTGATCACGCAGCACATGCCGCCCGGATTCACCAAGAGCTTCGCGCAGCGACTCGACTCGCTGTGCCGGATCATGGTCAGCGAGGCCGACGACGGCGAGCGCGTGCTGCCCGGGCACGCGTACATCGCGCCGGGCGGCCGCCACATGCGCCTGGCGCGCAGCGGTTCGAACTACGTCGTGGCGATCGACGACGGAGAACCCGTCAACCGGCATCGTCCTTCCGTCGAGGTGCTGTTCCGATCGGTCGCGGCCAACGCCGGTCCGAATGCGTTGGGCGTGATGCTTTTTGCGGCTGTGGCCGCTTTCTTTGTGTGGGCCTTTGCGGGAAGAGGTTGGACGCCGCAAGAGAAGAAGCGGCTGGCGGCGGTTATGGTGCTGTTCACGGCGTCGGCCTTGTTCTGGTGCATGTTTGAGCAGGCGGGGTCGACCTTGAATCTATTCGCCGAAAGAAGCACCGACAAGAACGTGCTCGGTTTTGAGTTTCCTGCGAGCTGGCTGCAATCGCTGAATGCGCTATTCATCATTGCCCTGGCGCCCGTGTTTGCGTGGTTGTGGCTACGGCTAGGGGACCGGGAGCCCTCAAGCCCGACGAAGTTCTCGTTTGGGTTGCTGTCGGCGGGCCTTGGGTTTGCAGTTCTGGCGTTGGGAGCGAGCCGTGCTGCGGAGGGGAACTTGGTCAGCCCACTGTGGTTAGTGGTGGTCTACTTCATGCACACGGTGGGTGAACTCTGCTTGAGCCCGGTGGGGCTGAGCGCCATGACCAAGCTAGCGCCGGCGAGGATCAGCAGCCTGTTGATGGGGGTGTGGTTTTTGTCGCTTTCGGCGGGGAACTACTTAGGCGGTCGGATCGCTTCTATGTACGAGGCGCTGCCTCTGCCTACGCTCTTTGCGCTGATCGCAGCTTTCGGAATTGGAGCTGCGGGGGTTCTGGCGCTGCTGGTGGGCCCGACCAAGAGGCTCATGGGGGATGTGAAGTAAGGAGGGCCGAGTGAGACTGAATGAGATCCAGGAGGCGTTACGGGAGCAGCGGATCGATGCCTGGCTGTTTTTCGATCACCACCGGAGGGACCCGCTGGCGTACCGCATCTTAGGGCTCGATGCCGCCGGAGAGCCGACGCGCAGGTGGTTTTACCTGATCCCGGCCGAAGGGGAGCCGCGTGGGTTGGTCCATGCGATCGAGGCGGCGGTTTTGGAGCGGTTGCCGGGGGAGAAGAAGAGGTACGCGAGTTGGAACAGCCTGATCGATGGGTTGGCGAGAATGCTGGCGGGCCACCGCAAGATTGCGATGCAGTACTCACCCAAATGCGCAGTGCCCTACATTTCGATGGTGGATGCGGGAACGGTGGAGCTGGTGCGAAGTCTGGGAGTAGAAGTGGTGAGCTCGGCCGATCTGGTGCAGATTTTTGAGGCGCGCTGGGACGAAAAGAAACTGGCAAGCCATCTGGAAGCGGGGAGGAGTGTGGATGCGATCCGAGCGGAGGCCTTCGGGTTAGTGGGGGAGAGGCTGCGAAGCCGGGAAAGCATCACGGAATGGGAGTTGGCGGAGTTCATCCGGCGAAGGTTTGCTGAGCAAGGGTTGACCACGGGGCACGGACCGATTGTGGCGGTGAACGAGAATTCCGCCGATCCTCATTACGAGCCGCAGCCGGGGGGGAGCCGGCAAATCGAGCCGGGGTGTGTGCTGTTGATCGACCTATGGGCTAAGCTGGATCAGCCTCGGAGCGTGTACTACGACATCACGTGGACGGGGTATTGCGGGCAGGCTCCTCCCGAAGAGGTGCTGCGCGTTTTTGAGGTGGTGAAGGAGGCGCGGGACCGAGCGGTCCGGAGGGTGGAGAGCGCCGTACGTGGAGGTGAGGATATCCGGGGATTCGAAGTGGATGATGCAGCGCGCAGCTATGTCCGGCAGAAAGGTTACGGGGAGTACTTTGTGCACCGGACCGGACATTCCATCGGCGAAGAAGTCCATGGCGCAGGGGCCAACATGGACAATCTGGAGACTCACGACGAGCGGCGCATCATTCCCTGGACTTGTTTCAGCGTTGAGCCGGGGATTTATCTCGGCGATTTCGGCATCCGGTCCGAAGTGAACGTGTTCGTTGGCGATCGCGAGGTCAAGGTCACGGGTGAGATTCAGGAGAAGCTGCTGCTGGTTTAGGCTTTCCGCCGGTGGCCTTTGGGCTGCTGTGCTGGCGCTTGGATCCGCACTGAGCGCGGTGGCGCAAGCCCAGACAAAGGAGCGGACGCTCTTTGAGCTGGACGGACCGCGGGCCGTCATCGAATGGGTGACGGATTCGACGTTCCGTTTTTGTCGGGCGTGGGAGAGAGGGGATTGTGATCCGCTGGACGTGCACGGAGCCTCCAAGGCCAAGGTGCAAAGGACAGATGGCGAAACAAAGGTCACCTTCCGAACGGACGATCTGGAAGTGGAGATTCAAAGGCCCAGCTTAAGGCTGCGGGTGCTCTCGCGCGACGGAAAGATCCTGTTGGTGGAAACCCAGGAGATTCAACGTGCTGGGACGAGAATCGAGGCGGGATTCGTTTCGCAACCGGGTGAACGGTATTACGGCTTAGGCATCCGCGTGGACGCATCCGCGAATCTGAGAGGGCGCTCGGTGGAAACTTCCCGGCCGTTCTTGATTTCAAGCCTCGGATACGGGCTTTACTGCACCATGCCGGGCCTGTACCGTTTTGATCTTGGCGAAAAGGAACCGAACCTTCTCCGGTTAAGCTTTCGAGAAATACCCCGGTTCGAATACTGGTTTCACTACGGACCGACGGTCAAGGCCATCTACGAAGAGCATCTGGAAGTGGTCCCTCCGCGAGCCTACGCGAAGTTTGAGTTGATGCGGAGAGAAGAGCTTCCGGAATGGGCCGTATTGCTGCCGGATGCCGAGAACAGTTCCTGGCGATTGTTGGAAGACAGCGTGCGGGCGGTGGTTCATGCGTCACTGTCAGGAATTCTGAATCCTGCCTTTGATGTGGGGCTTTTTGCGTCAGCCTCGCCGGAGTTGTTTCAACGCGCTATGCAGCTTGCGTCGGTGCTGCCCTTGATTTGCAATTCGCGAGGGGGAACTTTGGGGAAGGACAAGGAAGCGGCACTGGAGAAGTGGTTGACCTGGCGGAAACGGCTCATCCCGTTCTTCCTTGCCTATGTGGAGGAAACCCGGAGCCGCGGCCTGCCCATGATTCACCCAATGGTGATGCAATTTCCCAGGGATGAGGCGGGGCGGGACTTGACGGACCAGTTCATGGTGGGGGATGAGTTGTTGGCGGCGCCGATCTTTACGCCGGGCGGCCGGCGGAAAGTTTATTTGCCGATGGGGCAGTGGACGGAGTGGCACACCAACCGGCGGTTGGCAGGACGGCAGGTGATCGAGATAGAAGCGCCGGATGATGTGCTCCCGCTTTTTGCGCGGAACGGCTCCATCGTGCCGTTGGATGGCGTCACGGCAGGCCAGCGGATGGAGCTCCACTACTTCCCACGTCTGGCGGCAGAGCTGTTCTTGTACGAACCGGAGTTGATGCGGTACAGCCAGATGCACGCCGCGCCGGCACTGGATCTGCTGCGGCTGGAGATCGACTCCAAAGTAGAGCGCAGCTATGAGTGGGTTGTGCATCATGTGCCGAAGCCCGCGGCGGTGACAGGCGGCGATTTGATTTACGAAGAAACGAAGGACCGCCAGCGCCTGCGTCCTGGGTCATGGTATTTCGATGCGGGGAGGCAAAATGTCCACATCGCCGTCTTGGCCGGCCGGGGCGAGCGGCTGATCGTGCACCTTCATCCCGGCGAATCCGGGGAGCAGGGACGTCCTTTCCGGACGCCCATCAACTGACTCCGGGGACCTGCGTTGGGTTCAACCCAATTGCTCGAGTGCCGCCGCAAGTTCGGAGCGCGCGTGATGGTCGCCGGCGACGGAGGCGGCTTGGATGCCGTGCTCGTACATGTTTCTGGCGTCTTCCAGCCGGCCGAGCTTTTCCAGAGCCTGACCCGCATGGAAGTATGCGTACAGGTAGCCCGGCGATGCGGCCAGCAGCTTCTCGAACTCAGCCAGGGCGGCCTCGTAATCCTGCCCCTTCAGGTGCTCCATCGCCAACCCGTAGCGGGCCAGCGGGTCGGCCGGATTCTGCTCCAGTATCTGGCGGAGCGCAACCTTACGGTCCATGAACACCCCCTGATTCCCCCATGATAAGATACCGGCGATGGAAGGACGACCCGTAAGAGCTTCGATTTCCGAATACGCCGAAATGGCTCTCCCCAATGACACCAACGCCATCGGGACTCTGCTGGGGGGGAAGGTGATGCACTTGGTGGACTTGGCGGGCGCCATGGCCGCCATGCGCCACGCGCGATGCACGGTGGTGACCGCTTCTGTCGACAACATGACCTTCCTGCACCCGATCCGGGTGGGCCAGATGGTGCTTCTGCGCTCTTCGGTGAACCGGGTATTTCACACCTCGATGGAGGTAGGCGTGAAGGTTTTCGTGGAGGATCTGATCACTGGTGAGGTGCGGCACACGTCTTCGGCCTACTTGACCTTTGTGGCGATTGACGCCGAGGGAAGACGAATCCCGATACCCCCCGTGATCCCAGAGACCCCAGAGGAAAAGAGACGCTACGAAGAAGCGGGACAGAGGCGAGAGCAGCGCTTGCTCCGGAAGAAGAAAACGTGTTAACCGAGGGTCCGCCGGCGGGTTGCGGCGCCTAGGATACAGCCTTGTACATGTAACGGATGCTGGGCTTGTAGATCAGCAGGTTCGGCCCATCCTGGCGGGAGACCTTCAAGCAACACTTGTCGTACCACTCAATGACGCCGTGCACGGTTTCCCCATCGCGGAGCACGATCACCATGGGGGTCTTCGTCTGCATTTGCTTTAGGTAGTAGAAGCACTCCGCGTGCGTCTGATCCGGTGGAGCAGACTTGCTCTTGGGGGTACGCCGCTGAGGATTCTGCTCCTTAGGGCCGTTCAGGTTCGGGCGGATGAGTTTTCGATTCGAGGCTTCCACAGTGTGACTCCTGGTTGTGCCGGGTTGGAACTTGCCGGCGTTGAATGTTTCCTGCGGGGGCCGCGGGAGGGCACGCCGACGTTAATTTATGGATACCACACGGACCGGTGCGATGCAACCCAAATAGGATTTGCGCGTCGGAGAAAGGCTTCGGCGGCGGCTCAGAGCCGGATGCGTCGCGTGTCCCGCCGTGGCGGGCCAAGACCCCGACTGTCGCCTGCCGCGACCGGTCGCCGACGCGCTGCTTGACGGAGCGGTCCGGTATCCCGGACAATGAAATTGCCCGGGATGGGATGGGCTATAACGCGCCGGGCTCTGGCAAAGGACATCTCCGCAGATTCTAGATAGCGGCATGCGAGCGGCTAAGGCTTGTTTAGGCTTGCGTCTTTTTGTTGGAATGCTTAGCCTCGCCTTGGGGCTGGTCTTTTGCCTTGGAGCACAAACTGCCAAGGCCGGCAGCGGACCGGTGGCGCAAAGCAAGTCTTCTGCCGCACAGAGCACGAAAGCCGCAAACCAGGCTGGTTCCCAGAAGGCAGCCCATGGCGCTCAGTCCAGAGGCAAGTCCGCGGCTCAAGCCAAGTCTTCGGCGGCGAAGAACACAAAATCTTCCAAACAGACTGCCTCCAACGGCGCGGCACAGACGAAGACCGCCGGCGCAAATAGGGCTGCGATTGCAGCAAGCGCAACTACAAGAGCTCCTGCGCGGACATCGGCGAAGGCGCCTGCACGCAAAACGCGCATCCGCCGATGGACGGAGCCGACGTTTGCGGATTCCACCATCGGCGACCGGTTGGACGGCGAAGACCTAACCGTGCGGCGCGCCGCGGTGCAAGCCCTGGGCCGATACAACGGTTCCGTGGTAGTGGTGGATCCTGACACCGGGCGGATCCTTTCGATGGTCAATCAGAAGGCCGCGCTGAGCGCTGCCTTTCAGCCGTGCTCGACGGTGAAGATTCCGGTGGCGATGGCAGCGTTGGCCGAAGGAATGATCGACCGCAGTACGGTGGTCCGGGTCGCCAGCGGGAGACGGCTCACGTTGACCGAAGCTTTGGCTCGTTCGGATAACCGCTATTTCGCCTCGCTGGGGGACAAACTCGGTTTCGAGAGAGTTAGCTATTACGCCCGTCTGATGGGGCTTGGGGAGAAGGCCGGCTGGCGAATCGAAGGAGAGCAGCCGGGGACGTTGCCCGAGGCGCCTCCTCCGGAAGGAGTGGGCATGATGTCCAGCTTCGGCTCGGGCATCACGATGACCCCGCTCCAGCTTGCATCCATGCTCGTAGCGTTGGCCAACGGGGGCACTTTGTATTACCTCCAATATCCGCGCACGAACGAAGAGCTCAGAGACTTTACGCCCCGGGTCAAACGCTTCTTGCATATTGAGCCATGGCTTCAAGAGCTCCAGCCGGGCATGCTCGGAGCGGTGGAGTTTGGCACCGCCCGCCGCGCGAGTTTCGATCCAGATGCCCCCATTTACGGCAAGACCGGGACTTGTTCCGACCGCCGCACACACTTGGGGTGGTTTGGTTCTTACGCGGAGATCGCGGGCAAGAAGCTGGTCGTTGTGGTGTTATTGACAGGTGGCGCTGGCGTGGGCGGGTCGGTTGCGGCCGAAATCGCGGGCAACACCTACCGGCTGCTGTCGCAAGAGGGAGTTTTTCCCGGCGGCGACCGGGTGGCAGAGTTCTCGAGGGTCTCGGCGGGCGCCTGTTGCACCCCATGAACTCAACCGGCGGCGCCTTCCAGCAGGAACCTGCCGGCTGCGCGCTTCAGCTTGTCAATTCCCTCGCCGGTCACGCTTGAAATTGCGAAGAACGGCAGCCGTCGCTTGGCAGCGAGCATCTTTAATGCCCCTACCCGCTTTGGATTCTGAGCCGCGTCGAGTTTGGTCGCCACCACAAACATCGGTTTGGCCGCCAGATCGGGGCTGAAGCTGGCCAGCTCGTTGAGGACGACGTGGAAATCTTCTACTGGATCTCGCCCGCTTGCTTCCGAAACGTCAACCAGATGGAGGAGCAGCCGGGTCCGCTCGATGTGCCGCAGGAACCGGGTTCCCAGACCGTGGCCCAGGTGCGCCCCCTCGATCAGCCCAGGGATATCGGCTACGACAAAGGAACGCTGGTCGTCCAGGCTGACCACACCTAAGTGGGGCTCCAGCGTGGTGAATGGGTAGTCGGCGATTTTCGGCCGAGCTGCGGAGATCCGCGAGATGAGGGTCGATTTGCCTGCGTTCGGAAACCCCACCAGCCCGGCGTCCGCCAGCAGTTTCAGCTCCAGCCTAAGACGTCGCTCTTCGCCTGGTTGACCCGGCTCGTGCTCGCGTGGGGCCTGGTGGGTCGATGTGGCGAAACGTGCATTTCCACGCCCTCCTCGTCCTCCGCGGGCCACTACGAAACGCTGCCCCGGTTCGGTGAAATCATGTAGCAACTCTCCGGTATCGGCATCGTATACCAGCACACCCACGGGAACGGGAACCTCCACGGAGGCGCCGTCTCGGCCGGTCCGATTGCTTCCTTCTCCGTGACGGCCTCGTTCCGCTCTGTGCTCCGGATTAAAGCGCAAATGAAGGAGGGTGTTATAGTGCTGGCTGGAGACCAGAATCACGTCCCCGCCCCGCCCGCCATCGCCTCCGCTGGGCCCTCCCCGGGGGACATATTTCTCCCTTCGAAAAGCGACACAGCCGTTGCCGCCGTCGCCGGCTTTGACATAGATGATGGCTTCGTCAATAAACACGTCGGCCCTCTTTCACCGGGAGGGTTGGTTCGGATTCAGGGGGCCCGCCTGCGGCCAGCTTCAGTTTTGATCCGTCGGCAGGATGCTCACGAATTTGCCGTGACGCCCGCGGTCGCGGAAGGCCACGATCCCCGTCACTTTGGCGAACAGCGTATCGTCCTTGCCGATGCCGACATTGGCGCCCGGCTTATAACGCGTCCCGCGCTGCCGCACCAGAATGGAGCCGCCTGGGACAATCTGCCCGGCGAAGGCCTTGATGCCCAAACGCTGGGCGTTGGAGTCGCGTCCGTTGCGGGAACTTCCTAAACCCTTTTTGTGTGCCATTTCGCGCTCCTATGCTACGATCTCGTTGATCTTGACGCTGGTGTAGGCCTGGCGGTGGCCGATGGTGCGCTTCATTTGTTTCTTCCGCTTGAATTGAAAGACCACGACCTTATCCGCCCGGTCTTGGGCGGTGATGGTGGCTTTCACCCTGGCTTGAGCCGCCTCCGGGCCAGCGATCAACTGATTCGGTTCCTTGAATACGGCCAGCACCTCTGCGAACTCAACTTCTGTGCCGATCTCACCGGGGAGTTTCTCGACCTGAATGGTGTCGCCCGGTGCGACGCGGTATTGCTTACCGCCCGTCTGAATGACTGCGTACATAACCGTCCTCGGCTTTGGGATTCCGCGGGGAGCTTCCCCAAGACACGCCTTCATCGAAGGCGCACACAAGATGATGCAATCTATTATGCTACCAAGAATCCACCGGGCCTTGCATTCCCGGGTTCTTGGCAGCGGGCAAGCCTGCTGGGGCCGGCAGGCCGGGCTCGGCCCGTTCAGCGCCGGGCAGCCTGCATTCGGGCCTGAGCTTTCTTCAACGATTGCAGTGCTCGGGCCACATCCAAATCCGCGGTGGGGCGGCTCAGGCGGTCCAGAGCCCGCTTGCGCTCCGCTTCGGCTCGCGCCAGGTCGATTTCATCGGCGTTCTCCGCCAGGTCAGCCAGCACAATCACGTAGCCCTCTCCCACCTCGGCCCAGCCGCCGCTGACCACCAGCTCCCTGCGCCTCCCACCGGCCACATACGTCAGCACGCCGGTGCCCAACTCGCCCAGCAAGGGCGTGTGCCCCGGCAACACGCCGATGTAGCCGTTTTCCAACGGGATCTGCGCCTCCGTCACCGGTTCCCGCACCAACAGGCGATCGGGCGTGGCGATCTCCAGACTAAAAGTGTCCGCCATAGGGCTCAGGCCGCAGCCCGTTTCAACTGCTCGGCCGCCTCCAGCACGTCTTCGATCGTCCCCTGCATGTAGAAGGCCTGCTCCGGCACATCGTCGTGCTTGCCTTCGACAATTTCCTTAAAACCGCGGATTGTGTCTGCCACTTTCACATACTTGCCCTTGCGGCCCGTGAACGCTTCGGCCACATTGAACGGCTGCGAGAGGAACTTCTGGATCTTGCGCGCGCGGGCCACGGTGAGCTTGTCCTCATCGGAGAGCTCGTCGATGCCCAAGATGGCGATGATGTCCTGCAAGTCCTTGTAACGCTGGAGGATCTGTTTGACCATCTGCGCCGTCTGGTAGTGCTCTTCGCCCACGACGTTGGGGTCCAGAATCCGGCTTGTGGAGGCCAGCGGGTCCACCGCGGGGTAGATGCCCAACTCCACGATGGCCCGCGAAAGATTGGTAGTCGCGTCCAGGTGCGCGAACGTGGTGGCCGGCGCCGGATCGGTGTAATCGTCCGCCGGCACGTAGATCGCCTGCACGGAGGTAATCGAGCCTTTTTTGGTGGACGTAATCCGCTCCTGCAATTCGCCCATCTCCGTGGCCAGGTTTGGCTGGTAGCCCACCGCCGAGGGCATGCGGCCGAGCAGCGCGGAGACTTCTGAGCCCGCCTGCGTGAAACGGAAGATGTTGTCGATAAACAGGAGCACGTCTTGGCCTTCCTCGTCGCGGAAGTATTCGGCCGCGGTCAGTCCAGTCAGGCCGACCCGCAGGCGCGCGCCCGGGGGCTCGGTCATCTGGCCGTAGATGAGAGCGCACTTGGACTTGCGCCAATCCTTCGGATCAATGACGCCGGACTCCTGCATCTCCAGCCACAGGTCATTGCCCTCACGCGTACGCTCGCCGACCCCGGCAAACACCGACACGCCTCCGTGGTGCATGGCGATGTTATGGATCAGCTCCATGATGATCACCGTCTTACCAACGCCCGCGCCGCCGAAAAGCCCGATTTTCCCGCCCTTCAGATACGGCTCCAGAAGATCCACCACTTTGATGCCGGTTTCCAGCATCTTCAACTCGGTAGACTGCTCCTCGAAACTCGGGGCGGGGCGGTGAATGGGGTAGAACTTCTTGGCCTCCACCGGGCCCATGCGGTCGACGGGCTCACCGAGCACGTTCAGCACCCGGCCCAGCGTCTCCTTGCCGACCGGCACGGTCACGGGCCGCCCCAGGCTCACAGCCTTCATGCCCCGCACCAGGCCATCGGTGGGCTTCAGCGCGATCGTGCGCACGCGGCCTTCGCCGATGTGCTGCGCCACTTCCACGATGATGTCGACTGGAAAGGGGACATCAAAACCTTCGCTGGTGATCCGGACCGCCGTATAGATGACCGGAATCTGCCCTTCTGGAAACTGGATGTCCACTGCGGGACCCGCTACCTGAATCACCTTGCCAATGACTGGTTCTGTCGCCATGAAAACCTCACTCCACTCCCGCCGCGCCGCTGACCACTTCGATGATCTCCCGGGTGATGCTGGCTTGCCGCACCCGGTTCATATACAGCGTCAGGCGGTCAATCATCTCGGCCGCATTCGTCGTGGCCGCATCCATTGCGGTCATGCGCGCGGCCTGCTGTGCCGCCGCCGACTCCAACAGGGCGTGATGCAGGGAAACCTCCACGTATCGGGGCAGCAGGCGCCCAATCAACTTCTGGGGAGGCTGCTCATAGAGAAACTCAATGCCTCCTGCCGCAGCCGGCAGTTCCACCGGCAGGATGCGGTTCAGGGTGATGCGTTGCGCCATCACGCTTTTGAACTCGTTGAACAGAAGATAAACGGCGTCGATCTCCTCCCGCTCAAAGCGCGCTATAATGTGGCGCGCGATCCCGGCCGAGTACTCGTAAGTGACCTTCTCGGTCATCCCGATGTGTTCGCCGCTGATCGGCGCCTGCCGCTTACGGAAAAAGTCCCGGCCTTTCCGGCCGATCAACTCCAGCTCCACGCGCTGACCGCCGTGTTCCTCTAAAAACTGCTGCGCCGCCTTGATCAGGTTGGAATTGAACGCGCCTGCCAGTCCCCGGTCCGCGGTGATCAACACGAGCTGAATCCTTTCCTCCGGCCGCTCGGCCAGCAGCGGATGCGCCAGGCGTTCATCCTTCCGGGCCGCCCGGGCCAGATCGGCCAGCAGGCGAGCCGTGGCTGCGGCGTACGGCCGGGCCGCCAGAACGCGGTCCTGCGACCGTCTCAGCTTGGCCGCTGAAACCAGCTTCATGGCGCGGGTGATCTGCTGGGTGCTTTTGACCGAGCGGATCCGGCGCCGGATGTCAATCAGGCTGGGCATCGATCCTCCGCAAACCTCACCCCTTCCGTTCGCTGACGAACCGCTCTTTGAACTCCTTTAGCAGCTCGTGCATTTCGTTCCGCAAGCCGTCGTCCAGGCTCTTCTTCTCGGCGATCTGCCGTAGCACCTGCGGCCGGCTGTTCTCGGTGAAGCGGTAGAGTTCCTCTTCGAACTCGCGGCACTGCTCCAGTGGAAGATCATCCAGGTAGCCGTTGGTGCCGGCGAAGATCACCAGAATCTGCTTCTCCACCGGCAGCGGCCGGAACTGACCCTGCCTCAGGATCTCCACAAGACGGCGCCCGCGGTTCAACTGAGCGAGAGACGCTTTGTCCAGGTCGCTGCCGAATTGCGCGAAAGCCGCTAGCTCCCGGAACTGGGCCAAATCCAAACGCAGGCTTCCGGCCACCTGCCGCATGGCCCGCACCTGAGCATTGCCGCCCACGCGGCTCACGGAGACACCCACGTTGATCGCCGGCCGAATGTTCGCGTTGAACATGTCCGTTTCGAGAAAGATCTGGCCGTCCGTGATGGAGATCACATTGGTCGGAATGTAGGCGGACAGGTCCCCGGCCTGGGTCTCAATGACCGGGATGGCGGTCAAAGAACCTCCGCCCAACTCGTCGGAGAGCTTGGCGGCCCGCTCCAGCAGGCGGCTGTGCAAATAGAACACGTCCCCCGGATAGGCCTCCCGGCCAGGCGGCCGCCGCAGCAACAGCGAAATCTCGCGGTAGGCGGCAGCGTGCTTGGACAGGTCGTCATAGAAGCAGACCGCGTGACGCCCGTTGTCCCGGAAATACTCTCCCATGGCGCAGCCGGCATAGGGCGCGATGTACTGCATCGGCGCCGGATCGCTTGCGGTGGCGGCCACCACAATGGTGTAATCCATAGCGCCGTAATCCTCCAGCGTCTTCACCACCTGCGCCACTGTGGAGCGCTTCTGGCCGATCGCCACGTAGATGCAAACAACGTCCGTCCCCTTCTGGTTCAGAATCGTATCCAGAATGATAGCGGTCTTGCCCGTCTGCCGGTCGCCGATGATCAGCTCGCGCTGCCCGCGCCCGATCGGGATCATGGCATCGATGGCCTTGATGCCCGTTTGAAGCGGTTCCCGCACGGGCTGGCGGTCCACCACGCCCGGGGCCAGCCGCTCGAGCGGACTGAACTGCGTGGCTTGAATCGGATCCTTTCCGTCCAGCGGATGGCCCAAAGAATCCACAACCCGGCCGATCAAAGCCTCCCCCACCGGCACGGACATGATGCGCTTGGTGCGGCGGACCTCGTCGCCTTCCTTCACCGCGTGGTACTCGCCGAGCAGCACTGCGCCGACCTGATCTTCTTCCAGGTTCAGAGCAATCCCATAGACACCGTGCGGGAACTCGATCATCTCGCCGGCCATGACCAGCTCCAGGCCATGAATCCGGGCGATGCCGTCGCCGACCGAGATCACATAGCCGGTCTCGGCCACGCTGACGGCTTTCTCATAGTTGTCGATTTCTTCGCGCAAAATCCGCGCAATCTCGTCCGCTCGAATTTGAGCCATAGCTTTTTAGTCCATCAGTTTCCGGCGCAGTGCTTCCAATTGTCCGCGCACCGATCCGTCATAAATCGTGGAGCCGATCCGCACCACCATCCCGCCGATCAGTTCCGGGTCCACCGCGTAGTTGGGGCGCACGCGCTTGCCCGTGATGCTCTCCAGGCCCTCGACCACTGTCGCCTGCCGGGCCGCGCTCAAGGGCCGGGCGGTTCGGATCGAGGCTGCGATTAGGCCCAGCCTGTTGTCGATTTCGGCCTGGAAAGCCTCCCGGATCTCATCGAAGATGCCTATGCGGCGGTGGTCCACCACCACAAATAGAAAATTCCGCACCAGCCGCGAAATGCCGCCGTCTTCACTCAACCGGCTCACTACCGTGCGCTTGCGCGCCACCGGCACCGCCGGCGACAGCAGAATGTTGCGAAGCTCAGCGGAGGCGGCCAATGCCTGCCCGAAAAGCTCCAGCTCGCCAGCCACCTGCGACGGATCCGCCCCGCGCCGCGGATCACACGCCAGATCCGCCAAGGCCCGAGCGTACCGGGACGCCACTGCCGTCGCCATTTCAGTTCAGCTCCTTCGGAGCGCTGCCCCGCGACTTTTTCATCTCCTCCAGGAAGCTCCCGACCAGAGCGTCATCAACCGCCTCATCCAAGCTCGCCCGGAGCTGGCGCGCCGCCAGTTCAGCCGCCAATCCGGCTGCGTAAGCCCGCACCTCGTGCCGGGCCGCTTTGGAGGCGCCCTCGATCTCCTGCTCGGCCTGCCGACGGATCTTCTCCAAAGCCGCCTCGGTTTGCTTCTTCAGGCGCTCGTTCTCCGCCGCCATTTCCTCGGAGGCTTGCCGCCGCAAAGTCTCAATCTCCGTCTCCAAACCCGACAAGCGGCGTTCCATTTCCGCCGCCCGCTGTTCCGCCTCCTGGCGCAGGCGATGCGCTTCCTCGATGTCCTTGCGGATAGATTCGCGCTGCGCCTGGAAAAACGGCCCGCCCTTCTTGTAGAGCAAGTAGCCGATTCCAGCCGCAATGAGAGCGAAGTTCAGGGACTTCCAAAGAAGCTCGCTTGCTGCACCGCCGTGACCGTGCTGGCCGTGGTCCTCGGCCGCAAGCGCGGGGCGAAGCGCAGCACAGCCCCCAAGGATCATCGACAAAATCAACAACCGTGCGGCGGCTTTCAAGCTCTTGCCCCCCGCAAAATGGTCTCGGTAATCGCACTCGCCAAGCGGTCCACTTCACCGGCCAGCGACTGCTTGGCCTCCGCCACCTCCGCCGCAAGTTGGACGCGTGCCTGCTTCACCATCTCCGAGGCTTTTCTGCGGGATTCTTCCACGGCGCCGGCTTGCTCCAGACGCCACTGCTTTCTGGTTTCTTCCTGTTCTTTGTAGATCGCCGCGCGCGCCGCACGGATGGCCGCTTCATATTCGGCGGCCTTGCGTTCGGCGGTTTCCAGGCTGGCCTGAGCTGCCTGCCGTGCGCCTTCCGTCGCTTGCCGGCGCTGCTCCAGGACCTTTTCTAAGGGCTTGTAAAACCAGTGCGTTAGGTAAAAATGCAGCAAGAGGATAAGGAAGAATGTCGGCAAGGCCTTCAGCAAGAGCCTGCCCAGATCCACTAGGATTGCGTCCATCGGTGTTCTACTTATAAGGAAGCGGCCTGCGGAAGCTGCCACCCGGCAGATGCCTAAAGCGTAAACCTATCATAGCCGCCAATATCGGGTCAACCACATCGCTCCTCTCGGCACGCGGCCTATCCGTTTCACGCGAGGACGGAAAGAACAGCATGCACCCTCAAATCGTTCCGGCTTCCTTTGGCCGCCGCCACTGCGCGAGTCGCGCCTCGAACTATATCGTCTATTCGGGCGGTCAGCATTATAGGTGCCGGGTGTGCGCACGCTCTGTACGATGATCGCCCCGGCGCACGGCCTGCCGTATGCCGCCCGGAGGCCAGGTTTCACACCGGCCGGCCCTCGGAGAGAAGTTAACAAGGAAGGTTCATACCAGAGTTTCAGGTCGTGAGATACAATCATGGGGTCGGGTCAAGCGGCATCGTCATCCCAGGAAGGAGGCGGCAAGCCGATGGTGAGATGCACTGCATGCGGGAATGAGGTGGCCGAGGGGATGAAGTTCTGCACCCGTTGCGGCCAGCCGGTGGCGCAATCACCCGTGCCCACCCAGCCTTTGCGATGCAACAAGTGCGGGACTGCCCAGCCGAAGCCAGTGAACTTCTGTGTGCAGTGCGGCGCGCCTTTGGCGGCCGCCTCGCCTGTGCCGGTTCCTCAGCCCGGCCGTGTAGCCCCCGCGCCGCCGGACGCGGCCCCGGCGCAATGCCCAAGCTGCGGCGCGGTCCGGAGCAAGCCGACGAAGTTTTGCTCGCAATGCGGAGCTCCGCTTGGGGCGCCGGCGGCGGCCGGCCCTCAACCGGCCACGCAGACAGCTTCACCTGCCGCGGTCCCGCCGCCTCCTGCCGCCCGCCCGCCCGCTCCGGCATCACCTCCTCCCACTCCTGCTCCGGCGCCACCCCCCGTGTCTGCTTCGGCCACGCCCGCGGGTTCCGCCCCAGGTGGGGTTTGCCCAAGCTGTGGCGCACCTCAAGCCAAGCCCGCCAAGTTCTGCGCCAAGTGCGGTGCCCAACTCGGCGCCCCGGCTGCCCCGCCTCAAGCGGCGGCAGCGCCGCAACCTCCTCGGGTCGCGGTCCCTTCTGCGTCCCCAACGCCACCGCCCCCAGTCCAGCCCGTGTCCGGACCTTCTCCTGCCTCTCCGTCGGCCGCCCCGGCCTCTTCACCTCCCCGGCCCGTTGCGTCCTCGCCCTCTCTGCGTGCGCCGGCCGCTGCATCCCGGGGCGGGCGGGGAATCGGTTTTGTCGCCGGGGTCGTAGTTCTGGTTGCCGCGCTGGGTGCGGGGGGCTTCTTCGCCTACAAGCGCCTCTACACCAAACCAGCAGCTCCAGAGACCACGGCCGCGCCTGAGACGAAGTCCGCGCCCGACAAGACGACCGGCGCGGAAGAGGCTGCCAAGGTTGCGCAGCCCGGGACTCCGCCTAAAGCTCCCGCTGAAGCGGGTGGTCGAAAGATCATCGCCGAACCGGTCGGTTCGATCCAACCTCCCGCCACTTCCGCCCAAGGGGGCACTCCTTCCGGATCGGGCGCAACCACCCCGGCTCCAACGAATCCCCCGCCGATCATCGCGGAGCCCATTGGTCCCGGCGTTCCCTCGCGGACACCCCGGCAAGAATCGCCCCCGCCGGTGACACAACCAACCGAGCCGCAACCGATCATTGCGACCCCCGTTGGGGCAATCCCTCCGGCATCCTCTTCTGCTTCCGGCACGGCCTCAGCGGGCCCCTCGTCGCCGGTCTCCACTCCGGCCCCCACGACGGCGCCCACGACCCCGACGCCGCCCCATTACAGCGGACCCACTTCCGGCCTCCTCATCTGGTCCGGCCCGTTGCGGCGGGACTCCGTCATCGTCATTGAGGGCGATAAGCCCAGCGCCGGGACCTTGCAGGGCGCGCTGCCCGGCGTCCCCGTCCTCATTGAGACGGATTTCAAAGACATCGGTTTTGCGGAGACGCCTGGGCCTTCCAACGGCTGGAAGAAGGTGAGCTTCCGAGGGACCAGAAACCAGAATGTGGTTGTGACGCTGCGCTGGAGAGTCTTGCAATAGCGCCCGCAGCCCGAGGGGAAAGTTCGTGAGATATTGCCTGTCCTGCGGTTCTCCCCTGGATGAAAGCACGCGCTTCGGAGGCGGCTGCGGCAAGCCGGTACAATCAGCCCCTCCCCTGCCTCCGCCGGCTGCTCCGCCACCAGCTCCGCCGGCGCCTCCCGCGCCGCCGCCTTACAGTCCGGCCCCTCCGCCCCCGTATGCCGCCCAACCGCCTTATGCTGGTGCTCCCTACACTGCGCCGCCGGCCACCGGCGTCTGTCCCGCCTGCGGGCAGCCGGTCGTAGCCGGCGCGGTGTTCTGCGGCAACTGCGGGGCACGCATCGGCTGAACGGCGCCGTTACCGCTTGATGAGGCCGCTGCGCCGGAACAGAGCCTCGGGATCCGGGTCCCGGCCCATGAAGTTGCGGAACAACACGTTGGCGTCTTCCGTGTTTCCCTTCTCCAGGATCTCCCTGCGGAAGGCCACGCCCGTGGCCCGGTTGAAAATGCCTTCCTTTTGGAACCTGGTGAACGCATCCGCATCCAGCACCTCCGCCCACTTGTAGGAGTAGTAGCCGCAGGCATAGCCGCCGGAGAAGATGTGGCTGAAGGAGGCGATCATAGCGTAATCGTCGGGAACCGGCGCCGGCGTGAACCGCTGGAAGATCTTCCGGGCGTAGGTGTACAGATCCCCGTCGCGGGCTTCGTCGTAGTCCACGTGCAGGGCGATGTCCACCACCCCGAGCGCCAGTTGCCGCATCTGGGCGTTCGCCGCGCGGAAATTGCGCGCTCGCAGCATCTTCTGGAACAGCTCTTCAGGGATGCGCTCCCCGGTCTGATAGTGGCGCGCCAGCAGGTCCAGCGATTCCCGCTCCCAGGTCCAATTCTCCATGATTTGCGAGGGCAGCTCCACGAAGTCCCACGCCACCCCCGTCAACCCCTTCACCGGGGACCGGCCCAGGATGTGATGCAACTGGTGCCCGAACTCGTGAAACACCGTCTCCACCTCGCGCTTGGTGAGCAAAGCGGGCTTGCCGTCCACCGGTGGCGTCATGTTGCCGTGAATTCCCCCAAGGTGCGGCTCGAATCTTCCATCCACCGGCCCACCCGTAATCAGTCCGCTGGACCATGCCCCCGCCCGCTTATTTTCCCGCGGGTAGAAATCCGTGTAGAAGCCCCCGAGCAGCGTGCCGTCCTCATCCCGCACCTCGTAGTACTCCACCGCCGGATCCCACGCCGGAACGCCTACCACTTTTTGGATCCGGATGCCGTATAAACGGCTAGCCAGTTCAAACATGCCCTGGTAAACGGCCTGGATGGGGAAGTAGGGGCGCAGCACTTCGTCGTCGAAATCGTAGCGCGCCTTGCGCAGCTTCTCGGCGTAATAGGCCAAGTCCCACATGGCGGGCGGCGGCGCATTTGGCCCTTCCAGCGAACGGCGGAACTCGAGCAGCTCGGCGTTCTCTCGTTCGTAGAACTCCCGCGTGCGGTCCTCGAGCATCCGCAAGAATTCCCGCACCCGCTCCCCGTTTTTGGCCATTCGGTCCGCGGTCACAAGGTCGGCGTAGTTCTTGAAGCCCAGAATGCGCGCCCGCTCTCGCCGCAGCTCCAAAATCCTCTTCATCACCGGCAGGTTGGAGGCCGCCGCGCGCGTGTTGTAAGCCCGGAACATGCGCTCCCGGATCGCGGGATCATCCAGATACGTCATGACCGCCGTGTAGCTGGGCTGTTGGAGCGTGAACCGCCAGCCCTCGACGCCCTTCTGACGGGCGCTCTCCCGCGCCGCGGCCTTGGCCGATTCCGGCAGTCCCGCCAGCTTGCGCTCATCCGTGATCACCAGCTCGAATTCGTTGGTGGCGTCGAGCACATGGTCGGCGAATTGCTTGCGCAGGCGGCTCATCTCCACGTTGATTTCGCGCAGCCGCGCCTGCTCTTTATCCGTCAGCTCCGCGCCCGCCCGCCGGAACTCGTCCAGCGTGACTTCCAGGAAGCGCTTCCGCGGGCCCGTGAGCGCCTTGGCCTCTTCCGTTTGCGAATATTCTTTGATCTTGGCGTAGACGCCCCGGTCGAGCGGCAAGCCTGAGACAAACTCCGTGTACTTGGGCAGCACCGCATTGACCGCTGCCCGGAGGGCGGGCGTGCTGGCCACTCCCTCCAAGTGGCGCACGATCGTCATCCCGCGTTGCAGATCCTCGACGATCTTCTCGAAAGCCGCCATCGTGTTCTCGTAGGTTCGCGGCCCCGGGCTGGTCACGAACGCGTCCCTGCGCTGGCGCGCCTCCTCAAGCAGACGCGTAATGGCCGGCTCGACGTGTTCGGCGCGGATCAGGTCGAAGGGAATCGGAAGGCCCTTCTGCAAAAGCGGATTGTTAACAGGCGCGGCTTGCGCCCCAAGCGCAGTTACGGCAAAAGCAATCGTGGCGAGTTTCATGCATGTCCCCTTTTCACCATTCTGCCAACTCTCTGCCGTTTCCGCCTGCTGCACGCCGCTACGCAACGCTGGAGCGCGGCCGCCGCCGGCCATTCAGGCACGCACGGGGAGCCTATTTCACCGCTCCCAGCAAACCGGCGGCAAACAGGCGGGCGTCAACCCGGCTCAGAGCCCGCTGCTGCGCGGGCGTGATCAGAGGGATGTGGGGAACGGCCAGGAGGTGCTCGGGGATCTCCCAGACTTCTTCCTCGGTGGTCATCCAGCGGATACGGTCAAAGCGGCGCAGGCGCACGGGGCGCGAGTAGCGGCGCAGTGTCTTTTCGCCTTGGAGGTTAAAGTAATGCTCGAAATAGGACATCGCCAGCTCGCGCAAAGTCCGATAGACGGGCTCGCGGAAGCGTAGTCCGGAGTAGTTGGACTTGGCGATGGCTCCCCAGCAGCCGTTGAAGCGGAAGAGCGCCAGCACGTGGTCGTCATCCCGCACGGCTTCCAGATCGAGCAGGAGCGGTTCGTGGCCCAGCCAGCGGAGCGCGGCGGCGGCAAGCAGCGCGCCTTCCATGCAGTGCGCCGTTTTGTGGCGAAGCGCCATGCGCGGCGAGCGGCAGGTGGGGCCGTCCGGCTCCAGATTGTAGGGCAGCTCGTCGAGGAAGGCCTGAATCCGGGCGGGGGTCTTCAAGCGCCGGAACAGAGCGCGCTCGTCCGCATTGAAATCTTCGAGGGGCATGGCTTCCCGACAGCATACAATGAAAACGTGACGACACACGCGCTGGTGGCGCTGTTGTGGTTTGCCCTCGCCCCACCCCCGGCCGCACCGCCGGACCGATGGCCCATCGAGGAGCTGGCGGTGACTGGAAACAGCCGGTATCCGGCGGATCGCATCCTGGCGGCCTCCGGCCTCAAGAAGGGCGATGTAGTGGGCAAACAGGATCTGGAAGCCGCGCAGAAAAGACTGATGGACTCTGGAGCGTTTTCGGGCGTCGGATTCAGTTATGGTCCGGCGGCATCAAAAAAGGGCTACCGCGTGCAATTTGAGGTCATTGAGGCGCCCTATGTGTACCCCTTCCGCTTCGAGCGCCTGGAGGCGCCAGACACGGAGCTGATTGAGGTCCTCAAGCGCAGCGATCCACTCTTTGCGGAGCAGATCCCCGCCACGCAGCCGGCTCTGAACCGCTACGCCAAGGCGATTGAAGCTTACCTGGCTTCTAAGGGCAAGGCCGAGCCGGTGAGCGCCACGGTGGCGGCCGGGGAGAGCGGGGAACTGGTGGTGGTGTTCAGCCCGGCTGGGCCACCGCCGGCCGTGGCCGAAGTGCGGTTCCGGGGGAATGCAGCCATAACCGAGGCGAAACTTCAGAGCGCGATCGCCGCTGTGGCGATCGGGGCACCCTATACGGAGAAGCGCTTCCGGGAGCTGCTCGAGGCCAACATCCGGCCGTTGTACGAGGCGCTGGGCCGCATTCGTGTCAGTTTCCCATCCTTGACCGCCGAGCAGGTGAAGGACGTGAAGGGCGTGGCGGTCACGGTTGAGGTTTCCGAGGGCGAAGTTTACAAACTGGGGGCAGTGCGGTTCCAGGCGCAGGGCTTCCCGGAGGCACAACTGGCGGAGGTTGCGGCACTCAAGCCCGGCGAAACGGCCGATTTCAGCGTCGTGAACGCGGGATTGGACCGGTTGCGGCGGCGCTTGGCGCGGAACGGCTACTTGAAGCCGGAAGTCGAGGTGGAGAGAAACATCTCGGACTCCGAGCGCAAGGTGGACCTGATCGTCCGTGTGAGAACCGGCTCGCAGTACACCTTCGGGAAGCTGAGCATCCAGGGGCTGGACCTGATCGGAGAGGCGGAGGTGCGGAGGCTATGGGCGCTCAAGACTGGGGCGCCATTTGACGCGGAATATCCAGACTACTTCCTCCGGCGGGTGCGCGAGGACGGAGTTTTCGACAATCTGGGCCAGACCCGCACCGAGGCTCAAGTCAACGAGGCGACTCTGACGGTGGACGTGACGCTGCATTTCCGGTGAGCGGCGGCCGCCGCCCGGACGGGAACCGAGGTCCGGCGGCGAGCGATCGGAGCCGCATGTTATGGTGGAAAAGTCGTGTCTTCCCCGCTGAGTTTTCGTCTGGAGCAATACGAAGGGCCGCTCGATCTGCTGCTGGATCTGATCCGCAAGCAGGAGATCGACATCTACGACATTCCCATCGCCAAAATCACCGCCCAGTACCTGGAGTACATGCAGCGGGCGGCGGAGATGGACATCGAGCTTGGCGCGGAGTTCATCTACATGGCGGCGACCCTGATTCATATCAAGAGCCGGATGCTGTTGCCGCGCGACCCGGCTCTGGACGAAATCGAAGGCGAGGAAGATCCCCGGCAGGAGCTGGTGGAGCGCTTGTTGGAGCACGAGCGGTTCAAAAATGCCGCGGAGATGTTGCAGCAGAAGCTCTTACTGGAGGAGAACGTCTGGTCCAATCCCCAGATCCAGGCGTTTCTAGATGAAGAAAACAGCCAGGAGCTGGCGGTGACGCTGATCGACCTGGTGCGCACGTTCCAGCAGGTGCTGGAGCGCGCCAAGCAGAAGCCGAGCTATGAGGTGCCCGGCGAAGACGTCAT
>JAIMAR010000386.1 GCA_023511855.1 Bryobacteraceae bacterium
GTTCACTCGTTCTGGCGGTACTGCCTCAGCGTGGACCCGGAAGTGATTCGCGGAGGCGCCGAGGCGCTCGGCGCGGCCATTGCCGCAGAGGGCATTCGCTGCCAGCCGCGCTACATCCGCAAGCTGGCCTTCGAATGCCAATTGTTCGCGCGGCAGCGCCCCTACCGCGACAGCCGCTGGCCTTTTTCGCTGCAACCGGACGGGCCGAACCCTCCTTGGGAACGCCGCTTCTACCCGGGCGCTGCGCGCGGCCTCGACAGGATCCTTGTGCTTTCCTGGAACGAAAAGTACACGGCGGAACACGTCGAGTTCATCGCCTCCGTCCTTAAACGAGCCGTTGGGAAGCTGGCAGCCTGTTAGTGGTCTGTCTCGACGAGGTAAAGGTCGCCGAAATAGCCCATCCGGACCAGGCGCACGCTCGCCCCGGCCTCTAGCAAGTGCGCGCGCAGCCAGGACTCAAACCACTCCGATCCTAAAAGATAGAACCTGCGGTGTGCGGCCAGAAACGTATCTGGCGGCTCGACATGCAGCGGCGCCCAGCGCGCCAGCAAAAGGATGCCTGTCGTTGCCGACTTGTTGCCGGTGGCTCGATGGGCCCGCGCCGCGTCGGCCAGAAAGACCAGCCGGTGAGCCACATCCTTGGGAGCATAGTGCACTTGTTGCAGAAATGCATGAGCGTCGTCCACAACGATCGGAAGCTCCGGGGATGGCCTGACCTCGCGGGCCCATTTGCAGGCGTCGGCGGGTGCGGAAAGAGCCGGCCGGAGAGCCGTGTCGAGGGCCATCGACCCGACAACGGCCGTGACAATCAGCATCGCCAGCATCCGCCCGTTCCGCTCAACTGAATGGCTCAGGTAGGCCGCCATGATGCAAAAACCGGCCAGCGAGGGCAGGGTGTGGCGCGGCGTGAAGACTCCTGTCACGTAGGCTGACACCACGGCAGCGATGGGCAGGAACTGAAGCGCCACCGCCAGGCCGGTTTCCGCTGGCGGCATCCGCCACTCAGGGGCTTGGGAAGGCCCCGCTCGATTCGGTCCGCGCAAGGACCACCAGAGGCAGGCCATGGCCAAGGAGGCGCAGAGTGGCGCCGCCAGCGGCTTAAGGAGAAATCGGTATGTGGTCAGAATTCGAATCAGGCCGGGTCTCGACCAATCGCTGCCTGCATAGGCGGCCGCGGAGGCGGCGCCGGCTGGAAGCAGCAATAGGCTCGCCGAAGCGCCTGCCAGTAGTGCCGCGAAAACCGGCCAGTCCAGCTTCCGGCGCATGCCGGCCCGGACTAGCTCAGCAAGCCCCAGTGCCGCCGCCACTATAAGGGCCATGGCATGGGAGAAGATCGCCATGGCCACGCTCAACGCCAAACCCAACAGGGACAAGCGGCGGTAACGCCCTGTCGCCGACTGCCAGCAGACCAGCGCCAGGCCCGTGATCCCCATCAGCAGACCGTAAGATCTCGCTTCCTGCGAGTATCCGTTCAAAGTCATGGCCAGCGCCATGGTCACGGCCGCCACCCAGCCGTAAACCGCCGGGCAGTGGCTCCGCACGAAGAGATACAGGCAAAGGCACAGGATCCACACGCCAAACATGGCCGGCGCTCGCAAGGAAATATGCCCCTCGCCAAACATCGCAATCGACGCCCTGGCCAGCAAATGATACAGGGGCGGCATGGCATCAGCGGCGGACTCGAATGCCGCCCACACCTCTCTGACGGTGGGGAGACGGCACAGATGTAGGGTTACGAGTTCGTCGAACCAGAACGGCTTTCGGGATGCCCTCCAGGCTGTGGCGCTGAAATAGAATAGCGAGAAGGCACACCAAGCCATTACGGGCCGCTGCTCGAGGAGTCGCGCAAAGGAAGAGGAGGTGCGCTCGATCCGCACGGCGAGCCGATCCAGGAAATCCATGGTTAGATTCTGCTCCCAACTGCGGTCTGCCGCCAGCCGGAATGTGGTACTTTCAGTAAGTTGCGCGCAGAAGTTACAATCGTCATTCCTTGCTGGAATGAGGAGGACGGCCTGCCGCTCTTGATGGAGCGGCTGGAGCGGCTGATCGTCGGAGAAAAGAGGGCTTGGGAAGTCGTAATTGTCGACGACGGG
>JAIMAR010000387.1 GCA_023511855.1 Bryobacteraceae bacterium
CTTCGGCAAAACTCATCGTCCCGTAGCGGTCCAAGACGGTCACGCAAGCGCCCAGCACGGCAGGAACTGCGGCGGCCTTGATACCCTGGCCGGGAATTCCGCCCAAAGCCGCAAAATTTTGAGTCTGTAGCATCATTACTGGGGATCACGCAGCCTTTCGCTTGGCGCGGGCGGTGTGCAGGGTAACGGTCGTTCGGTCACGTTGTTGAGTCCGCTCCTCACGTTCCATGTCCAAGGCAATCCGCGAGGAGATATGTGACCTGGTGCGAACACGATAGACGGTCTTCTGCATCTTGCGGTGACGGCGGTTTCCGCGCTCCACCGCATTGGATGTGGAAGGAAGGAGTTTGTCATCCAGGAAGGTCAATGCCTTCTCCAGGTTAGGAGAGAACAGCTTTTGCAGCGTCTTGCCGATCCGTTGGAAACGCCGCACCCGACGCCGCAGCCGCGCCAGTTTTTCCAAGGCGGTGTCGCTGCGGCAACGACGGTCGAAGAGGCGATACACTTCATCCATGACGCCGCGAAGCGTTCGCAACTCGGGTCGTCCGCGGGTGATGCGCATCAGGGTCCGCCGCTGGGCGGGAGTGAGATCGTGCTGCACGAAGAGGTAACGATGCTGAAACAGGTCTCCGACTTTCCGCTCGATCCGCTTGGCCTGCCGCGCCGCCTTGCGGGCGGCGGCCGAAGACGGACGGCCGCGGCCCAGCTTGGGCTTCGTGGCGGCCAACTCCTTGCGGACCTTGGCGCCTGCGTGCAGCACGGCCTTCGTCAGTTCCTTGAGGACGTGGAACTCGCAAAGTTGGTGGGCAACGGCGCCAAACACCGTGGAAATCGGCTCAGGATACAGATTCGAGCCGTCGGTCGTGATGCCCTGCAACACCAAGCCGCGTCTCTGAAGTGCCGCCTGAAACGCCCGGAAGAATCGTTCGATGTCGGCGTGCTCCGGGTCGTGGTCCAGCACTTCGTAGATGAGGCGGCGAAAGGTGCGGTTGTCCACGATCGACAGCACACAGAACGGCCCGTCGTACAACTCGTCGGCCGTGATGTACCCGGAGAAATTATCCAGCGCGGCGTCCAGGTATGCTCCGCGAATGTGTTGCTCCGCCTTTTTTCCCCCCGGCCTCCACCCAGTTCTGAATCGTGGCGTAGGGCACGAACACCCGGTGGTCGCGCCAGAGATGCCAACTGGCCGCCCGGTAGGGCAAGCCGTCTTCGACCACCAGCCGCACGGCCATCGCCACGACCCGGTGGGTGTAGTGGCTCTTGGGCAGCGCCAGGTCCGACATGTCCACGTTGAAGTAGCTCTTGCACTTACAGCAATAATGTTGCGAGTACGTAACGAGAAGATCACGAGGCCGCTCGGAAACCGGATCGCCCAAATCGTGGAGCGTCCGCTCCAGGATGCGATGCCGGTGGCAACTCCGCTCGCATTCCGGACATGGGCGATGGGAGAAATTTCGACTGCGGCGGATGACTTTGGCCTTCGGCAGGTCCTCAACACGTGTAATTCCCTCGGTACGATCCGCTCGGTATTCTCCCGGTCGCGACATGGCCACCCTCCGTGGTCAGCTTGGGGCCGGGAAAATACGGCAAAACGTTCAGCCTGTCAATAACAATCCCCAGTAATGATGCTACAGACTCGAATTAAGTCAGATTGTGCGTAAACCAAGCCACTATAAACGTTATTGGGCGCCTTGTTGGACATTCGGCCGCAGGGATTTACCTGTGCGCGCCGTTTAAAGCGCAGAACAGTCGCAGGATTTCCCTGGTGACCGATTTTGATACTTCAGTGATGATGAACGCCATGTTTACGGCACTTGTTGCCGACCGACCAGCTTATAGGGGCATCTGTTGTGAGTAGCTTGGAACAGAAAGCGGCCAAAACCACACCGGGCGGACCACAGCCGGCCGATGAGCTGCTCAGCCAGCGCATCCTGTCGCTGCGACTTCCGCCGCAGGCCAACGCGGCCAGGACTCGCCGGGCGTGGCTGCCGTGGGTGTTGTGTGCAATTCTGGCTGGCACCACCACACTGCTGGGTTATCAGCGATTGGCATCCCGATACTACAACTCCCAACAGTCCGGCAA
>JAIMAR010000388.1 GCA_023511855.1 Bryobacteraceae bacterium
GATCGACAACGAGGTGCGGCGGCTTGTTGTTAGCGGCTACCAGCGCGCCAAAGACATCATCGACGAACACGCCGACGGGTTGGTGCGGATCGCCGAGGCGCTGCTCGAGCGCGAAGTGCTAGACGGCAACGAGATCAAGCAGTTGATCGCCGGCGTTTCGCTGCCCCCGGCGCGCAGCGTGCCCAAACTGGAGAGCGGGCAGAAGCCTCCGAGACTGGCGCCCGAGCCCGCCCCGGCGCCGGTCGCCGGCTTGCGGGAGGGCGAGAACCCGCAGCCCGCCTGAGCGGCGGTCAACGAGGCGCCAGCGGACGATTCCTTCCAGAGACCTCCCTCCCGGTGGCAGGGCTGATGTTCTTTGTGGCCGAACCGGCTCCGAATGGAGTACGCACTCACTTCCCACACCGCCTTGCATTTTTCAATAGAATGAATGAAGCCAAGCGAACCGGAACGCGGGCGAACAGCCGGTTCGGCCTGGCAGAGCGAGGAAAGGAGGAAGGACAGTGTCAAACGGAGTTGAGAAAACCCAAAGCACCACCCGGAGAGCTTTTTTGGGCGCGGCCGCCATGACTGCGGCGTCCTATCAGCGCATCCTGGGCGCGAACGACCGGGTGGGGATCGGCCTCATCGGATACGGGCTTATTGGCAAGCAGCACATCGGCGATCTCAAGAAGTTCAACGACGTAGACATCCTGGGAGTGTGCGACTGCTATAAACCGCGGGTGGAGGAGGCTCTGGCGTTCATTGGAGACAAGCGGACCGTCGGCTACTCCGACTTCCGGAAGATGTATGAGAACAAGAACATTCAGGGAGTGATCATCGCCACTCCGGATCACTGGCATGCCCTGCTGACGATCATGGCCTGCGCCGCGGGCAAGGACGTCTATGTGGAGAAGCCGATGACACTGTTCATCGATGAAGGCAAGTGGATGATCCAGGCGGCGCGCAAGTACAACCGGATCGTGGTGGTGGGAACCCAGCGGCGGCAAGGGAGCGGCGTCAAGGAAGCCAAGAAGTTGATCCAGTCCGGATTGCTCGGTAAAATTCATTCCGTCCGGATAGGTTTTTCCCGCAACATTTACCCTGGATTCGGCAAGACGCCGGTGGAGAATCCGCCGGCGGATTTCGACTACGACATGTGGCTGGGGCCAGCGCCAAAGAAGCCTTATCAGCGCCACCGCGGGATCTATCATTTCCGCTGGTTCTGGGACTACTCCGGCGGGCAGATGACCAACCTCGGCGCGCACCTGATCGACCAGATTCTGTGGATTATGGAGGCGAAGGGCCCCACACTGGCGATGTCCACCGGCGGCCGCTACGCGCTCGAGGATGACGGCGAAACTCCGGACCTCCAGGATGCGATGTGGGTCTTCCCGGGCCAGGGCGGGCAGCCCGGTTTCGTTCTCAACTGCGCCATCCGCGAAGCCAATGCAATGCCGGATACCGCCGGCCGCGGCCAAGTGTACCTGGGGACAAAAGGGAACTTGGTGCTGGCGGGCAGCTTCCAGGTCACTTCGGAGACTCGGTGGATCAACCCGGAGAACGAGATTCCTCGCTTCCTCGGCCACCCTGCGGGCGGACCTCGTTACGACGACACAGGCCGGGAACCGTTCCTCCCTCAGTACGCCGAGCCGCAGGCGGGAAGGGGCGGCCGCGGTGGTGCGGCCGGAGGACAGGCTGGCGGCGTAGCCTCCGACGCGCGCTACGGCACGGGCGGCGAAGACACGCTTGCGATGAACAAGCGGGACTGGATTGATTGCATGCGTTCGCGCAAGCGCCCGCTCTGCGAGGTCGAGGACGGACACCGGGTGTCGATTGTGATGCATCTTGCAAACATGTCCTTGAAGCTTGGCCGGGCCGTCCGCTGGGATCCCGACAAAGAAGCGGTCATCGGCGACACGGAGGCTCAGGCCATGTGCTCGAAGCCTTACCGGGCACCGTGGGACAAGGAGCTGAGGGCCATCGTCAAAGTGTAGGCGTCAAGGGATGCAGCGTTTGCGCGGGGGTTGGTGGACGGCATGGGATTCGAACCCACGACCCCGGCGTTGCGAACGCCGTGCTCTCCCAGCTGAGCTAGCCGCC
>JAIMAR010000389.1 GCA_023511855.1 Bryobacteraceae bacterium
AAGGAAGGCCAAGTTCGAGCCGCACATGCCTGGCTTCCTCAAAGTGTTTCCGCCGACCTTCTACCGGGAGCGTTTTTCCGACTGGAACGAGTGCAACCGGTTTGCGGCGCGTTCGGTCGAAGACCTGATCTTGATGGAAGACCCCGAGACGGTGGCGGGGGTGCTGGTGGAGCCGATCGGAAACACCGGTGGGATCATCACGCCTACGGAGGAGTATTTTCAGATCCTGCGTGACATCTGCACCCGGCACAACGTGCTTCTGATCTTCGACGAAGTGATCACGGGGTTTGCGAAGACCGGATCGATGTTTGCGGCGCAGACGTTTGGCGTGACGCCGGATCTGATCTGCTGCGGCAAGGGGATCTCGAGCGGTGCGATCCCGCTGGGGGTGATGGCGGCCCGGGAAGATCTGGCCGAGGCCTTCTGGGGGCCGGCGGACGCCGGGGTTGAATTTGCGCATGGCCACACGTTCGCGGGCAACCCGCTGGCCTGCGCGGTGGGGCTGGCGGTGATCGAAGAGATCCTGGAGAAGGATTTGTGCGCCAAGGCCAGGCGGCTGGGCGAGTATTTGGCGCGGAAGCTGGAAAGGCTGAAACAGTACGGGGTGGTGCGGGAGGTGCGGGGCAGGGGAATCCTGCGCGGCGTCGAGCTGGTGCGCGACACCAAGAGCATGGAGCCTTATCCCGAGCTGGGCCAGATGCTGAAGAAGACCGCTTTGGAACACGGCCTCATCATGCGCATTGACCCAGGCTGGTTCGCCGTATCGCCGGCGCTCATCGCCGAAGAGGCGGACATCGACGAGATGTGTGACCTGATCGAGAAGAGCCTGGCAGCAGCCCTGGAGCGAGTGGGGCGGCCCCTGCTGGTTTCAGGTTGTTGACAAGCGGCGGCGCCCGTCAGGAGCGTGAACTGGCCGCCGGCGAGTCCGGCTTCAGGCGGCAACAATTGGAACATGCCGCGCGCAGAAGATGCAGGTTCCGGTTTTCAGGGGGAGGCGGAAGGCGTAGGAACTTACTAACAGGCGCCGGTGTCTACTTAGGCGGACGCGGGCAAGACAGTCGCGGTCCGGAAGGAGGCAGGCGATGTTCGAGCAAGTATTTGTCACGGACACAGGCGCCCGGATCCGGCCCGGCGCTCTGGCAGCCTCCATTGCGGGTGAGCTTGCCGTGGTGGCCGCCGCGGTATTGATCCCGTTGCTGTTCACCGAAGCGATCCCGCAACTTTGGTGGAGAGCGCATCTGTTTGAGCCCTTGCCGCCGCCCGGCAGGCCCGCTGCGCAACCGCCGCCTGCGCCCGTGACGCCGCGGGCTGCGGCGCCAACACGGCCGTATACAAGTGCAACCAAGCTCTTCGCGCCAGTGAACTATCCACCCAAACCAGCGGCGATTCTTGACCCGGACGAAGGTTCGGCGGCCGGATGGCAGGGAGGCGTTCCCGGAGTTCCCGGCGGCACGGGGACTCCGGGAGTGCCCGGCAGCCCGGCTGTGGAACAGGCGCTGCGTTGGACGCCTCCTCCCATAGTCCCCGCCGCCACGGAAGCGCCGGTGGAGCCGAAAGAAGTAATTCCCAGGGTGCGTGTGGGAGGCGCTGTACAGCCGCCGGTCCCGCGGAGCACGCCACTGCCGGTCTATCCTGCGCCGGCGCGCGCGGCGAGGCTGGCCGGGACCGTGAAGTTGGAGATTGTGATCGGGACCGACGGAAGAGTGCACGCCATTCGAGCGATCCAGGGGCACCCGCTGCTCGTTGGGGCCGCCGTCGAAACCGTGCGGGGCTGGTTGTACGAGCCGCCCAGGCTGAATGGAGACCCGGTCGAAATGGTGATGTTCGTAGACGTACACTTTACGCTCGGCAGGTAGACGCACGTACGGCACAGGTGTGGGGTGTGGAGATAGTAGGAGCGCAAGCCTGGAGGCCTACGTTAAAGGCGGCAGAGTCTGAGTGTGGTGTAGGTTCCACCTCCGCGGGTCGGCGGGGATTCTTGGTTGTGTTTGCGTTGTGGCTGGGTTCTCTGGGCTGTTTCTGCTGCTTTTTGACTCCTTGCTGAGCTGCTTGCTGGTTTCGGTTGCCTCTTTGTTTT
>JAIMAR010000390.1 GCA_023511855.1 Bryobacteraceae bacterium
TCCGGCACCGGGCAGGCGTCAGCCCCTATACGTCGTTTTCGACTTTGCAGAGACCTGTGTTTTTGTTAAACAGTCGCGTGAGGCGTTTCCCTGCGGCCCGCCTGGAAGGCGGGCGCCCCTTCTCCCGAAGTTACGGGGCCAATTTGCCTAGTTCCTGAGCAACCCATCACCCGAGCGCCTGAGAATACTCATCACGTCCACCTGTGTCGGTTTCGGGTACGGGCGCCGGCGCTCCCCTTAGGGGCTTTTCCTGGCAGGCGGCCGGGCGGATTTGCCTCTCCCGGCCTCCCGTAGGCCCGGCCTGGAAACCATTGCCAGACCGGACCGCGGGGCTGCGTCCCCCCATCGGTCTTGAGCGAGCACCGGCGGTCACGGAATGTTGGCCGTGTGTCCATCAGCTACGCCTTTCGGCCTCGCCTTAGGTCCCGACTGACCCTCAGCGGACGAACCTTGCTGAGGAACCCGTAGACTTGCGGCGACCGGGATTCTCACCCGGTTTATCGCTACTTATGCTGGCAGAGTCACTTCCCAGCGCTCCAGCGGTCCTCTCGGTCCGCCTTCTCCGCGGCTGGGAACGCTCTCCTACCATCCGTTGCCGGATCCATAACTTCGGCACCGCGCTTCAGCCCCGTTGGATTGTCGGCACCGAGCGGCTCGACCAGTGAGCTATTACGCTTTCTTTAAAGGATGGCTGCTTCTAAGCCAACCTCCTGGCTGTCTGAGCCTCTCGACCTCCTTTCCCACTAAGCGCGGATTTCGGGGCCTTAGTTGATGGTCTGGGCTGTTTCCCTTTTGACGATGAAGCTTAGCCCCCACCGTCTGACTCCCGCGCTCCAACGTAGCGGCATTCGCAGTTTGGTTGGATTCGGTAACCTGGGAAGGCCCCTAGTCCATCCAGTTCTCTACCACCGCCACGGACCACGCGAGGCTAGCCCTAAAGCTATTTCGGAGAGAACGAGCTATCACGGAACTTGATTAGCCTTTCACCCCTACCCTCAGCTCATCCGAGCTGTTTTCAACCAACACCGGTTCGGGCCTCCATCCGCTGTTACACGGATTTCGCCCTGGCCAAGGGTAGATCGTCCCGCTTCGCGTCTACTCCCAGCGACTCTACGCCCTGTTCGGACTCGCTTTCGCTGCGGCTCGCTTGCGCTTAACCTCGCCGCTGAGAGTAACTAGCCAGCTCATTATTCAATAGGCACGACGTCAGGCACGGGCCGAGGCTTGCGCCTCCGCCCATCGCCCTCCGACTGCTTGTAGGCGTGCGGTTTCAGGTCCTCTTTCACTCCCCTCGCAGGGGTGCTTTTCACCTTTCCCTCACGGTACTAGTTCACTATCGGTCGCAGGCGAGTATTTAGCCTTGCCGGATGGTCCCGGCTGCTTCCCGCAGGGTTCCTCGTGTCCCGCGGTACTCAGGATCCCACGGACCCGTTCTGGACTTTCGCCTACAGGGCTCTCACCTTCTCCGGCCGGCCGTTCCAGGCCGTTCGGCTAGCCCATTGCGAGTCGGATCGTGGTCCTACAACCCCGCGCGCTCCCGAAGGGATGGCGCGGTTTGGGCTGTTCCGGTTTCGCTCGCCGCTACTTCCGGAATCGCGATTGCTTTCTTCTCCTCCGGGTACTGAGATGGTTCACTTCCCCGGGTTCGCCTCGCCGTCCTATGGATTCCGACGGCGATGACGGGTGTTCCCACCCGTCGGGTTCCCCCATTCGGACATCCCCGGATCACAGCCTGCTGGCGGCTCCCCGAGGCTTATCGCAGCTTGCCACGTCCTTCTTCGCCTGCCTGCGCCTAGGCATCCACACGCACGCCCTTAGTAGCTTAGCCGCGAAGTCCTCCGCACACGAAAGTGGCGCGATGACACACAGAGGCCGTCACCGATATTCGGTTGTCAAAGAACTTGCGGGCAGAAACTGGCGGAGAGAATCCGGGAATCCGCTGATATTCGCAGGGCCGCCGCAACTCTCTTAGAAAGGAGGTGATCCAGCCGCAGGTTCTCCTACGGCTACCTTGTTACGACTTCACCCCAGTCACGAGCCATACCTT
>JAIMAR010000391.1 GCA_023511855.1 Bryobacteraceae bacterium
CCAGGAATTTCGCATTACGTCCGGGGAAGCTCATCACCGGTGCGCGGTGACGTGGGGACGGCTCGCAGATATTGGGGGCAGGAGATTCGCAAGTCGACTTGCTGGGCCTGGCGCCAGAGGAGGTGGGCGGTTGGGGCCTGTGACGGCAGGTGGTAGGGGACAGGACGGACAGCCCGGCGAACGACGCGGGGGCAAGAGTGGGCTGGGATGGTCCGGGCGGCGTTGTCAACTCGGAGCGCGGATCGGCGGCTGGAGCTGCCAGAGGGAGCGATACAACTGGCGGGCGATTTCGCACAGACTCGGATGGTAGAGCCGGTACAGCTTGGAGTGCAGCAGGGCGAAAGCGGAGCTGAGCGCAAAGGCAAGGCACAGGATGAGGGTCACGGCCATCAGACCGCGATTGGGAACGGGTTGCGGCTTCTCGGCGGCGGTGGTGATCCTGGGCCGATGCTGGCAGGCGTGGAGAAAGCCGTGCTTGAGCGCCCAGTTCTGGGTAAGGTCGTTCCAGCCGTTGTTCTCGTTTTTCCAGCGGTCATGGCCGAGACGGCGTACCAGGGGCGCCGGGAAAGCCTGCCGGCCCAAGTTGGTGATCCACATCCATTCCTGCTCGGTCGTCTCCGACTGCAGTTTGCCCCGGCGACGGTGATGGCGGGTGACCTTCTCTTCCGAGCGGACGACGCGAATGGGCTCGGGGTAATCCTCACTAAAGGGCAGCCCTTCGGTGTCCCAGATGGCAAACTCGGTCTGAGCACTACCCGCGCTCTCGCTGCCGCGATAATCGGCCGGACGGTTCTCAAACAGCCCCATGGCACTTTGGTAGAGCTGGCGGTTCTGCTGCTTGAGGGGGATGACCACCTCCCAATCGATCTGTTTTGCCAGCTTCAACAGGAGGGCCTGGGCGTAGAGGGAATCCAACAGCAGGAGGTCGAAAAAGCGGCTGCCATAGAGTTCGGGCAGGCGCCGCAGCAAGCGGAGCGCGGCGGTGTCCTCCCCCTCGCCTGGGCGCACCCACTCGATGGCCAGAAAGGGCTTGACGGGTGCGCTGACAATCTGACAACCGACCGCCCGGTGGTAATACTGGATCTGCTCGACGGGGTTGCCTTCCGGATCCTGGGAGCGGACCCGGCGCTGAAGACAGAACTCGCAGCACCGGCTGTAGCTGGAGAGGATCTCGATGCCGTCGAGGGCGGCCACGATGCGGCCCTGCACGCGGCCCTGGTCCAACGCCTTGTTCCTCTTCAGCCGGCGATTGATGTCCACCAGCATTTGTTCGAGCGGATCGAGGGCGAAGCCGCACAGGCTATAGCGCAGCGTGTCGTCGCCGAAGGCCCGCTCGGCGCCGATCCAGACGCGGAGTTGGCGTTGGGCCAGATCCGCCTCCAGTTGCTTGAAGCTGGTGAGGCGGAACAGGAATGCATGGAACAGCGCCAGGAAGACGGTCTGCGGGGAGATCTGCGGATCGTGGCGGGCATCGCGGAGGCGACCGATGGCTTGGCGGAAGGCGAAGACTTTATTGATGTAGGTGGTGAAGGAAGGCAGGGTGTGGGTGGAGTTGCCTTTCATTCTATTAAGTGCAAGATCATCCAGAAGCCCAACAGCCTTCTCCCATCCCCCCTCTAGCGTTTGGCTTTCTTGCGCTGGCGGCGGAGCAGTTCGCGGTTGATCTCGGAGATCTTCTCCAGATTCTCTTTGGTCTTGCGGTAGTTTTCGATCCAGCGCCGCACAGCTTCCAGTTGCTCCCCTGAGACGACGACGCTGGTGGTGCGGCCCGGCCCCAACGTGACCGTCAGGTACCAGACGGGGCCGTGGCGCTCGCCGCGCGCACACTTGCAGTGCGGGTTTCCGCAGGTGACGTAGCGCTCGATGAGCGAGCCACGCAAGGTCTGTTCGGCTGGGGGTAGCAGCTTCGCCAAGCCCTGCCGGCGTTGCTGCAAGAATTCTACCACATCCGTCCCAACATGCAAGTGCGAATTTGTTCCGGCGCGAATTTCCCCTTAAGCCTACGGCGGCTCAGGAAATAAAGTTGCCGTGCGAAATTCCTG
>JAIMAR010000392.1 GCA_023511855.1 Bryobacteraceae bacterium
CTTCATGGACGGCAGCGTGCATCTGGTCCGCGACTCGGTGGACATCTCGGTCTGGAGGGCCATCGCGACCCGCGCCGGCGGCGAGGTAATCCCGACAGCGTTCGAGTAGCGGAACGTGACGGTGCCCAAGACCTGGTCCGCTTGGTCACGGCGTCCCGAATGCTCGAAGTGCGAGGGACCAAGGCGGCCGTTGGTCCTCGTCGCCACCCGGCTCCATTCCAGAGAAGGGGGACGTGCGTCGCTCGGGACGCCGCCTCGGTCCCGATCCGCCCGTTGTACGCCGCGGCGGCACCCCCGAGCGTCAAGGACCGCACGTCCGGGCCGTTCGCGGCCCAGGGCTATTCCGTTCTGATCTATCCGATCGGCTGCAATGATGTTATGCCAGTAGTCACCGTTTGATCCACACCTGGAGGTCTTGGCATGGACGCCGCGCGATCTCTTCTGGAAGTCTTTCGTTCACCGAAGCTTATGGACCGTCGCAGGGCCCAGGGCCTGCGGCACCCTTTGCCTTCGATTCTGGCCTTGACGGCCGTAGCCATGCTCACGGGCATCACCTCGCGGCGGGGCGTCGTCCAGTTCGGCAATGCCTTCGGTCGCGAGTTCCGGAAGCTCCTCGGCTGCACCCGATCCAAGGCCCCCAGCGAGGCCACTCTCAGCCGTGTCTTTCGCGGGATTGACGTCGCGGTCTTCGAGCAGTTGATCAGCGAGTGGATCCAGGCCCGTCTCGGGACCCGATGCTTCGAACACATCGCGATCGACGGCAAGACGGCGCGTGGGTCTCGGGGCGAGAATTTGCCCGCGGTGCATCTGCTGGCTGCCTATGCCTCCGAGATGAGGGCGGTCCTGACCCAATTGCGGGTCGATGCCAAAACCAATGAGCACAAGGCGGCCCTGGAATTGCTCGGAATTCTGCCACTCTCTGGCAAGGTTGTCACGGGTGATGCCATGTTTACTCACCGAGACGTCTGCTCGGAGATTGTGCGGCGTGGCGGCGATTATGTGCTACCAGCCAAGGAAAATCAGGCGATGCTCCTGGCGGACATCCGAAGTGTTTTGGACGCCCCGCCAGCGGGGCTTTCCCCCCCGGCAGAGACGACTCCACGCCGAGAGCATCCGCCAGGCCTGCATGATTCACAAGGGGCATGGGCGACGTGAGCGGCGGACGATTCGGACCACGACCTGGCTGAACAGCTTCCTGGACTGGCCGGCCGTGGGGCAGGTTTTTCATCTGCGGCGTGAACGCACCCTCCGGGGAGTGACGACCGTCGAGGACGTGTACGGTATCACCAGTCTGAGGCCCGAGAAGGCGTCGCCCGCCAAGCTCCTGACGCTGATCCGTTCGCACTGGGCGATCGAGAACCAGTTGTTTGGCGTGCGGGATTGGACCTTGGGCGAGGATGCCAGCCGAGTGAGGACCGGGACCGCCGCGCAGGTCGCTGCAAGCCTCCGCAACGTGGCGTTGTTTCTGCTGGGACAGCAAGCCAGACGGACGAAACGAGGAATCGCCGACGTCGTCAGAGATCTGAGGTTCCATGTCACAAAGGCCATGAAACTTGTGGCAACTTGAGCAGAAGAATGAAACAGCCCTGGTTCGCGGCCCACCACCGCTTGACACACGCCCCACAATCGATCAAGGTAATATTCTTCGCCGGTCGGGCCGGGGAGCGGTGCTGCGCCTGCCTCGGATCTCCCCCGCCGGACGGATCGCCCTCAGACGCGGACCGACCACCTGGGTCCGGCCCGCTCGCACGGACGTTCCTCGATTCCGTCAACCGCGATCGGCCTCGAATCCAAAACGCGAGAGCGCTCTCCGAAGCCCATGCCCACGATCAACCAGCTCGTCCGCAAGCCCCGCCGACCCAAAAAATACCGCACCAAAAGCCCGGTCCTGGAAGGCAATCCGTTCAAGCGCGGCGTTTGCCTCCAGGTCAAGACGATGACCCCCAAGAAGCCCAACTCCGCGCTTCGGAAGGTCGCCCGCGTCCGGCTCTCCAATCAGAAGGAAATCACCGCCTACATCCCGGGCG
>JAIMAR010000393.1 GCA_023511855.1 Bryobacteraceae bacterium
CCATATAACTCAGGCCTTCGTCCTCCGGCGTGCCCGGGCCGTTGTCGGCATTCGTCGTGGAGGCGAACCAGCGTTCATCAATTCCTCCGCGGTGCGCGCCGAGGGCGTAGAGATCGCGAGGATCGAGCTTGAGGCGGCCCCCGGGCATCAGAAACGAACGCGGCACCCAACAGGGCGCCAGGCGGACAATGCCGTCGCCGGCAGACAGCGCTTCTCGGATCAATCCCACATGCGACATCCCTGTCAATGTACTTCGCTCGCCCCGGCTTTGCAACGACGGCGCTCCGACATCCGTGGGCGCCCATTCCCGGGCCTCCCGGCTCTGCGAAGGCTACCCCGGGTTGGCGCAAGGCAGGGGGTCGGGCCTTGTTGCCGCCCTAGCCTTCGGCCTCCTCTTCGTACTCATCCAAGACACTTTCGGAGAGGTGCGAAAGGTGTGGTAGCTCCGCAAGCTCGCGCACGCTGTCGTATGAAAGGAATGTGCAGCTCTCCGCAAGCGGTCCCCTATCAAGTAGGGAGAAGACAGGCCGGCGCAACTCCTGAAAGACCTTCTCCCGCCGCGTGACTGAAGCCACGATGTGAAGGCGGATGTCCATATTCGGCTGGAGTGCGAGCAGGTCGGCCATTCGCAGAATGCCGGAGTAGATCGAGGTTGTGTGCTCCACCTCGAAGGCGCGCTTGATCGCCCGGCCCTTGAGCCAGAGGACATCGATCTGCTCGATCGTCCTCAGGGTGGTGTCATCGTAATTCAACGGCAGGCGCTCAAGAACGGGCGGGTGATCTCCCCGCCACTCCGTCAGCACCGCAGCCCGATCCGACCTCGGAATCCAGATCTGCATTCCCATCCGGGAGCCGATCTCAGCGAGGAGCGCTTGAATCTTGAGCGATTCCCGTACCTCCTCTTCTGGCTCGGGTGCGGCCTCCACTGCTTCGGGCCCTTCAGGAACGGTCACCGAAACGTCCTTGTCCGCTCTGCGAATGCGATGAGCGAGAAGCCTTTTGTACTCGTTCTCATCGACGGGATACGTCACACCTCCAGAGGCCTGGGCCTCGATCGCCGACTCAAGAAAGGCACCATCGTTCTCGGCAAGCTGAACTAGGCTCCCACGGAGCTTGCCAGTCCACGTAGACGAACTCCTGCTCTGACCACGCGTGAACGAGAGAGCATTCCACACGCGGTCTTCATGAATAGGAAGAGCCTTTTCAACGGACAACCAAGCAATCGGTCTGACTCGGAACCGAACTACAAAGGGATCACCGTCAGGAAAGAACAGCGGCGTTTCGTCCACGTACGGTCCCTCCAAGACCTCAAGCACTCCGACCCATCTCGAAAGCTTCGTCATGTAGCAGACAAGCCTGTCGCCGGCCTTGACTCGACCAGCGACACCCCGGTGACGAAGGCGGAAACCGGACACTGTCCGATCGGAACGGCTGAAGGCCTCGTACGTCTCAGGGGAAAACAGGTCAAGAAAATACGCCATGTCTCTCCTTTGTGCTTTCCCGTCAATTCTACTGCCCCCACTGGCCGCCGCGCGGCTTTGGCACGGGTTTTGCCGCTGCGTTGGGGAGCCTCAAGCGGCTCCATTTGGTTTGTATAATGACCGGAGTCCGGAAGGAGGCGACGGATGTCATTTTCGAGAAGATCGTTTCTGCGGCGTACCGCGGCTTTCACCCTGGCTCCGGCAGCCGTGCTCCAGGCCAGGCGGCTCACAGGCCTCAAGATCGGCGTCACCGACTGGAACCTGCGCCAGACCGGAAAAACCGAGGCTGTCGCCCTGGCCGCAAGCCTCGGCTTTGACGGCGTCGAAGTCAGCCTGGGCCGTAAGCCGGTCGATGGCAAACTCCCCTTGGCGGATCCCGGAGTCCAGGAGCAGTACCTTGCGGAGACCCGCAAGCACGGCATCGCCGTGGCCGGCACATGTTTGGACATCTTGCACGTGAACTACCTCAAGAACGATCCGCTCGGACAGAGGTGGGTGGCCGACGGCATCCCCATCACCAAAAAGCTCAACG
>JAIMAR010000394.1 GCA_023511855.1 Bryobacteraceae bacterium
TCTGGGCGGGCTCGTAGTAGCAGGGGTGGTCGATGCTGCCCTGGCTGCCGGGCGCCATCGACCAGACGACCGAATCGCCGGCTTGGAAGCGGATGGTTTCACCGGCCTGCACGACGGGTTTGGCAGGAGTCACACTGAATTGACCCAGCGAGCAGGACGGAAGCAAAGGCAACAGCAAGAGCCAGCCCCTTGCCAGAAACCCCACGATAGAGGATTCCCTCATTGCCTACCTCCCCACCACTGCCTGGAATCGGTCCACAATGATGCGGTGGTTCTGATTGTCACAGCCCCATAGGACAAAAACCGGGGCCAGCGCCGCCGTTGTGGCGATGGGCAGCGGCACTTCGTCGGAATATGCCCCTCCACCGGCGCTGATGGAAAGGAGGACATTTCCTGCCGTCACGGACCGCATCCGAATCTTGAAGTACGTGTTTGTAGCATACATTATGCCGCTGTCGAGCGGCGATGATCCCGTTCCCCCCGCGCGGGTGACAAAGGTCCAGTTGGCGTTGGCGCCAGTCACGGTGCATCCGGTGTTGTTGACTACCTCCGCCCAGACCCCGTCGCTGGGGGTCTGACTGGAAGCACTCACCAAGCCGACCCTCGTAATGTGCTGAGAGCCGAAGTAGGGGTCGCTTTTGAAGGCGAACTCGAACTCCCATCCGGTCCTTTGAGAAGCATTCCAAAACCAGGGGTAGCTGAAGCCATATCCGGCGGCATGGATACCGTTGGCCTGATTCACAGTCCCGTTGCTGGTGAGTTCAACCAAGCCCGGCCAGGGATTCGTGCTGGAGGATTCCATGTAGTTCACCCCACCGCCGACAGGCTGCCAACCTAGTTGACCGAAGGCGCCTCCGCCGGCCAGAGCCGTCGTAGGCAGGAATTCATCCAAAAGCACGAGAGTGGACGGATCGATGAGTGGAGAGGTTTGGCCTCCGGCAGCCGGCGTAGTCCAGGACCCCTGAGCGACGCCTTCAGAGGGTGTAGAGAAAGTCAAGACCTGGCCTGAGGCAGGCGGCGCCGGGGGCAGGCGGAGACGGTAGGTTAAGGGAATGGATTGAGGTGCGAGCCAAGAGATGAAGTCACCGCCATTGGCCGGCAGCTCGTAGAGGGCGAGCTCGCCGGGCCTGGAAGCGTCTCCGGAGAGAAGATCTCCGGGACAGGTCAGATTGTTGTTTTCGTCGACCGAGCAGCCCCGCAAGCCGCTCACCGCCTCCCATTGATTGTCGGAGACGCACGCATAGAGCGACTGCGCGCCGCCAGCGCCGGTCTTGAAGAAGAGCTGTCCCACCGTACATGCGGAGGGCAACTCGGGTGCTGCTTGCACCGGTTTTGTGTCTTGCATTGCCGCAAAGTCGGGCCGCTTGCCCTGCCGGCCTAAGTCAACTCGGGTCTGGCTGAATAGAAACCCTGCCACGACCAGTAAACCCAATAGGTATCGTTTCACGATGTTCCTCCTTTGAATGAGAGAGCGCTCGCTTGGCCGGATCGGGCCGCTGGCGCCTCCCGGTTTCAGTTCAACACGGGCGTTTTGCGAAGGGTTCCGAGCTGCTTCCTAACCTATGAGAAATAAAAGACATGCCAGCGGCTCTTAGTTGTGAACGGGCGTTGGCCGAGTCTCAAGTGGCCGAACTAGCGCCAGCGAGGTGCCCCACAGTAACTGGCGTTAAGGAACAATCGTCGGCTTGGCAACACGGACAGAGAGTCAGCACGTGGAGTGAGCTATGAGCCGGGCGCGGCACGGCCATGAAACAGAACGGCGAATCAAAGGGACCCAAGCCGACAGGAATGTCGGCCGGAGGCTAGAAAGCCTGCCCCACGAGGAGGCGTGGATCTGTTTTCAGACGGGGCAGTGTGTACCGATCGTACGACCGCAAGTTTGAAGGCTTGCGGGACTAAGAGAAGTATTGGAGTGTGGTAAACGTGGGGGGGCGTCCCGAACGTAGTTGAAGGTTGGTGGCAGACGGCGGCCGGCTTCGATGAGAATCCGGTTGACGAAAAC
>JAIMAR010000004.1 GCA_023511855.1 Bryobacteraceae bacterium
GTTCATGTTCATGTTGACCCCGCCGAAGAAATGGCGGTTGAAGATGTTGAACATCTCCAGCCGGAACAACAGCCGCGCGCGCTCCTTCATCGGGAAGTACTTCACCAAAGAAGCATCCTCGTTCCAGCTCCACAGTGTGCGGACCTGAGGGAAGCGGTTGGGGCTGTTACCCAGCGACTGCGGTGCGGCGTCGCTGAACGCCGTCGGATCGAAGAAGCGGTTGCCCGGATCCGCGTTGTTCCACGGATTGAACGTGTCCGGGTTGAAGATCCTCTTGAAACCGCCCGGCGGGGTGTTGAAGTTGGCGTAAATGGCCGGTCCGTTCCAGAAGTTAGGCGTCACTCTGGAGTTCGGGTGGCCCAGGGGCGTGCCGCTGGAGTAATTCAGCAGCGCCGAGACGGTCCAGCCTCCGACCACCGCGTTCAGCAGTGGACTGGCGCCTCCCAGCAGATAACGGTTTCGTCCGATGGGAAGGTCCCATTGAAGCACCGCTTTGAGAACGTGGGTCCGGTCCCCGGCGGCCACCGCTTTAGCCCAACTCCGGTTGTAGGTATCCTGGATGCCGCCTCCGCCTCCTCCATTTGCGACATTGGTGACGTTGGTGATGTTCTTGGAGAAGGTGTAGGCGCCGTATAGATAGTAACCACTCGACATCCGTTTGGTGACGATCAGATTCAAAGAGTGGTATGTGCTGCTGCCGACGGGGTCCCAAAACGCCGACAGGCTGCGGCCCATCAACTGCGGGAATGGCAGCAGAGTGTAGGCGCCCAAACCGCTGAAACCGGGATAGGGGTATGGCAATCCCGCTGCTGCCGCGGCCGAGGCGCTGCTGATGGTCTGCGTCAACACCGCCCCGCGGGAAAGCTCCTTGGGATTGATCTGGTTCGGGTACACATTGCCGCCGGCGTGCAGCCGCGTGCCTTTGCTGCCTCGCCACTCCAGATCGACGCGCAGGTCCTTGGTGATTTCGCTCTGGAAACCGAAGTTGAAGTTTTGGACGTAACCGGAAGCTGCGTACTTCGGGTGGTTCCTCCGTCCGCCGAACTTAGCGGCATACGAAGGATCCATGCTCGGCGGACGCCGCACATCGAGCGGAAAGCCGTTGTCGATATTGAAGACCGGCAGGTAGACTCCCTTGCTGTCCGCCGCCGCTTCGTAGGTCTCGTTGAATCCAGCCCGCCACGGGTAGGTCCAGCCAAAACCTTCGGGTGTATAGCTAATCCCATAGCCCGCGCGCATCACCAGCCGCGGGGTCCACTGGTAGGCGATGCCCGCGGTGGGCCCAAAGTCCTTCCAGTGTCCGGGGAAGATAGTGCGGCGGCCCGCGCGTCCGGGGCCGTTGCCCATGTACTCGACCGCGCCTAGAATCCCGCCGAAGTTCGGATCCGGAAGGTCGGGATTGAAGTTCGCGATTTCGTCGTTCTTTTCCATGTGCGCAGAGTTCCCGCTCCAACGCAGGCCGTAGTTAAGCGTCAACTTACGATTCACCTTCCAGCTATCCTGAACAAATGCCGCGCCGTAGTAACTGGAAGTGATCGGGTTGAAGATCGGCCCGAGCGTAGCGCTGTTGACCTCCCCCAGCAGAAAGCTGGCGAAGCTGTTTCCGATCCGCGAAGTGAATCCTTCGCCCGGGATCGCCGTAGTCCGGGCGGCGAAGTTGAACGTGCCGCCGGTGTTGTTGAACTGCTGGGAATCGTAGTTCAGGAAGTTCCACTCAAAGCCAAACTTCAGGTTGTGTGAACCGCGGTACCAGCTAAACGAGTTGGAGATGACGATGTTGCGGTAGAACTCGTCGCGGTTGGCGTCGTGGTTCCAGCTCTGGAAGGTGACCACGGGCGAGCTGCCCAGATTGATGACCGGCCGCGTCACCTGATCCGCCGGAGCCCCCAGCCCGACGTTCTTGATCCCCCACTCGTCGGCGAAATGCTTGCCGATTTGGCGGCTTCGGAAGGCGTTGCCGTTTTGGTTCAGACCCACCATAGCATGGTTAAGCATGCTCGGGCTGATGATCCAGTCGTGGGCCACGCTCCAGTTGTACCCGCGCCGGTGCTGGCGGATGGAGCGGGAGAGCGGCCCGCCCAGGTCCGGATCGAGCAAGGACCATACTTCGCTGACATTCTCCTGGAAGTTCCGCGGGAAACCGTGTTTATAAAAGTAGCCGGAAACCTTGTGGTTGTTCGAGAAGGAGTGATCGCCCTTGATCGAATAGTTTCGCGCATCCATGCGGTTCTGAAGCGAGGTGAAGCTGTTGTTGGTGAGGTTCGTGTTCACCGGCTGATACCACTGGTTGAACACCTTGGCGAAATTCTTGGCCACGTTGGAGATGCGGCTGGGCGGAATGATGTTGCCCGTGAAAGGATCCGCCACGTAGCGGCCGCCGACCATGCGCCAAGTGCTGGGATCGTAGATCATGCCCTCGAAAACGTCCCGGCCCAGCGCATCGGTGCCGACTTTAGTGCTGCGCAGCAGCTTGCTCAAATCTCCGTTCCACATTTCCGGCTGCGGCACGCTGCGGGTCAACGACCCAGGACCGGCCGTGGCCAGTAAGAACCGCTCGGCGGTGAAGTAAAAGAAGGTCTTGTTGCGCCCGTCGTAAATCTTCGGGATATACACCGGCCCGCCGAAGCTGCCGGCGTAGTTCTTCTGACGGTCCTTGGGCCGCCGGAAGGTGCTGTTGGTGGGATCTTTCGCCAGGTACAGGTTGTTGTTCCAATCGTTGGCATGCAGAAACTCGTTTCGCAGCGTGTAAAACGCGGATCCATGCACCTGGTTGGTGCCGCTTTTGAGCGTGAAGACCAGCGTGCCGCCGCTCTGGCGCCCGTGTTCCGCCGAGGCCGTTCCGGTGATCACGGTGAGTTCCTGGACCGCCTCGGCCGAGATGCTCGCCTCCGCGAAATCACCCGGCAGGAAGCCGGCCAGGTTGGTCATGCCATCGACGACTATGCCGGCGCTGGCTCCGGGCGTGCCCTGAATGGACATTGTCCAGTCGGAGCCCCGCACGCCCGGGACGATTCGGGCAGCGAAGTCCGCCATGTTCCGGCCCCGTCCGCCAAACGCCAGCGGCAGGCTGGCAAACACTTGGGAGGTGACGCTCTCGGAGCTCTGCGCGGTCTCGGTTTGCAGCAGCGGCGCCTCGGCCGTTACCGTAAGCTGTTCGACCAGTTGGCCCACTTCCAGCGTCGGATCAATCCTGGCAATCTGCCCCGCCGTTAGGGTGATTCCGCTGCGGACCAGCGTCTTAAACCCGGAAGCAGAGTAGGTGATAGTGTAGTCGCCCACCGGCAGGGCGCTGATTGTATAGCTGCCGACCTCGTTGGTGGCGCTTTCATAGTTGACGCCTGTGGCTACATGGGTCGCCTTCACCGTGACACCCGGGATGACCGCACCGGTGCTGTCGGTCACAATCCCCGTGATGGACGCTCGGCCCACCTGGGCGGATAAGGGTGCCGATGCCGCCGCCAACAGAAAGAGCAGGACACCAGCAACCCAGACGTTCATTATGCGTTGCCTCATTTCAACTCCTCTCTCAATGGGTGTGTGAGTCTAGACCTCTTGCCCCAGCGGACCCTGAACTGAACAGTCCGGGGCTTCTCTCCTTCTAAGAGTGTGGCTGGCGTCACGCTGGTTTTCAAGTTTGTTGCGGCTACAACAAAGGGGCTTGTATCGGTTACAAGGGACCCAAAGCGGCCTGGTCGCCCGTACAGATCGGGACCAGCCCTCTTCTGATAAGCCACTGGCCTTTCAATGAATGCGCCGTTGGGCGGAGCCGAAACGTTGTAGAATATTCGGGGGGGGGAGGTGTTCGATGAGGCCACTGGCGGTGGGGGGGCCTGAGCAGGGGAAGGTCTCGCCCCCGGCAGCGGAATCGATACGGGCCCACCTGGAAAAAATCCTGGCCAGCCGATCATTCTCAGGGGCGTGGCGTCAACAGCGCCTACTGCGTTTCCTGGTGGAGGCCGTGATTCAGGGCCGCACGGCGGACCTAAAGGAATATAGCCTCGGCGTCGAAGTTTTCGACAAAGGGGAGGGCTTCGACCCCCGGCTCGACCCGATTGTCCGGGTCGAAGTGAGCCGCCTGCGCACCCGCCTCAAGAAATATTATGACGCCGAAGGCAAGCTCGATCCCATCCGAGTCGTCCTGCCGCGCGGCAGCTATGTGCCGCTCATTTTGGAACCCTCTGAAATTAAGGACTCTGGAACTGGTGAACTACCCGGCAATGGACCGGCCCCAGAGCCCTCAAAACCCATCGCGCGCAGCAGCCGGTGGGTTTGGACCGGCTCGAGCTTGGCGGTGTTGGGCGTGCTGGTTTGGCTTCTGGCTGGAAGGGCGCTTGGACCCGGGTCGGGGGACCTCGCTGCCGCCGCTTATGACTTCTCCCGTCTGACTCGCGAACAGGCGCGCTGCAACTTTCCGAGCCTTTCCCCGGACGGCCGATTACTAGCTTACGCCCGGAGGGACCGGGATCACTGGGACATCTTTTTGCGTTCGCTCGATAGAGAAGAATCGATCAACCTCACCGCCGGCTCCACCGCCGACGACCGCCACCCGGCCTTCTCTCCCGACGGCAAATGGATCGCCTTCCGCAGTGACCGCGACGGCGGCGGCATCTTCGTGATGGATCTTCAGGGGAATTTCGTCCGGCGCGTCGCCGGATTCGGCTATCACCCCTCCTGGTCCCCGGATGGGCAGCGGCTCGTGTTCTCCAGCGACACCTTCGCCGAACCTGAGGACGGGCCCGCACGACGCGCCAGCGTCCTCTACGTCGCGGACCTCAAGGCAAACACAGTCCAGCCGTTGACCTCCCCCGATGTAGTCTATGATGCGGTTCAACCGGCTTGGTCCCCGCACGGAGACCGCATCGCCTTCTGGGGTGCAGGACCCGATGGGAACAGGGACCTTTGGACGGTGCCGTCTTCGGGCGCGCCCCCGGAAAGCCTCCGGGCTACCCCAGTCACCCAGGATGAGTGGATCGACTGGAGCCCGGCTTGGTCCGCCGAAGGCGACTACCTGTATTTTTCGAGTGACCGGGACGGGGCGATGAACATCTGGCGAATCCGCATCGACGAACAAACCGGCGCCGTGCGCGGCAAGCCAGAACCCGTGCGGACGCCCTCCACCTATAGCGCCTACGTTTCGGCGGGAAAAATCGGTGGCCTTTTCGTCTACGCCCGTCGCACCATCTCCAGCACCCTGCATGCGACGCCCTTCCGCCCTGGCGCGCCGGTTCGCCTCTCAACCGCCAAACGCCTTACCGCGACCGGCAGGCAGTTGCGCGAACCGGAACCCTCCCCGGATGGAGCCTGGCTGGCAGCGCGAATTCAGGATCCCGAGGAGGACATCGTGCTCCTCAAGCCGGACGGCACAGACTTGAAGCGGCTTACCAACGACAAGTTCAAGGACCGCAACGCGCGCTGGTCTCCGGACGGTAAGCAATTGTTGTTCCTGACCAACCGGGGCGGAGCCTTTGAGTACTGGTTAGTGCAGGCCGACGGCAGCGGTTTGCGGCGGGTGGCCCCCTCGATGGCGCTGCTTTGGGCGCCCGATGGCGCCTTGATGGGTTACCCCTCCGACGGCCCGCCGTATTGCCTGGAACCGCCCGGGACGCCGTGCCGGCTGGCGGACGCCCTGCCCCAGGGATTCACACCCATGGTCTGGAGCCCGGACGGGCAATTCGCAGCCGGTCGCTTGCGATCCTCGCCTCCTCCCAGGGAGCAACTCTTCGTCTATTCTCTAAAAGACCGAACTTCCACTCAGGTCTCCGAGCATGGCTTCTCCCCCGTCTGGCTCAAGGATTCGTCATCGCTGCTCTTCTGGGAGGAAAACCGGATTTGGGCGCATGACACAACCAGCCGGCAGCGGCGCCTGGTTCTGGATCCCGGCTCAAGCGTGCTCCAACAACGCTTCACACTGTCCGTAGATCAGCAGTCGCTTTTGTTCGTGCTCACCGAAGCGGAAGAAGACATTTGGCTGGCGCGTAAACGCTGAGCCTTGCCCAAACGCAAGGACAGGTCCGCCCGCCGCCGTTCAAAGCGGGTCCGGATCCCGGTGGTGTCCAAGAACTTCTTCGACCGCCTGGCTGGGGATGGCACCCTCCCGGATGAGCTTCCAGTCCGGTCCGCAGAGATCCACCGTCGTGCTCCCTAATCCTGAGCAGAAACCTCCGTCCAGCACCAGATCCACCCGGCCGTCCATCGTCCCGAAGACCTCGATGCCGCTGCGGCATGTCGGCTGGCCGGAGATGTTGGCGCTGGTGGAAATCAGCGGCTGCTGGACCTGTTCGAGCAGCATCGCCGCGATCTTCGATCCGCTCTGCCGGAGCGCCACCCGCCCGGCATTGCCCGTGACTTTGAGAGGCACATTGCCGGAGGATGGAACGATGATCGTCAGCGGACCGGGCCAGAACATCCGGGCCAGCAGGTAAAACCGGCTGTTCAGCTCCCGCGCCAGACTTTCCGCCATTAGCACATCGGTCACCAGCAGCGGCAGGGCACGGTGAATTTCGCGGCCTTTGGCGCGGTACACCAGAGCCACCGCATTGAGGTTGTAAGGGTCGGCCACCAGCGAATACAGCGCGTCGGTTGGCAAGGCCACGACCCCGCCGCGGCGGATCACGGCGGCGGCCTTCTCAATGGCCTTGGGGTCGGGATGCTCTCTGTCGATTTCGATCAGGTCCGTGAGCACCGGCGATAGCCGCCTGCAAATAGATTCGGCCGATGCCAGTTACGTCCGCCGCGGGGTTGACTCCTGCCGAACCGGGATCAACATCCGCCGGCGGCGCTGTGCGGCCCGCCTTCTCGCGGTCCGCCTGGCTATGCGACAAGTTCCTAATCTAACTCGCACCGCCGCCGATGGCAAGTACTTTTCAGCCGGCGCTTTCCTGCCCAGAAACACAGTGGTCTACCCCGGCGCACAGCCGGATACCGGATGGCGCCTACGACCTCCTTGCGCCAGGCAAATTCTTCTGTCCTCGAAATAAGGATGTTCTTCGGAACTCCAACATCGCGCAGAGCCACTTGAGGCTCGGCCAGTTGCTCGTGCTTCAGCCCCTTCACCGGCATCACCACCAGCACGTTCACGTCGCTGTCCGCAGCGGCCTCTCCCGGTGCGTGGGATCCGAACGGGATCACGCGCTCGGGATGGAACTGACGCACGATCCGCCGCAACATCTCCCGGATGGCGTGTTCCACGATCGGGGGCTTGCCTCGCTTTGCCGTGCCGGAACACTCAGCCTTCTACACCGCCGCCGGCACAGCCGACCTCATGGCCTCGCGGAAGGGCCCCCCGGAGCGGAACGCTGTGGGATCGCCTCGGCCACTTGGATCGCCAGCTCATAGCGCCCGAACGGCGCGCTGAGCTGCACCCCGGCCACCATGCCGGCGATCCGTCGCACCAAATCCCGGGCGATCTCAACGCCCTCGCGGCGCGCCTTCTCGGTGGTGTCGGCCCGGCGCATCCGCTCCATGTACTCAGCTGGCACCGGCACGTTCAGCTCGTTCACCATGAATTCGGCATTGCGGTAGCTGAGCAGCGGCCAGATGCCGGCGATGATCGGAATCCGGAAGCGCTCGGCGCGCCGGAGGAACCGCTCCAGCAGATCCACATCGAACACCGGCTGGGTTACGGCGTACTCGGCGCCTGCCTGGACCTTCCATTCGAAGCGCCGCATCTCTTCCTCAAAGTTCAGCGCGCCGGGGTTCGCTCCTACGCCGATCACCAAGCTGGTCTGGGAGCCCATCGGGTTGCCGCCGATGTCCAAGCCGCGATTCAAATTGCTGACGATGTTGACCAGCCCGATCGAGTCCACATCGAAGACCGCGGTGGCCGCCGGGTACGCGCCCATGCGCGGCGGGTCGCCGGTGATGCAGATCAGGTTGCGGATGCCCGCAGCATGAGCGCCGAGCAGTTCGGACTGGATGCCCAGAATATTTCGGTCCCGACAGCAAAAGTGCAGCACGGCCTCGATGCCGGCCTGCTGTTGGATGAGCTGGCAGGTGACCTGGGCGCTCATCCGGGCGCTGGCGCGCGGGCCGTCCGGCACATTGATGCAATCGATACCGTGCTCGGCGCAAAGCTTCGCGCCGGCCAGCTCCCGGGAAGCGTCCACGCCCCGGGGCGGCACAATCTCAACGAACGTCACGAACTGGCCCGCGGCCAGTTTCGCCCCCAGCTTCGACTTCTGCGCCAGCGGAACCGGCGTCATCGATTCGGCCTTCGCCGCCGGCTCTTCCACAACCACCTCGGCATGCGCGTGGCCCGGTTGAAGCGAGCGCGCCTCGTTCTTGATGAGCTTGATGTGTTCCGGCGTGGTGCCGCAGCAGCCTCCGATGATCCGCACGCCCGCCCACAGGAAGCGCCGCGCATACTGGGCCATGTACTCGGGCGAGCACAGGTAGATCTGGCGTCCCTCCACCCGGGCCGGATGTCCGGCGTTGGGCATGGCGCTCAGCGGCTTGGAGGTGTATTGCTTCATCTTCTCGATGGTCTCAAGCATCACCTTGGGGCCCGCTGAGCAATTGCAGCCCGCCACATCCACCGGCCATTCGTCCAGCCGCCGAGAGAAAGTCTCCGTGCTTGCGCCATCGGGCATGTTGCCGGCGTCGTCGATGGTGACCTGCGCCACCAAAGGCAAATCAGAACCGGCGGCCTCCCGCGCGGCAAATACGGCCTCGCGCAGCTCGCTCAGCGAGGCGAAGGTTTCCAGGATGATCAGATCGACTCCTGCTTCCAGCAGCGCCTCGATCTGCTCCCGGAACATCGCGCGCGCTTCCTCGAAGGAAGTGGGCCCCAGCGGCTCAATCCGCAGGCCCAAAGGACCAACCGAACCCGCCACGAAGGCCGCCCCAGCGGCCGCCTCCCGCGCCAGGCGCACGCCGGCATGGTTGATGGCCCGCAACTGCTCGGCCAGGCCAAAGGACGCCAGCCGGGCGCGGTTCGCGCCAAAGGTGTTGGTCTCCAGAATCTCCGCCCCCGCCTTCACGTACTCCAGATGGACTTCCTTCACCAGCGCCGGGTTGGACAAATTCAGCTCATCGTAGCAGCGGTTGATGAACACCCCCTTGGAATAAAGCATGGTGCCCATGGCGCCGTCGGCCACCAGAGCGCGCTGAGAGAGAAGTTGCAGAAATTCCTTGGACCGGTTGGATGACATAGCTCCTATTCCGTAACGATAGCAAGTCCGGCGGCGTTCTCTCGCCGTCAGGCCAGGGACGGCCCTTACCCCGGGCGGGACGCTTAAAAGTGTATTGGACCTGAAACACCGCATCGGCGCCCAATCTCGAGGCCAAGACGCGTACAATGGGGGTGAAGTTGAATCTGTCCCAGGCCAGGAGGACCCAAGAATGAACAGAGACGAGAAAGTTTCCGCAACCCGCCGGAGTTTTCTTGCGGCAGGAATGGCTCTGCCGGCTGCCGGCCTTGCCTCGGTGCGTGCGCCCGGCGCCGCCTTCTATCAAGCACCCGCCGCGCTGCCCGTGCGGACGCTGGGTAAAACCGGCATGAAAGTCACCCGGCTCGGATTCGGGTGCATGATCACCTCCGATCCCTCGGTGATCTCGCGCGCCGTCGACGCGGGCATCACCTACTTCGACACGGCCCGGCGTTACCAACAGGGCAACAACGAGCGCATGGTCGGAGCGGCGCTCAAGGGGGCGCGCAGCCGCATCACGCTGTCGAGCAAGTCAGGTGGCAAGACCAAGACGGAGGCCATGCAGGATCTGGAGACCAGTTTGAAGGAGCTGGGCACGGATCATCTGGACATCTGGTACATGCACGCGCGCGACGAAGCCGCCGCCATCCCCGATGAATGTCTGGAAGCCTGGACCGCAGCCAAGAAGGAAGGCAAGATCCGGGCCATTGGCGTGAGCACTCATAATCCGAACAACATTGCAGACCGCGTCATGCAGGCGGGCATCTTCGACGTGGTCCTGGTTCAGTACAACTTTGCTTCGGGCAACACCATTGACGCCACGCTGAAGCGCTTCTTCGAGGCTGGCATCGGCTTGGTGGGCATGAAGGTTGTGGCGCCGGCCGCGGGGCGGGGAAGAGGTGGAGCGGCAGCTACGCCTCCCGTGCCGGGTAAGCCCGTAGCGGCGCTCAAGTGGGTGCTCCGGAACCCGCTCATCGACACCATCATCCCCAGCATGACCGACATGGACCAGCTCGAAGCAAATCTGCGGGCGGTCAACGAGAAATTTGGTCCGGAGGATGAAAAGCTGCTGGCCGCGCTGAACGAGGAGATCCGGCCGTACTACTGCCGCGCCTGCCATCAGTGCGACGGCCAGTGCCCACAGGGTTTGCCGGTGGCGGACGTGATCCGCTTCGCCTCCTACACCGATTTTTACGGTCAGTACTCGGTGGGGCGGGAACGGTTCTTGGAGCTGCCGGAACGGTTACAAAAGGTCCGCTGCGAGGATTGCGGGGCATGCGCCATCCGGTGCCCCAACGGCGTGCGGGTCCAAGAGCGGCTCATTCGCGCCCAGCAGTTGTACGCGTGAGCGCCACCGCGGTTTTTGCGCCGCCGGCGCCCGTGCAACGCAGCTCAATGCTGTCCCCGGCGGCGCAGCCGCACAGTCGCGCGGCGGAAGCTTGCCGCGTGGCGATCTCGAGATAACCGGAGCTGCCGGCGATGAGCAGAAGCTCGCCGGGCGCGCCTTCCGAGTAGCTCTCCACCCAGCGTTGAACGACCCGGCCTCCGGCCTTCAGGCGAAACCGGGAGTGCGCCAGAAATGCAAAGTCCGCCGCGGGGAGGTTGGTAATCAAGTTTCCGAAACGGTCCACGGCAAGGATCGACGCGCGCCACCGTGCCGGGCCGGCCTGAGCCGGATGTTCAAACTTCCCACGTATGTAATCAGAGATGACTTTGCCGAAGCGGGCGGGCGCTGTGCCGATCGCCAGGTGCGCCGCCACCGGTGCGAAAATATCACGGCCGTGGAAGGTGCGACTCACGGGGTGGCGAAAGTAACGCTGGGCGCTGATCACGCGGACCCTTGGCTGGGTGCGGGCGTAGATCATCGTGAGCAAGCCGTTGTCCGGGGCGATGAAATACTGGCCGCCGGCTTCGACCAGCAAGGGACGGCGAGCGCTGCCCACGCCTGGATCGACGACGGCGACATGGATGGACCGCGGCGGGAAACAGCGGGCCGCCTGGTCCAGCGTGAACGCCGCCTGCGCGATGGCGAACGGCTCGATTTGATGGCTGATATCCACGATGCGAGCCTGCGGGGCGATCCCCAGGATGACTCCTTTCATGGCGGCTACGAAGTGATCCGCCAGCCCGAAATCCGTGGTGAGAGTGATCAGAGGGCGTTTCACGGTTGATACAATGAATACAACAGCACCGGGCTCTGGTTCCAGCCCGTCCCGTCCTTATGCCTTATGATCTCATCGCCGTCGCCATGAGCGGAGGAGTGGACAGCTCCACCGCGGCGGCGCTCTTGCGCCGGCACGGACGCCAGATCATCGGCGTGACCATGCAGTTCTGGAACCAGAAGCGGTTGCCGGAGCTGGAGCGGGGCGGGGGACGCCGCTGCTGCTATCTGGACGACGTCTACGATGCGCGCTACGTAGCCGAGCGGCTGGGCATTCCATACTATGTGCTCAATCTGGAGGCGCAATTTGAACAGCGGGTGATCCGGCCCTTCATCCAGGACTACCTTTCCGGGCGCACGCCCATCCCATGCACGCTGTGCAATAACTTCATCAAGTTCGATTCGTTCCTGGAAGCCGCTCGGGCTATGGGCGCAAGCCGCATCGCCACGGGCCACTACGCGCGAATTGAGTTTGACGCGGCCTCGGGACGCTATCTGCTGCTCAAATCGGTGGACAGCGCCAAGGATCAGACTTACTTTCTGTTCGGACTGACCCAGGAGCAGCTCAGCCGGACCCTGTTTCCGCTCGGCGGCTTCACCAAAGCCCAGGTCCGCGCGCTGGCCGAGGAGTTCGGGTTGCCCGTAGCGCGCAAGGGCGAAAGCCAGGAGATCTGCTTTGTGCCCGGCGGCGACTATGGAGCGTTTATTGAAGCCTGGTTCCGCGAGCAGGGGATTGCGCCGGAACCCAGGTCCGGGCCGATTGTGACCACCGACGGACGCGTGCTGGGCGAACACGGAGGGGTACATCGCTTCACGGTGGGCCAGCGCAAGGGGCTGGGCGTGGCGGTGGGAGAACCCCTGTACGTGATCGGCACCGAGCCGTCTTCGCAGACGGTGGTTGTGGGACGCGCGGAGGAGCTGTTGCGGAGCTACTGCAAGGTTCGAGATGTGAACTGGATCCGGTGGGCAGCGCCCCCCTCCGAAGTTCGGGCGCAGGTAAAGATCCGGAATCAGCACACGGCAGCGCCGGCAACGGTGCGCCCCCTGGATGAGCCTTCCCGTGTGGAGGTGGTGTTTGACGAACCGCAGCGGGCGGTGACGCCGGGACAGGCGGCGGTCTTCTACGACGGGGACTTAGTGCTGGGCGGCGGGTGGATTGAATAACCCGAGACCGCTGGCCCGGTTATTCTCACGAAACGGAAGACGCTTGCTAACAACAGCGCGGCTGTCATGGTTCAGCAGCCCGCGGAGAAGACCTCGTCTTGGCGGCCCGGCGCTCTGGCTTCGCACGCCCGCGTCACTTGTCGTCTTCACTGGTTCCCATGCCTCCTGCCCAAGATCCCTGTGTCGACGGCGCTGACATGCGCTCCTCCCGGCTCAAGCGCATCAATTCACTCGGGCATGGCGAGCTCGAGATCCGGCGGGGAAGGCCGCCTTGTTTGTTTGCGGCTCGATTTATTTCCTACAGCGGCATCCCCTCGGGGAGCTTGGCATTGCCTGATCGAGGTAAGCTCATGCGGTTTCAATAAGACCGTTATGTACGGGGCCGGCCCGAAGAGGCGCCTCACGCCGAAAGCCGATGGCTGACCTTTTCTTCTCATTTGCGTCTGATTGCGGATCGAAAAACAGAACTCGCTTCCACAGTGAGCAGTAATCTGTGATATAATCGCGTGCATGCCACGGCAGCCAAAGAAAGCGATCGTACGGCGCAGGGTCGGCGCGGCGCGCCGGTGTTTGCAAGTTCTGGAAGTTCTGGCTTCGGAGCCGTACTTGTTTACATTGGCGGACATCGCCGAAACCCTTTCTTTGCCGAAAAGTTCCCTATACCGTCTGTTGAGCTTGCTCTCCGACGCTGGCTATATCGAAGAGGAGCCAGCAACCAAACGTTACAGCTTGAGCGCCAAAGTGCTTTGGATCGGCAGCAGCTATCTGCGCGGTTCGCCTGTTCAGCGCTGCGCCCACAGCGCATTAATTCAGTTGTCGAACGCCACGGGCGCCATGTCCCACCTCGGGGTTTGGGACAGCGGCACGGTTCTGATTCTGCACACCGCGGATCCTCCAAACGCGGCGAGCCTGTTTGTGGAGGTGGGAGAGAGGCGGCCGTTGCATGCGACTGCGTTAGGCAAGGCGCTGCTGGCTTGGCGTCCGGCCGAAGATGTGAAACGGCTGTGCGAAGCCGGGCTGCCGGCGTTCACGCCCCGCACGATCACCACGCCCGAAGCTCTGGGAGAGGAGCTTGAGCGGGTGCGGCAAATGGGAGCGGCCATCGACAACGAAGAGTACGCGCTGGGCTTGCGCTGCGTTGCATCGCCGGTGAGGAACCAGAGCGGCGTAGTTGCAGCCATGGGCATCAGCGGCGATTTGAACCTGATCACTGATGAAGCATTGCCGCGTTTAACCAAGCAGGTTCGGGACATGGCGCTTCAAGTATCGGCGCAGTTGGGCTACCGCCCGCTAAGCCCGCAGTACGGCACAATCCAGTACGGGACTCCGAAAGCAGGGCGAGAGCCGGAGGCGCGGCCTGTGCCGGCGGACAAGGAATCGGAACTCGCCGAAGTCCAGGTTCTCACAAAGGGTTAGGGCCCTCGATTCCAAGAATCTGATATCCCATGAAGGATGAGTGTGCCCGAACGGGCCCACGGCTCCTCTTTGGAGAGGGTTGAGAATGGCTGAAGCTGACACAATTCTCTCTTTTCAGTGGATCAGGTTCCGTTTTAAACCTCCCTACACCGTTTTGCAAACCGCATAATGCTCCTTGACACCGAAGTGTTCCTAGACTAAAATTTCCTCAAGCCGGAGGGACCACTATGAAGGATTGCGTTTCGGAAACCCACGTAGCAGACATGTCTGTCCGTATTCGGAAAGCAAGACCCTGGATTTCGAAGACCCTGAGGTTCATCGCCGCCGCAGTCGTCGTATTGACTTGGGCGACCGCTGCGGAGGCGCAGACAGGCGGAAGCGCGACGCTGGTCGGAACGGTGCGAGACACCACCGGCGCGGTCATTGCCGGAGCTAAGGTAACCGTTGTCAATACCGCCACTTCATTCGTTTCGGAGACGACGACGAACGCCGAGGGCGGCTACTACATTCCGTACCTGGCGCCCGGCAATTACCGAATGACAGTGGAAGCATCCGGTTTTCGCCAGTACGTCCGGGAAGGCATTACGCTCCGATCGGCGGAGGTGCCGCGCCTGGATGTCGTACTGGAGGTGGGTGCATTGACCGAGACCGTCACGGTGACTGCGGAAGCCCCTCAGTTGAACACCGAGAACGTCATGACTGCCCCGACGGTCGATTCCAAGGTGCTGCCTCAGGTCCCCGGGCTAATGCGGCGTACGGTTTACCTTTTGCAGTACATTCCTGGGGTCAACGCCGTGATGACCCAGCAGGGCTTTCATATCGGCGGGCAAGCGCAGAATGCGATCGGTTTCACAATGGACGGCATCAACGCCAAGTCGCCTTACACGGGCGTGGTGAACCAGGTGGACGGCGTGTTGTAGGGCAACATGGACGCGCTTGAGGAGGTCAAGGTGCTGACTACCGGTGTCTCGGCGGAATACGGCCAAGCCTCGGGGGGTGCAGTCAAAATGGTGTACAAGTCGGGCACCAACGAACTGCACGGTTCGTTCGAGGACCGTTACCTGCCTGGAAAATGGGTTCACCGGCACTACCTCCAGCAGAACCCCGCATCCACAACCTGGAACTATCACACCTTCGACCTTGTGGTGAGCGGGCCGTTCCTGCTGCCCAAGCTTTACAACGGGCGGAACCGGACCTTCTGGCTGGCTGATTTCGGCATCAACCACGAGAACACCATCTACGAGACGCGCACCACGGTGCCGACCCTGGAAATGCTGGAGGGGGACTTCTCCTTCCCCGAAGCGCCGGGCGGGGGGCTTCCAATTTATAACCCCTTCACCACGCGGCAGGTCGGTAGCACATGGACCCGAGACCCGTTTCCCGGCAACATCGTGCCCAAGGCCCTGTTCGACACGGTGTCGAAGAATTTCCTGACGTTGGGGATCTGGCAAAAGCCCAACGCCACTGGATCGTTCAGCCGAACTGGTCCTTCGCAGAATCTGCTGACGGAAACCAACCGGAAACTAAAGAGGGATCGCTGGAACGCCAAAGTGGATCACCAGTTTTCGCCGAATCACAAGATCTTCGTGCGGATTTCCCACGCCTATCATCGCGGACGTTATGGTTCGGCGCTGGCCCGCAAGGAATTCGACACGGACTTCCTCAATCCGACCGATCAGGTCAACGGCGTATGGAACTACACATGGGTGATATCGCCGGTGATGTTTAATGAGTTTCGGATCGGATACATGCGCCGCGCCAGCTCAACCCCAAAACGTTTCGGGGCCGACGAGAACTGGGCGCAGAAGCTGGGCATTCCTGGCGTCGGACCGGAGACGTTCCCGTACTTCAATATCGGTTACGGCATCGGGGCTTTGAATCGTTCCAGGGTGGCCGGAGAAGACCGGATTCTGCAAAACAACTTGACACGTATTGCGGGCCGGCACGCTTTTAAGACCGGCTATCAGATGATGCGTACCATTTACAGCGAGGCAGCCGCTGAGCTCCCATCCGGGCAGTATAACTTTGGAGGCACCGAGCTGCCGTTCACCCCCAATACGGGCATCACTTTTGCCTCCTTTTTGCTGGGGACTGTCAGCAGCGCCACATTCACTCGGCAGTTGGCGCTGTTCTTGCCCCGGCAGTGGACACACGAACTCTACGTTCAGGACGACTGGAAAGTCACCCGAACGTTGGCGTTGAACCTCGGTCTGCGCTGGACTTATACCTCGCCGTTCAAGACCAAATTCGGGCAGCAATCCCAGTTCGACCCCCATGCCACCGACCCCGTGACGGGAAAGCCCGGGGCGATCACCCACCCAAAGGGCATCATCGGCAAGCGGGACCTGAACAATTTCCAGCCGCGCCTGGGACTGGTTTGGAACTTCCAGCAGAAATGGGTGTTCCGGTCCTCCTTTGGGATCATCACCTCGGAGGAGGCAGGAAGGGCCGGCTTCGAGGAATACACCGGAACGTTCAACATCCTCCAGCCCACTGGTGACCCCCGGCATGTGTTCGTGCTGAGCCAGGGGCCGGGCCCGATCGTCTACCCCGTCCTTCCGAACGGAACGGTCGCCTATACCGGCGCCAACTACGGAGCCCGAGGCGCTACCTGGCGCGATCCGAATCTGCGGAACCCCTACGTCATGAACTGGTCAAGCGGCTTCCAATACGAATTCGCGCGCCGGTGGCTGCTGGACATGTTCTACCACGGGACCGCGGGTGTGGGGCTGACGCGGAGCTGGAACATCAACGAGATCCCGCTTTCGATCGCGCTCAGCGGCAACCGAGCCTTGCAGGATCAGGTTTACGTCGCGCAGCAGAACTACCGCTACTACCCTCACTTCGGGAACATCTCCTTGCTTTCCAACTTCAACCACAACACTTACCACAGCGGCAACATTATTGTGGAAAAACGATACTCGGGCGGCTTGTCGCTGAATGCCTATTACACGATTTCTAAAACTTTGGCCAACGCGGGCGAGATATCGTACTACGACCGGAAAGGCAAAGCGCGGGCCTCCTACGACCGCCGACACAACTTCGGGACTATGGTGACCTATGAGTTGCCATTCGGCCAAGGCAGGCGTTGGATGAACCGGGGCGGGCTTGTCAACGCCGTATTGGGAGGATGGACCCTGGCGTTGAGCGAACAGATCTACTCTGGCGTTCCCCTTTCGGTCGGCATGGCTGGGAGTCCGTATCGATACTTGACTACAACTCGCGTAAATGCCCTGGCGCCGATTGAGGAGGCCAAGGTGTCCAACTGGACCATGGGGCATCGCTTCCCAACCGCGGCGCAAAACCCGTACTTCCGCATGGATATTTTCCGCTACCCGGACGCCTACACAGTGGGTTCGCTCGGACCTTTTGTGTTGCAAGCTCCGGGGATCGTGTGGACCCAGGTGTTTGCTTCCAAGCGCTGGACGATCCGTGAGCGGTTCAAATTCGCGCTGCGTTTGGACGGCCACAACCTGCCCATCAAGAAGCCGAACCTGGCGGCGCCCAACACCACGTATAACCTGAACAGCCCGAGCACTTGGGGCCGGTTTACAGGCGTTCTGGGCGACTTCTCCAATTTCGGCAGCGGGATGGCGAACGTTCAGGCCGCCGTGCGTGTGGAGTGGTAAGCTATAGCGGGTGGGTCGAGAACTTAACGCGGACCGGGTGCAAGCCCTTTTGCGCTGCACCCAGTCCTGGCGGCAACCGAAAACAGCGCTTCGAGCGCCGCGAGGGGTTTCCAGAGGCCGCTGGCTGTTAATCCGACAGAGGAATGAATATCGTCATTAGAGATCCGGGATAAAACCGGGTAGTAAAGGAGCATAACAGAGGATGAGCGCGAGGCAAGCATCGTCGAGGACAAACCGAAGAGAGTTTGTGCAGACTGCCGTGGGCGGGGCGCTGGCGGCGGCAGCCGCAGGGACTTCGGCGGCCAGGACCGCCAAGCCGATGATTCCCATCCCGCCCGGGATTAAGATCGGCACCAGCGGCGGACAGCCCACGGAAGAAAACATGGCCTACCTGAAGCAGCTCGGGGTGACCTGGGTGAGCTTGGGAGCGACCCCGGAAACCGCGACCGCGGAGGGCTTCCTGAAGATCCGGCAGCAGTGGGAGGCCGGCGGATTCCGCGTCTACAACATCGGGAGCGGCGTGGGACCGAGCGGCAGCTTGCATAACATGCCGGAGGTGACGCTGAATTTGCCGGGACGCGACCAGAAGATCGAAGAGTACCTCAACTACATCCGCTATTTGGGTAAGGCGGGCATCCCCTATACGACTTACGCCCACATGGGCAACGGCATCTGGTCCAGCGGCCGCACGGTCACGGCGCGCGGCTACGAGGCACGGGACGGCAACTCCAACAGCCCCAACTGGCGGGGAAGCTGGGCCGGGAAAACTTACGAGGGTCCGCTGTCTCATGGCCGGGTCTTCAGCGAGCAGGAGATCTGGGACAATTACATCTACTTCATCAAGAAAGTTGTCCCGGTCGCCGAGGAAGCCGGCGTGCGGATCGGAATCCACCCCGACGACCCGCCGATGCCCATGCTGGCGGGCGTGCCGCGCTGCATCTTCAGCAGCTTTGAGGGATATAAGAAGGCCCTGGAGATCGCTGACAGCCCCAACGTGGGCATGTGCCTGTGCGTGGGCTGCTGGCTGGAAGGCGGCCCGCTGATGGGCAAAGACGTGGTCGAGACGATCAAGTATTTCGGCGGCCTCAAGAAGCTGTTCAAGGTCCACTTCCGCAACGTCACCGCGCCGCTGCCGCACTTTACCGAGACGCTCATGGACGACGGCTACTACGACATGTACAAAGTGATGGAGGCGCTCTACGACGTGGGCTTCGACGGGATTGTGATTCCCGATCACATCCCTTCGATCGGCTATGCCCCGGGCAAGACTCCTCCGCGGTTTCCCGGGGAGACCTACCGGCCCAATCCGGGACTGGCCTACAGCATCGCTTACATGAGGGCCTTGTACAACGCAGTTCGCAGCAGCCGGGGGCGCGCGTAGCGCATTGCCCCGCATGGGGACCAAGGCGCGCAAACGCCGTTCGGTCCATGGGCCCTCCCTGCGCCGCCAACCGGGCCCTCTGCCTTTTCGCACCGGCTACAGCAGCGGCGCCCGCAGATGTGCCGGGTGCGCCCAGGGGCGTTTCGCTATTCCGCATCACGCCGGTACACTCGTTCGCCGCTGCGCCGGTCACACAGCCTACGGGGGAGTTGCGCCGGGGCAGGGAATACCGTCTGAAGAGGGCAGCGTCCGCGGGACGTTCCGTTTTGAAATGACCCGTTGGGCTTTCTCCCTTGACAACCCTTGCGGCTGAAAGATAGAATCAACCGTTTACTTTAGCGATGACTTCCGGCCTTTCACGGACGGGAATCCGAACCGCCGCGGCGTGGGTGTGTGCCGGGCGGGGAACAGCCGCTGCGCAAGATTGCCAACTCCGGCGGTAATCTGGGAGGAATAGGAGGCCACCGACAATGGTGATCACCAGACGAAGCGCCATGGCGGCGATGGCAGCCGCGGCCCAAGCGTGGACCCTGAAAGGGGCACAATCTGCGCCGCAGGGACCGTTTCAGCCCAACTGGGAATCGTTAACGCAATACCGCTGTCCGGAGTGGTTCCGGGATGCGAAATTCGGCATCTGGGCGCACTGGGGTCCGCAATGTGTGCCCATGCAAGGCGACTGGTATGCGCGGAACATGTACATGGAGGGCGGCCGGGTGTATCGGTTCCATGTGAATACCTACGGCCACCCTTCGAAGTTCGGCTATAAAGACATAATCCCGTTGTGGAAGGCCGAAAAGTTCGATCCCGAACGCCTGATGGCTCTCTACAAGGCCGCCGGCGCAAGGTACTTCGTCAGCATGGGAGTGCACCACGACAACTTCGACCTCTGGAACTCGAAGCATCACCGCTGGAATGCGGTTCGGATGGGACCAAAGCGCGACATCGTGGGGGAGTGGCAGAAGGCCGCCCGCAAGCAGGGGCTGCGCTTCGGCGTCTCCGAGCACTTGGGGGCAAGCTACACCTGGTTTCAGGTTTCCCACGGCAGCGATAAGCAGGGACCATTGGCGGGCGTGCCCTACGACGGGGCGGATCCGCAATGGCAGGACCTTTATCACCCGCCCGCGAAGCCGGGCGACAATGCCTGGTACAGCACCGACCCGGAATGGGCCAAGCAGTGGTTGCGGCGGATCACAGACCTGATCGACCAGTGCCAGCCGGACTTGCTTTATACCGACGGCTCGCTTCCTTTCGGCGAGATCGGACGCAGCATGCTGGCGCATTACTACAACAGCAATATGGCGCGGCTTGGAGGCAGGCTGGAGGCGGTTTACACGCTAAAAGACTGGCGGGGCAGGCCCGGTTACGGAGACTACGTGGAGGGCATCGGCGTGCAAGACGTCGAGCGCGGCGGATTGGCAGAGATCAAGCCTGCGCCCTGGCAAACCGACACCTCCATCGGAGACTGGTATTACAACCAAAACTGGAAGGCTAAAGACACGGGCAGGATGTACCGCTCGGCGAAATGGGTCATTCAAACGCTGGCAGATGTGGTCAGCAAGAATGGCAACATGCTTTTGAATGTGATCCAGAGGCCGGACGGCTCGCTGGATGCGGAGGTGGAGACGCTGCTCGGCGAGATCAGCGCCTGGATGAGGGTGAACGGCGAGGCGATTCATGCCACCCGCCCCTGGTCCGTTTACGGCGAAGGCCAAACGCGGACTGCGGCCGGGCACTTCCGGGAAGACTACGCCTACTCGGCCTCCGACATCCGCTTCACGCAATCGAAGGACGGGAAAGCCCTCTACGCCATCGCGCTGGGGTGGCCGGCGGACGGCCGGCTCCGGATCCAGTCCTTGCGGAGATCGACGGACGGCGGCAATCAAATCGGGCGCGTGGAACTCCTCGGGTTCCGCGGCAAGATCGCTTACCAGCAGACTGAAGAAGCGCTGCTGGTCACTCTACCGGGAGAGCCGTTGAGCCAGATCGCTTGTGTTTTGAAGATCGCCGGCGAGGCTCTGAAGCCGCCGGCCTGAGTTTCAACGCTGAGGCAATATAAACAAATAGGGAGGATTCAACCGCGATGAAACAACTTGGAATTCCGCTCGCCGGGCTTGCAGCGCTGCTGATTGTGCTTCCGCTGAACGGCCAGCCGACACAGGCCGTGATCCGGATCGACACTAACCGGGTTATCAGTGAGGTGCATCCGTACGTGTTCGGAAACTTCGCCGAACATCTGGGCCGCTGCATTTATGGCGGAATCTTCGAAGAGGGCAGCCCGCTGGCGGACCCCGAAGGTTTCCGCAAAGACGTGATGGCCGCGGTCAAGCCCCTCGGGGTTTCGGTGCTGCGCTGGCCGGGCGGCAACTTCGCCTCCGGCTATCACTGGATGGACGGCATCGGGCCCCGCGATTTGCGGCCCGCCCGGCCGGATCACGCCTGGGGGGCTCTCGAGACCAACCGTTTCGGCACGGATGAATTCCTGCGCTACTGCGAACGCATCGGCGCCGAGCCTTACATTTGCATCAACGCCGGCCTGGGCACGGTCGACGAGGCGCGCCAGTGGGTCGAGTATTGCAACGAAACCCGTCCGACCTACTGGGCCAACCAGCGTCGCAAGAACGGTCGCGAAAAGCCCTGGAATGTGAAGATCTGGGGTCTCGGCAACGAGATCGACGGCCCTTGGCAGCTCGGGCACAAGAACGCCGAAGACTACGCCAAATTCGCCCTGGAGGCCGCCAAGGCCATGCGGCGGCAGGATGGGACCATCTCGCTCATCGCCAGCGGATCCTCCAATTTCCGGCCGGATGCGGACTGGATCGGCTGGAACCGCACGGTGCTCGAGCGCCTGAAGGACGAGATCGACTACATTTCTCTACACACTTACATTGGGAACCGTAACAATAACTTCGAGGAGTACCTGGGGGCCAATGCGCAGGACATCGAAGAGCGCATTCGCATAGTAAAAGGTCAAATTCAAGCCGTGCAAAGCACTCAGCGCGTGCGGCGCCCCATCTATATAGCATTTGACGAATGGAACGTGTGGTACCGGACGCTCCAGGGCAGCACGGAGTATGAGATCGCTCAGACCGGCCTTGAGGAGCGCTATAACTTCGAAGACGCCCTGGCCATGGCGATCTTTTTCAACGCGTTCTTCCGGAACGCCGACGTGGTGAAGATGGCCAATTTAGCTCAACTGGTGAATGTGATCGCGCCGATCTTCACCAACAAGCAGGGGCTTTTCTTGCAGACCACTTATTTCCCATTGATCGAATATGGCAAACAGCGCGGCAATTTGTCGTTGGATGTTCAGGCCGTCAGCCCGACTTACCGGATTGGAAACCGGCCGCCCATCGGCTACCTGGACGTATCCGCCACTTACTCGCCCAAAGACCGGGCCGTCTATGTGAACGTCCTGAACCGGAGCGAGAAGCAAGACATCGCCACGCGGATCGAGAACCTCGTCGGCCGGCTTGGCTCCGAGGCTGAAGTCTGGGAAATGAACCACTCCGACTTGAAGGCCGTCAACGACTTCGGCGCCGAACGGGTGCGGCCCGCCACGCGTAAGGCCGCCTTGACGCTGGCCAACAATGGCTTCACCTACACGTTCCCGCGGCATTCACTGACCATTCTGCGGCTGAGCGTGCAATGAAGGAGAATTTCAATGCTCACCCCACAACCTCATGCTTGCCCGGCGCGGTCGGGAGGCGGATTGCAAGGGGCGAGCGTGTGGCTTGTCTCTGCGTTTTTTCAGTATTTGGGACTGAGGAGACGGCAAGCGGAATCCGGCATGCGCTTATTTCTAAGCACGGATCCGCCGATAGATCGCAACGAAGCTGCTTTATGAGTTGGAGCGCTGAGGCGCCTCCAGTTTGCATGATCCGCTGCTGCGCAGTTCAGGCGTGTGACGCCTGTAGGCGCCGCACAAAGGTAGCATGGACGTTCCCGCCCGCAGTGTTTCGGCTGACGGGCGGACAAAGAAACGAATGGAGAGGTTAATGAGCAGTCCCATGGCGAAGAGACCGAAGGCCGAAACCGGCTACCAGACCCGGAAGGACGATTTGATTGTGATCACGGGCGCTGGAGGATTCATCGGCGGATCCTTGGCCCGCTATTTCCGCGACAAGGGGTTCACGCGCATCCGCGGCGTGGACCGCAAGCCCCTGCCCGAATGGTATCAGCGCGTGGAGGGCGTCGAGTGCCTGTCGATGGACCTGAGCGAGAAGGAAAACGCCGTCCGCGCCGTGGAAGGCGCTGTGGAAGTGTACAACCTGGCGGCGGACATGGGCGGCATGGGTTTCATCGAGCGGTTCCGCGTCGAGTGCCTGCGCAGCGTGCTCATCAATACCCACCTGATCGAAGCGGCCTGGCGGGCTGGCGCCCGGCGGTATTTCTTCTCCTCCTCGGCCTGCGCCTACAACACCGAGCTTCAGAAGGACCCCAACGTGCGCGCGCTCAAGGAATCGGACGCCTATCCCGCTATGGCGGAGCGCGGCTACGGTTGGGAGAAGCTGTTTTCAGAGATGGTCTGCCAGGAGTATTGGGCCGAACGAGGGCTGGAAACGCATATTGCGCGCTTCCACAATATTTATGGGCCGAACGGGACCTGGTTCGGAGGCCGGGAGAAGGCGCCTGCGGCCATTTGCCGCAAGGTCATCGAGGCCAAGCACGAAGGGCGCAACTATATCGAGATTTGGGGTGACGGAACGCAGACCCGCAGCTTCTGCTACATCGCGGATTGCGTGCTCGGCATCGACAAGATCATGCACTGTGACCAACTCATCGCGACCCCCGTCAACCTCGGCTCCAGCGAACTGATTTCGATCGACGATCTGGTGACTATGGTGGAGGAGATCGCCGGCGTGAAGCTGGAGCGGCGTTACGATTTGACGGCGCCGCGGGGTGTGGCCGGACGCAACAGTGACAACACATTCATCCGTCAGGTCCTCGGCTGGGAGCCCTCCACGCCGCTGCGCGAGGGGATGCGCGAAACGTATCAGTGGATCGAACAACAGTATTTCGATCGGAAGGCTGGAAAGAGGGTGGTGCAGGATTGAACCAAGAGGGCGGCCGCGAATCCCGGGCCTCTACGGTGGCCGATTTGTCGGCGCACCCTGACCCCGAGTGCTCGCCGGCATCGCCAATCGGCAAGATTCCGCACCGGCTCGCTCTGGCCGGGGGGTGGATCGATCAGCCGTTCGTATCGCGCGTCAATCCGGCCCCGCCGGGCTCGATGGTCGTGGTGTCGCTCGAGCCCGAGTTTTGGTTCATGGATCGTGCAGGCATGGCTGGCAGTACCCGGCGCGTCGCCCTCCAGCTCTGGAAGGAGGGATTGCCGCAGCGGCCCGCAGCCGAGCTGGTGCGCGAGCTCTACTGGGCCGAGAACAAAGACAAGGCCGACCCGTCCGGCTCCCAGGATATGATCGGCCTGATCTATCCCGGCATCAGCCGCCTGGATTACGACGCGCGCTTCGAGGGCGGCGTGTTTCCGGTTCACATCGAATCCTGCTGCGATCCGGCTGTGGCCCAGTGGCTGGAAACCGTTCTGCATCTAATTGCGATCAATCAGCGTCCGGAAGGTTACTCGCCGCTGGGAGTAAAGAACCTGGATCCAGTCTGGGTGAGTCGTCTGGGACAGACAGGCAGGGAATGCTACCGGGCCATCCTGGAACGGGACTTGGACCGTCTGGGCGCGTCCATGAACCACTGTATGGTCTGCTGGGAACGAATCCTTCCGCACACGGTCCGGCATCCTGCCCTTCGAATCGACTTGTTGGGTTTGCTCGAATGGTTTCAGCGGCGGTATGCCGGGGCAATGTACTCCGGCTGCGGGGGCGGCTACTTGATCGTTGCCAGCGAGGAACCGGTCCCTGGTTCCTTTCAAGTGAAGGTGCGACGGAGGTGATGAAGTGCGGTTGAACGTAAGGCAGGCGGAGCGGGAAAGGCTGCCCTGCCACTTAGCTGCGCCATGAGGGGCATAATTAAGATATGGCAGTCCGTATGAAGGACATTGCCCGCGACCTGGGCGTATCTGTGGTCACGGTCTCCAAGGTCCTGCGCAACCACAGCGACATCAGCGAAGCGACGCGCCAGCGCGTGTTGCAGCGGATGAAGGAGCTGAACTACCAGCCAAACCTCACCGCGCGCGCGTTGGTGACTGGACGTTCGTACATCGTGGGCTTGGTGGTTCCAGACCTGGTGCATCCCTTTTTCGCTCAGCTTGCCAAGGGGATTTCAGCGGTATTGCGGGGGCAGGGCTACAGCCTGATTCTGGCCTCCTCCGAAGAGGATCCGGAGCTGGAGTTTGAAGAAATCAACCGGCTGTTGGCTCGCAGCCTGGACGCCCTCATCATCGCTTCCACCCAGTCAAGCGCAGAGGGGCTGCGCCGCCTGCGGGAGTCGGAAACTCCCTGCATTCTCATTGATCGAATGTTTGAAGATTTCCCCGCCAGCTTCGTGGGCGTGGATGACGTTCGGGTGGGCGAGATGGCGACAGAGCACCTGATTGCCATCGGCTGCCGGAGGATCGCCCACATCAGGGGCCCCCAAGTCAGCACTGCCTTCGGCAGGCTGGAGGGCTACCGGCGGGCTTTGGCCCGGCATGGGATGGAACCCCTTCCCGGCTACATTCCTGCCGCGACGGTGGGCGACGACAACAGCGAAGCCCGCGGCTGGAACGCCATGCGGCAGTTGCTGGAGCTCGACCCGCTTCCCGACGGCGTATTCTGCTACAACGACCCGGCGGCGATGGGCGCGATGAACGCCATTCTCGACGCCGGTTTGCGCATCCCCGAGGACATCGCCATCATCGGCTGCGGCAACGTGCACTACGGCGCTTCTCTAAGGGTTCCCTTGTCCAGCATCGACCAGCAGAGCGCAGCTATTGGGGAGCAAGCCGCCAAGCTCGCGCTAAAGCTGATGGAATCCAAGCGTGCCGCGCGCCCCAAGCAAGTCCTTTTGGAACCAAGACTGGTTGTGCGCGCCTCCACCCAGAGATGGGCCGCACCTTGAACTCGATCCCGTGGACCCGAACCCGGCGTGGGACTATCTCGTTCTAACGGCGTCCAAATCCTCGCAGGCCCGGGCCTATGAAGCCCACATTCGCCTCCGCCGTCAAGCCGGTCTTCTCTCTTCTATCCGCCAAGTGATCGTGGCCGAAGACCCCGGAGGCCGCCGCGTGGGCAGCGGTGGCTCTACGCTGCTGGCTCTCGAGAAGATTCTCCTGCTGGAAGCAGGCTCTGCATCGGCTGCGGAAACCGTATTGCGGCGCTTGCGCGTCCTCATCGTCCATGCGGGCGGCGACTCGATGCGGCTGCCTGCCTATGGCGCTTGCGGAAAGATCTTCGTCCCTCTGCCTGGCCTTGGCGATGGGCCGCTGCCCGCAGCACTGTTTGACCGGCTGCTGCCGGCTTTCCTGGACTTGCCCGCCCCGGCCTCGGACCAAGGGCAGGTCGTGGTGGCTGCCGGGGATGCGCTTCTGCTTTGGGACGCCGTGGGCCTTTCTCTGGAGCGAGGCGGCATCACCCTACTCGCCGCTGAAGCCACGCCGCTGGAAGCCTCCCGGCACGGAGTCTGCTGCATCGGCCAGGAGGGCACGTTTTCTCTGTACTTGCAGAAACCCTCCGTCGAGCAACAGCAGCGCAGCGGAGCCATTGGCCCGAAAGGCGCGAGCGTGCTGGACATCGGCGTGATGAGCATAGACGCCGCTGCCGCCGTGGCTCTCCTGCGGGCCTTTGGGTCTCAGCTGGGGCAGGGCGATCCCTTTGGCCTTACCTCGCAGGCCCCGCTCTGGGCCGCGCGCGGCGGGGTCGACCTCTACCGTGAGATCTGCTGTGCGCTGGGGTCGCAAACTTCCCTGGACCACTATGTGCAAAGCGTCCGCTCCAGCGGCTCCCGATGGCCAGACGACGAATTGGAAAGGCTCTTCCCGGTTCTGCACGCCATCCCTGCCTGCGTTCAAGTTCTGCCGCGCTGCCGCTTCCTCCACTTCGGCTCCACACGCCAATTGATCGAAAGCGGCCTCGCCCTCGTCGAACTGGATTCGGGTGCGGCTCCCTACGATGCCATCCTGTCCATCAACAACACCTTCGGCCCCGCAGGCGTCATCCGGGGCGAGTGCTCCTGGGTAGAAGGCTGCCGCATCGGCGCCCCGCTGGAGCTCTCCGGACACAACGTCGTGGTCGGCGTGGATGTCGATTCTCCGCTGCGGTTACCCCCTGGAGCTTGCCTGGACGTTCTCAAAGGAGTCAGCCGCAACGGCGGCACGCTGTGGTTCGTCCGCCCCTACGGCGTCGAGGACACCTTTAAGGATTCGGCCTCCCAAGGCGCATCCTTCTGCGGCATGCCTTTGCTTGAGTGGATCGCAGCCGTGGGCCTTCGGCCGGAGGATGTCTGGGACGCAGAATACAGTGAAGCCCAGCGGACCTTATGGAACGCCCGCGTCTTTCCGGCCGAATCCTCTCCCGCAGCCTTCCGTAGATGGCTCTGGATGTACCACCCCGCCGCCGCCACCGTGGAACAGAAGCAACAATACCGCGGCGCGGACCGCTTCAGCGCCGCCGAGATCGCATGGCTGGTGGATCAGGAAGCCTGGATCCACCGCCGCATGGAAAACTGGTCCCTCCTCCACCGCGCATAGGGTTCCAACGCCCTCGCCGGCAACCTCAAGCGGGAATGACCCGCGGGATGCGCTCCGCCACCGGCGGCAGTGGCGGAAAATCCATCGACGGCTTGTCCTGATACCAGTAACAGCAACTGTAATAGTTGTCCGCGCGATCGTTGCCGTGGCCGTGTTCCATGGTGTGTTTAAGAAAGCGCGTGAAGGTCACGGGGTTGTCGCCGTGGAAACGGTAACAGCAATAGCGGCCGCCGGTGCGCTCCGGACTCTGGATCAGCGGCGCGCCGCATTGGTGGTAGGAGAATGTTCTGGCGCCGTCGCGCCCGCCAAAGTTCCAACTGCCGAGGAAGTAATCCTCGCTGCCGGTGCCGATGATGGCCGGCTTGGATTCGTCATCGATGAAGATCATGTCGTCGCCTTCGCCCATCCAGTACTCGCTGTTTTGAACCACGCCCAGCGTCACGCCCATCAGATGCCCGCGCCCGCGCGTTTCGCAATAGACGTGGTTGTAGCGGCCGTCGGGATTGTTGGGCGTCCGGCCGTCCGGCCCGCGCACCGCCTTGTGGGGCGTCGCTTGCCGGTATTGCGCATGGAAGTACAGCGCGTCAGGCGGCAGCGGCGCCGACAGGAAGTCAATGTTCGAGTAGAAACTGCTTACCTCACGGGCCCCGTCGTTTGTCACGGTCATGCGGGCGCTCTTGTGGTAGGGCATCACGAAGTAACAATTCAGGGAACGTCCGGGCGAGCAAGATAGATACTCGCTCTCATAGAGCACATAGTCGCCGAGATTAAGTCCGAAAAAGTCGCCGATGGGAGTCTCGATGCTCGGCCGCGGCGCGCCATCCCACCAGGCGCGCAATACGAGCTCCTTCAAGTGATGAGGGCTTTGCGCGGCGATGGTGAACCAGATGTGCGTGATCGCGCCTGGCCCGCTCTGGTTGAAGATCTCGATTTCCTTTCCCGGCGGGATCGGCCAACGGTCGCTGTTGCCGCCCGTGGGGTCATGGCTCGATTGTTTCAAAGAACGGTAATTCTGCGCCCGGCAGTAGGCCGGAAGGATGCTGGGACCCGCCGCTGGCGCACCCGGCTGTGCAGAAGCGCGCGCCGCCGGAGCAAGGCCCAAGGCGGCCAGCGCTCCGCGGAAAAACCCTCGCCTCTGGATTGTTTTCATGGCAGTGCCTCCTAACCGGAAATGCCTGCATGATATCGCAGTTGGAGGCAGGCAAGGGGCCGGTTGTCGATCCCTTCTGAACGCCCGTCAAGTGTATCCTCGTGGAACAGGAGGCTCTCATTATGACGACTGTTCTCGACCGCCGCCGTTTCCTCGGCGCCGCCGGAGCTGCTGCCCTCGCCGGTCCGTCTTCCCTCGCTGCCCAAAGCAAGCCGCCCAACATTGTCCTCATCTATTGTGACGACCTGGGCTACGGCGACTTGGGTTGTTATGGCTCCGGCATCCGCACGCCCAACCTCGACCGCATGGCCGCTGAGGGCATCCGCTTCACGCACTTCTATTCTGGAAACCCCGTTTGCTCGCCATCCCGCGCCGCCCTGCTCACCGGCCGCTACCCCACCCGCGCGGGCGTGCCCCGAGTTCTCAATCCCAAGGACACTACCGGGCTGCCCGATTCGGAAGTCACCCTGGCGCAGATGCTGAAAGCCCGCGGCTACGCCACTATGTGCATCGGCAAGTGGCACCTCGGCCATTTGCCGCAGTATCTGCCCACCAACCGCGGCTTCGACGAGTACTTCGGCATCCCCTACAGCAACGACATGGATCCGCGCGTGCTGATGCACAACACCGAGGTTATCGAAAACCCAGCGGTGCTGGAGACTCTCACCCCGCGCTACACCCAGCAGGCGCTGCGCTTCATCGAGAATTCCAAGGACCGGCCCTTCTTCCTTTACCTGCCCCACACCTACCCGCACATCCCGTTGGGCGCCTCCGAACGCTTCCGCGGCAAATCCCCCTTTGGCCTCTACGGCGACGTCATCGAGGAGCTGGACTGGAGCACCGGCGAGATCCTGGCCGCGCTCAAAAGGCACGGTCTCGACAACAACACCCTGGTGATGTTCAGCTCGGACAACGGCCCCTGGTATCAGGGCAGTCCCGGCAAGCTGCGCGGCCGCAAGGGCATGACCTGGGAAGGCGGGCAGCGCGTCCCCTTCATCGCTCGCTTTCCCGGCCGCATCCCCAAGGGCAGGACCTGCGCTGGTGTGGCGTCCGTCATGGACATCTTGCCCACGGTCGCCCGCTTGTGCGGCGCAAGCCTGCCACCCAATCCGCTCGACGGCATTGATATCTGGCCCATGCTCAGCGGCCAGAAGCCGGAGCTTGATCGCGAGGCGCTCCTCTACTTCGACAACGTCCACCTGCAATGCGCCCGCTGGAAGCAGTGGAAGCTCCACGTGGCCCGCCACAACTCCGCGGCCTACTCGCCCGCGCCGCAAGGCGGCCGGGTGAATCTCCCGCTGGCTCAACCGGAACTCTACGACCTGGTTCAGGACCCCGATGAAAGCTACGACGTCGCCCCCGAGCGGCCCGAGATCGTCAAGGAGATTCGCTCCCGCATCGACCGGCTCATGCAAGGCTTCCCGGAAGAGATCCGCAAAGCCTGGGAGCAGACGCAGGCGAAGAAAGTACCCGTCCGGCCTGTCGGCAGCTACCCCGTCCAGTAGCTCAGCGGGCCTGCGCCTCGACCGCGTAAGCGCCTTCGCGCAGCAGACGCGCCGCCGCAGGGCTGACGCCGCGTCCCTCCAGCGCGTTCACGGCCTGGCGCAAAGCAGCCGGACCCTCCCACAGCGCCTCCCGGAGAGCCGGCCAGTGCTGCGGCTGGATGTGCCCCGTGTTGTTCACCAGGCGCTCCAGCAATCCTTGCAGGTCCTCCGTCGAGGCGATGCTGAAGACCAGAATCCCATCCGAGACCGGCCGCTCCCGTGGATCAGAAGGTGAGTTGCGAATTCGTCCCTGGACCACCATGGTCGTCGAGCCGCCTCCGTCCAGATTCACCGCCTCCCGTGCGCCCAGCGCCACCAATTCCTCGGCCAGCTCATCCAGCCGCATCCCGATGCTGTTGGCCTGCCGCCCGTCCACCGTCACAAGCAGGATCGTGCCCCGCCGGGTCACGGCCGCGGCCGTGCGCGGATGCCTTACCGCAGCATGCCCAAAACCCTCCTCCGCGACAGACACCTCACCCTCCCTCACAATCCGCGGGCCCGCTCCAACGATGTCTTCCGCCACGCAGAACGCCGGCGACGTCCGGAGCGCGTAGGCCACCTGCAACTCCGCCCCCTCTGTGGCATGCCTGACGAGCCACTCCGCCGCAGCGCCTTTCCCAGTAAGCACCAGCCCGCCTTCCGGTATGGAGATGCCACCCCCCTCCTCTTCGATCGCAACCACCTTGCCGCCGGAGTCCAGCGCAACCCCCACCCCTTCTTCCGCTGCCGGCGTGGTCTCGCCGAACTCGGGTTGAAACACCACCAGCTCGTCGCCTGCCGCCGCCCGGTTCAGACCCGCCAGCGGGTAAAACTGACCTGCGGCTATGCGCACCTCTCCCTGCCAGTCGATCCGAGCTACTTCGAGCTGCTCGACAAAATCTTGCTCTTCGCAAAACACAACGCCGCTGCGCCCCAAGCCTGCATACGCCGGGCGGCGGTTGAACTGCCACGGCCCGGTGGAAGCACCCGCCAAAGGTCCGCTGACCACGAAGTACCCGCCGTTCACCGCAGCCACAGCCCCGTAGCGCCGCGCCATCGAACTCACCGTCTCTCTGGAATTCAACCGGTCGTTGCCGCGCACCGCCAGCAGATTCACCGCCGGGTGCTTGGGCTGGATCTCCAGAATCTGCATCGTGAACGGTCCCTCGTCCCCACGCCAGAACCGGCGCTCGCGGAAGGTGACGCCCGGCGCCACTTCTTCGGTGCGGTCGAAGGTCTCGGCCTGTGGCTTCTCCAGAGGCGGCGCGCTCTGTGCGAGAATGACCGTTGCTGCGGCCGGCAGCGCCAGGAAACGCATCACAATGCAACTTTACGGCGCGGGTTGCGGTTATTGCAATGCCCGGTGCGGCTGCGCTCGGGCGCCCGCGAGGGCTTGACGCGCCGGACTGGCTGTTGCCGGCCGCCGGTAAGCAGCAACGTAAGGAGAAGGTCCGTGAAGATTCGGAAAGCCGTGATCACCGCGGCCGCCCCCCAGCAGCGCACGCTTCCCCTCCAGACCCTCATCGGCCCAGATGGCTCTCCGAAGTCCGTCCTGGCCATCCTCGTCGAGGAGGCGGTCAGCGCCGGCATTGAAGAAGTCGGCGTGGTTGTCTTCCCCGGCGACGGCGAGGCGTATCAGCGCGTGGCCGGCCTGCACGGCCGCCGCTTAACCTTCCTCCCCCAGCCCGAACCCCGTGGCTATGCCCATGCCCTCTACTGCGCCCGGGAGTTCACCGCAGGTGAACCATTTCTCCAGCTCGTCGGAGACCACCTCTACGTCCACCGCGGCGGACGCAATTGCGCCCAGCGCCTGGTGGAAACCGCCTCGGCCGAAGAATGCTCCGTCTCCGCGGTCAAGGCCACGCGCGAGGGCCTGCTCCCCCATTTCGGCGCCGTGGGCGGCCAGGTGGTCCACGGCCGGCCGGATCTCTATCGCATCCAAACCGTCCTCGAAAAACCCACTCCTACCGAGGCCGAGCAACATCTCGTGGTCCCGGGCCTGAGAGCCGGACACTACCTCTGCTTCTTCGGCATGCACGTTTTCACTCCCCGCCTGATGGCTTTGCTCGCCGCCCGCTTCGAAAACGGAGGCCCTCCGCCCGCCAGTCTGTCTGAAGTCCTCCAGGAACTGGCCGCCGCCGAGAAGTATCTGGCCTTGGAGCAGGACGGAAGCCGCTTCGACCTCGGATCGCGTTACGGCCTGTGGCTGGCGCAATTGGCTCTCGCCATGAGCGGCAAGGATCGGGACTACCTGCTTTCTCAATTGGTGAGCTGGCTGGCCGAATCCGCCATGGAAAGCCCCGCCCGTTAGCGAGGACGCGATGAGCGAACTGACCTCCATCATCCTCTCCCACGACCCGGATGTCCGCAACCGTTCTCTCGACGCCTTTTGCCGTCAGGCTTCGCGGGACGACTTGCTGGCTGAATGCCAGGCTCTCGAACATCTCCGGCGGACCAGCGCCAACCTTTACGAGCGCGTCCGCGCTCTCTTCTTCCTTTACGCCATCCACCGTTTCCATTTGCCCTTCAAGCCCGGCGTGACCCCCCGCGGCTGGATCCCATTCGACGGCTACGAATGCCTGTTGAACCGCCGCTTTGAGGAAGCCATCCGCATCTTCCATTCCAGCCAGCAGGAGCACGGGCCCAGCGAGGCCATCTCCAGCGCGCTGGCGGCTGCCTACCGCGGCCTCGGCTTTCAAACCCTCGCCGACCAGGTCCGCCGCAGCGTGCGCTCGGTGCGCGGCAACCAGTGGATGTTCCGCGCCGGCCATCCCGCCGACTATCCGCTGCGCATACGCCCCGAACTGCTCGAGCGCTCCGCGTCTCAACCGCTGTTCCCCGTGCTGCGCGAAGCCACCCCGGTCCGCATGGACCTGACGCACAGCGGCTGGAGCGATATTTTCTTCCTCGGAATGGACTTCCCCGAGGGTGCCCGGGTGCTCAACATCTCGATCGACCTTGCCGTGCGCGGCGCCGGCGGCGAAGGAACGCCCCAGCCGCCCGTGGCCGCCTACTTCCGCGTCATTGACGAGCCGGTGCTGCGCTTGGTCAGCGTCGATTTGCAGGCCTCGGCCGAAATCAGCACGCTGGCTGAGGTGTTCGACTTCGCCCGCGACTACCTGGGGCTGCTCAAAGCGGCCCTCATCGCCGCCGGCTTGGTCCCACCGGCTCTGGAAGGCGCGCCGGTGCCGCTCACCGACGTGCTTGCCGCCCTCACCGGCGTTCCGGGCTACGGCATCGAAATCGTCAGTCAGGTCCACGACATTCCCAAAGGCTCCCGCTTGGCCGTCTCCACCAGCCTGCTGGCCTGCCTGATCGCCGTGATGATGCGCGCCACCAATCAGACCCGGCGCTTGACAGGCCCCCTCGACGAAGCGGATCGGCGGCTGGTCGCGGCCCGCGCCATCCTCGGCGAATGGCTGGGCGGCTCGGGCGGAGGTTGGCAGGATTCCGGGGGCCTGTGGCCCGGAGTCAAGCTGATCTGCGGCGCCGTTGCCTGCCCCGGCGATCCCGAGTACGGCGTCAGCCGCGGCTGTCTGCTGCCGCGGCACACCGTCTACACCACGCAGGAAGTCACGCCGGAAACGCGCGAGAAGCTCCAGCGCAGCCTGGTCCTAGTGCACGGCGGAATGGCGCAGGACGTCGGCCCTATCCTGGAGATGGTCACCGAGAAGTACCTGCTGCGCTCGGAAGCCGAATGGGCTGCACGGCAGGAGGCCATCCGAATTCTCGAGGAAGTCGTGGCGCTGCTCAAGGCCGGCGACATCGCCGCCATCGGCCGCGCCACCCACCGCAATTTCCACGGCCCTATCCAAACCATCATCCCTTGGGCGGGCAACTACTACACGGACCTGCTCATCCGCCAGGCGCGAGAGGAGTTCGGCGCGGGATTCTGGGGCTTTTGGATGCTCGGCGGCATGTCGGGCGGCGGCATGGGCTTCCTGTTCGACCCCGCCGTCAAACCCGCCGCTCAGGACCGTCTCGCCGCCATCATGCAGCAGACCAAGCGCCGCCTGGAGCGCGCCATGCCCTTCGCCATGGAGCCGGTGGTCTACAACTTCGCCATCAACGAACGCGGAACCTACGCCGAGCTGCTCGGCGAAGACAACGCCCTGCTGCCGCAAGCCTACTACACGCTCATGACGCCCGCGCTACTTCGCAAGGAGCTGCGCCTGTTGACCCCGGCCCGCCGCGCCGAGCTGGACCGCCTCGCCGCCGCCTGCCGCACCCGCCCGGAACTCTCCGGTATGGTGCAGGCTCTGTTCGAGCGCATGCTGCCTCAGCAATCGGAGCAGGAACGCTCTGCCGGACAAAGCCTGGAGGCGCGGCTCGAGGAGCTCGGCTTTGACCGCGTTCAGCATGAGCAGATCCGCGCCGACTTGCGCAGCGGGCGCATCGGCCTGGCCCAGAACCGCCTCCCTGCCAGCAGCCTCATCGAAGACGTGCGTCCCGGCGACGTCAGCGACGCCTCCGGCGAACTGCCCGAACGCCTCCGCCGCCGCGGCCTGGAGGCTCTGGCGGCCGGTGAGTTGGCCGTGGTCACCCTCGCAGGCGGCATCGGAACCCGCTGGACCAAGGGCGCAGGCGTCGTCAAAGCGCTCCATCCGTTCTGCCGGCTCGGTGGACGTCACCGGAATTTCATCGAAGTGCATCTTGCCAAGAGCCGCCGCTTGTCGCGTGCCGTCGGCTGCCCGCTGCCTCACATCATCACCACCAGCTACCTGACCCACGGCGCCATTCAGGACTGGCTCGCCGAACACGGCAACTACGGCTACGAGGGACCTCTGCTGCTCTCCCCCGGGCGGGCGGTGGGCCTGCGCCTGGTGCCCATGGCCCGCGATCTGCGCTTCGCCTGGGAAGAGATGCCTCAGCAGGTGCTCGACGAGCAGCGCCAGAAAGTCCGCGACAGCCTCCGCGCCGCCCTCATTCACTGGGCCGAGCAAGCCGGCGAAGGAAGCGACTACACCGACAACCTGCCGCTCCAAGGTCTGAACCCGGCCGGGCACTGGTACGAGATCCCCAACATGCTCCGCAACGGCGTTCTGCTGGAGCTGCTGGCGTTGCGCCCTCAATTGCGCTACCTGATGGTGCACAACGTCGACACCCTGGGCACGGACGCCGACCCGGCTCTGCTCGGCCTGCACATCGAAAGCGGAGCCGCCCTGACCTTCGAGGTAGTCCCGCGCCTGCTCGAAGACCGCGGCGGCGGACTGGCCCGCGTCGACGGGCGTGTGCGCCTGGTCGAAGGCCTGGCGCTCCCCGCCGAGGAGGTCGAATTCCGGCTCACCTATTACAACTCCGCCACCACCTGGGTGGACATCGACCGCTTATTAGAAACCTTCCAACTGACGCGCTCGGATCTGACCGATGCGGAACGCGTCGCCGCCGCGGTTCGCAATCTCGCCGCGCGGATTCCGACCTACATCACGCTAAAAGACGTCAAGAAACGCTGGGGCCGCGGCCAAGAGGACATCTTCCCGGTGGCGCAGTACGAGAAGCTCTGGGGCGACATGACCGCGCTGCCGGACTTGGACTGCCGTTTCGCCGCCGTTACCCGCTGGCGCGGCCAGCAGCTCAAAGAGGTCGCCCAATTGGACGGCTGGTTGCGGGACGGCTCGGCCGCCTATGTCGAGTCCTTGTGTGACTGGGAGTGAGAGGCCGCTCAGCCGGTCATCTTTTGGCCCATCGCGATCGCATTGACCGTGAGCAGCAGTGCTCGGAGTTGTTCTTCGCTCGGCTGTGCGCGCCAGCGGGCAAGCAGGCACACTTGTAGCTCGTGCAGCGGGCGCAGCGCATTCTTGCGAAGCTCGATCGCCAGGGCCAGCCGCGGCCGGCGCTCCTCGGCCGTGCGTCCGAATAGCTCGTCAATCGCTTGGCGCGCCCGATTGTACTCCGCGAGGATCATCGCCAGGACTCGCCGCCGCAGCGCCTCGTCGGTCACGAGCCCGGCGTACATCTCCATGTAGCCTGGATCCGCCATCATCAGGCTCGCCTCCACGTTGTGCAGCAAATAAGAAAGAAAAGGCCAGTGGCGGATCCCTTCCCGCAGGTCCTTCCAGGACGCCGGCGAAGCCTCCCGCAGCCACTCCAGCGCAGAGCCGACTCCGTACCAGCCGGGCAAGTGAAACCGTGCCTGGCTCCAACTGAATACCCACGGAATGGCGCGCAGGTCGGCCAGCGAGCGCGCCCCGGTGCGGCGCGCCGGCCGCGACCCGATGCGGCTGTGTTCAATCGCGTCGATGGGCGTGGCTTGCTCAAAGAACGTAATGAACCCTTCGCTTTCCGCCAGCTCCCGGTATGCTCTCAGGCTTTGCTCCACGGCCGGCGCCCACAGCGGCTCCAGCGGATGCGGCGCGTCTTCCACGTTCTGTGAGAGCAGGGAAGCGTGCGCCACCCCCGCCAGCAGCCTCTCCAACTGGTAGGTGGCGGTGAGGCGGTTGGAATACTTTTGCGAGATCACCTCGCCCTGTTCTGTCAGCCGGATCCGGCCTTGCAAGGCTCCGGGAGGAAGAGTTTCCAGGAAGACATGTACGGGACCCGCTCCTCGGCCGATGGTCCCGCCGCGGCCATGGAAGAAGGAGATCCGCACGCTGTGCTCCCGGGCCAGGCGCGCCATGTGCCTTTGGGCGCGGTGCAGGCTCCAGTGGCTGGCCAAAATTCCCCCGTCTTTATTGCTGTCGCTGTAGCCCAACATGACCACCAGCTCGCGGGCGGGCTTCTGATCCCGCCGCCGCAAATGTTCCAGCGTCCGCCGGGTCATGGGGTGGCGCAAAAAATCTTCCACGATCGCGGCGCTGCGGTCCAGGTCGGCGATCGTTTCAAACAGCGGCGTAACGGCCAGCTCGCAGGCCAGCCCTTCCGGCGTCTGGACCAGCAGACCGGCCTCGCGGGCCAGCAGATAGACCGACAGCAAATCAGCCACGCTGCGGGTCATACTCACGATCAGCGGCCCAATGCCTTCCGGCCCGTGGCGCAAGATGTGCTGGCGCAGCGTCTGGAACAGCGACACAGCCCCCTTGGCCTCTCCATCGAGAACGGTGTACGGTCCTGTGAAAGGCCGCGGCGACTCCAGCTCCCGGTTGAGCAGCTCTAGCTTCTCCTCTTCGGTCCAGTTGGGATAGTCCGAGCGGGAGAAGCCCGCAGCCGCCAGCAGGCCGGCGATCGCGCGGTCGTGAAAGGCGCTGTTCTGGCGGATATCGAGCGTCGCCAATTGAAAGCCGAACGTCCGCACCTGAGCGGCCAGCGGCCGTACGTCCAACTCGACTACGCGACCGGCCCCGGCTTCCTTGAGAGAACTCTCCAGAACGGCCAAGTCTTCCCGAAACTCTGCGGCGGAGCGGTAGGCCACAGGCCCGTCTTCCTCCTTGCGGGTCCGTTCGAGGCGTTTCCGGATCAGCCCAACCAACTGCCGCCAGGGCTCCCCGGCATAACGGCGGAGCGTTTCCTCGGCGTCGCTGCCGAGCCGTTCGCTGAGCGCGGCGAGGCGGGAGGCCAGTGCTGCTGGCAGGCCCTGCTCGGGTTCCGCCAAGCTCAGACGGCGGCCGATCGCGCGCAGCCGGTCCAGCATCAGATCCAGCGCCCCATGCCGCAGCAACTTCAACGTGTAGCTGGTCACCTCGGACGTCACAAAGGGATGACCGTCGCGGTCCCCTCCCACCCAACTTCCAAAGCGCAGCGCGGGCATCTGAGGACACTCGCTGCCGAAAACGGTCCGCCAAGCATGTTGAAAGCGCAGATCCAGCAACTCCACCACGTCCGGAAACACAGACTGCAAGTAGTAAAGCGTCTGCTGCACCTCGCTGGTGACATCCGGCCGCTCAAGATAGATTTCGCCCGTGCGCCACAGTCGCTCGAAGGCGGCCTTGAGACGCCTTTCCAGGATGTCCCGCTCGACGCCCGTCAGCAAGCGGTTCTCCCGTTCAGTGAGCAGCCGGTAGATGTCCCGGTGATGGTCCAGCACCGACGGGCGCTTCGCTTCGGTCGGATGAGCGGTCAGCACCGGCTCCACTGAGACGGTGGCCAAGTGTTCCCGAATTTGTTCCTCACCGAACCCCCGCCGCTTCAAATCTTCCAGGCTTTGAAGCCACAGGCCGGGTTCCGGCTCGCCGGCGTCCTCCAGGCGACGCCGCACTTGGTTCGCGGTGTTCTCCTCGACGATGTTGAGAAGCTGAAAAACAATCGAGAGCGCCTGGCAATGCAAGGCAGTTAGGCCGGAGGCAGGCTGGCCTCCGCCGTCAAAGCACCGGCAAACGAACGCCGCCAGTTCCACCTCGCCCTCTTCCTCCAGCATGCGGCAGAACAACTGGCGCACGTAGTGGAAGTCGGACTTCCACTTCTCAAACCCCTGTTGGACCAGCTCCGCGCGGCTCATCGAATCTCTACACCTAGAATACATACCCCGAGTCCGCAGCAGGTGGAAAGGCAAAGCCTGAGGCCGACGCGGCGGGACCTCGCCGGCCCAGCCCAACGGCGGCTTTTCGAGCGCTTGCCGCCTTGAGCGCTACAATATCCGCCATGAGCAGTGAACGCAGCCGGCGGCCAGTGCGGGTCTTAGTCGTGGACGACGAAGAGAACCAGCGCACCGGCCTGGCCAACATGATCTCCGCCTGGGGCTACGAAACGCGCACCGCCGCCGACGGGCAAGAGGCGCTGGAAATCCTAGCCGAATTTCCCGCCGAGGTCATGGTGACCGATCTGATGATGCCGCGCATGGACGGCGCCGCGCTGTTGCGTGCCCTCAACGCCCAAGCCGGTGCGCCGGCGGCCATCGTGGTCACGGCGTTCGGGAACTTGGAGACGGCGATCTCCACCATCCACGAGCTGGGCGCGTTCTGGTTCCTCGAAAAGCCCATCCAGCCCCAGGCCTTGCGCACGCTTTTGGAGCGCGCCGCGCGCCAGAGCCGCCTGGCGGAGGAAGCGGAACGGCTGCAACGCCAGTTGAGCTACCAGGGCGTGCTCGGCGATCTGGCCGGCCGCTCGGCCGCCATGCAGCAGGTCTTCTCGCTCATCCGGCAAGTCGCCCCTAGCAAGGCTGCCGTCCTGATCACGGGTGAAAGCGGAACCGGAAAGGAACTCGCCGCCCGGGCCATCCACGCCCTCAGCCCGCGCCGCGACGGCCCGTTCGTCGCCGTCAACTGCGCCGCCATGCCCGAAACCCTGATGGAGAGCGAGCTGTTCGGTCACGAGAAAGGCGCCTTCACCGGGGCCGTCGAGCGGCGCGCCGGCTGCTTCGAGCTGGCGCAGAACGGCACCTTGCTCCTCGACGAAATCGGCGATATGCCACTCCCCACCCAAGCGAAGCTGTTGCGCGTGCTCGAAGACTCCCGCGTTCGCCGCCTCGGCGGAAAGGCCGAGATCCTCGTCGATGTTCGGGTCATCGCCTCCACCAACCGGCGCGTCGAGGATGCGGTCCGAAAAGGTCAGATCCGCGAGGATCTCTACTACCGGCTTAACGTCTTCCGCATCCATATGCCGCCCCTGCGCGAACACAAGGAGGACATCCCGGTTCTCTGCGAAGCCTTGCTTGCTTCCCTGAATCGCAAGCACGGCTGCAAAGTCACCGACATCGAACCCAAGGTCATCGAAATGCTCAAGAGCCACTCCTGGCCCGGCAATGTCCGCGAGCTGCGCAACGTTCTGGAGCGCGCCGTCATCGTGGCCGGGGAAGGTACGCTACGCGTTTCTCATTTGCCCCAGCCTTTTGCGCCGGCCTCCCTCGCCCCATCTGCCGAAGACGATGCCGCCTCTATCCGGCTCCCGGTCGGGACCACCGTCGAGGAGGCCGAAAAGGCCTTAATCCTCCGCACGCTGGAACACACCCGCAACAACAAAACCCGCGCCGCCGAAATCCTCGGCATCAGCCTCAAGACCCTCCACAACAAGCTCAAGGAATACGGGGCGACGGATTCCGGCCAGGCGGCCGCACCGGAATAGCTGCGGGGGTGGCGTCGACAAGCCCAGCCGAAAAGGATAGAATTAATGGCTTTGTAAGCGTTTTCGTTACACATGCCCGTGGTTCGGGCGGATAAGGATGGTCAAAACGGATGGTCGCATTCGGTGCGTTGGACTGGATCGTTTTGCTCGGATTCTTCGCAGGTTTGGCTGCAATCGTGGTGTGGGTGCTGCGGCAAAAGGAGAAAGACACCACGGATTACTTCTTGGCGGGGCGTGATGCGGGCTGGCTGGCCGTCGGCTCCTCCATCTTCGCCTCCAACATCGGCTCCGAACACTTGGTCGGCCTGGCCGGCGCCGGCTACGAGTCGGGCATGGCCATGGCGCACTGGGAGATGCACGCTTGGCTGATCCTGGTGCTGGGCTGGGTCTTTGTACCCTTCTACGAACGCAGCCGCGTGTTCACCATGCCGGAGTTTCTCGAAAAGCGCTACCACTCCGGCGCGCGCAGCTTCCTCTCCGTGATTTCGCTGGTCAGCTACGTGCTGACCAAGGTGGCCGTCACGGTCTATGCCGGTGGGGTCGTCTTCAAGACCGTCCTCGGAATCGACTCCTGGATGGGCATCGACTTCTTTTGGATTGGCGCGATCTCTCTGGTGCTGATCACCGGCCTCTTCACCGTCCTGGGCGGCATGAAGGCGGTCCTGTATACCTCCGTGCTTCAGACGCCGGTGCTGCTGCTCGGGTCCATCGTGATCCTCATCGTCGGCCTCATCAAGGTCGGCGGCTGGAGCGAAGTCGAGCGGCTGGTGGGCCCGAACATCCACCTGATCCGCCCCGCCTCCGATCCCAACTTCCCCTGGACCGGCGTGCTGCTCGGCTCGGCCATCATCGGGTTTTGGTACTGGTGCACGGATCAGTACATCGTGCAGAGGACGCTCTCGGCCAAGAATGAGACCCACGCCCGCCGCGGCGCCATCTTTGCCGGTTACCTGAAACTCTCCCCCGTCTTCATTTTCCTGATGCCGGGCATGATCGCCTACGCCCTGGTTCAGAAGGGCATGCTGAACATCGAGCGCGCCGATCAAGCGTTCCCGGCCCTGGTTTCCACTCTTCTGCCCGCCGGCATCAAGGGCGTGGTGGTGGGCGGCTTGGTCGCAGCGTTGATGAGCTCGCTGGCCTCCCTGTTCAACTCCTCCGCCACGTTGTTCACGGTGGACTTCTATAAGAAATACCGCCCCCAAGCCACCGAGGAGCACTTGGTCAAAGTCGGCCGGATGGCGACGGCAACCGTGGTGCTGCTTGGCGTCGTCTGGATCCCCGTCATGCGGTTCGTGGCCAATGTGCTCTACGAGTACTTGCAGATTGTCCAATCGCTGATCGCCCCGGCGATTGCGGCCGTGTTCTTGCTGGGCGTATTCTCCAAACGCGTCACGCCCGCGGCGGGCTACTGGGGCCTCGTCATCGGCTTTATCATTGGCATGCTGCGCTTGGTGCTTACCATCTTCCGCAACTCGCTGCCTGAGGGAACCCTGCTGGCTCGCGTGGCGGCCATCAACTGGCTGCACTTCTGCGTCCTGCTGTTCTTCTTAACGGTCACGCTCATCTTGGTGATCAGCGCGTTCACCCGGCCCAAGCCGGACCACGAACTGACCGGGTTGACCTTTGCCAGCTCTACGCCGGAGCAGCGCGCCGCCACACGCGCAAGCTGGAATCACTGGGACGTGATTCACACCGCGGTCATCCTGACCGTCATCGTCTGGTTCTACGTGCGGTTCTGGTAGGCCGCTCTGCTCTGCGCGGCCGAGTCGTCGTTAACCGCCAAGGCCTTTTTCTGGCGGGCGCACCTCGTACGCCCGCCCGGCGATCTCTTTCAGCTCCCAACCCTTGCGGTATTCCCGGGTTAGATACTGATGGGCTTCCCGGCAGTTGGTGATGCGGAAGGCCAGAGGATCCCACTCGATGCGGTGCCCCACCCGCAGCGCCACGTCCGCCAGTTGATACGCTTCGGTGAAGGGCCCGGCGTAGGTCATATCGCAGCCGGGCTGTTTCCCACGCTTGATCCCCTCCACCCAGTCCTTGTGCACCTCTTCGCGCCCCCACTCTCTGGGCGGCGGCTGCACATACGGCTCCGTTTTCTGGCCGAGGTATGGACCCCGTCCCGGTGGCAGGCTGCCCTTGGTTCCGATCCACACCAAGCCCCCTCCGCGGCCGCCCGTGATCGAATCCGGTATCGTCTTGCCGCCGTCGTACCAGTAGATCTTGAGCGGAGGATGCACCCCGCGCTGCGGCCACTCCCAGCGGATCACACTCCATTCGGGATACATCTCCCTCGCCATGCCGCTGGTCTCCACCACCTCCACCGCCGCGGGCGCTCCCAAATCCAGCGCCCAGAAGATCACATTCATGCTGTGCGGGGCGATGTCCCCGACCGCGCCGCTGCCGAACTCGATCCAGCCCCGCCACATGAACGGGTGATAAAGAGCAATGTCCCCTTCCTTGTGATAAATGAATCGCTTCCTCTGGTCCGGCCAATACACCTTGTGTCCCGCCGGCCACACCGACTGATACGGGCGCAGCGGGGCCGGCCCCAGCCACAGATCCCAATCCAGGTGCGGCGGCACGGGATCCTCGCCCGGCGGGCGCTCGAAGCCCTGCGGCCACACCGGCCGGTCGGTCATGACATGAACCTCGGTGATCTCGCCCAGCGCGCCCGATTGAATCAGCTCCACGGTCCGCATGTTGCGTTCCTCGGAGGTGCTGGATGTGCCCATCTGGGTGATTACGCCGGTTTCCGCCGCCACCTGGGCCATCACCCGCGCTTCGTGCACCGTCTGGCAAAGCGGCTTCTGACAGTAAACGTGGAGCCCGTGCTTCATGGCCCAAACGCTGATATAAGCGTGGCTGTGGTCCGGTGTCGCCACCACTACTCCGTCCAGCTTCTCTTTCTCGATCATCTTGCGAAAGTCGGTGTACCGCGCCGCCTTGGGATACTCCGCCCCGCGCCTTTCCAAAACCTGCGCGTCAACGTCGCAAAGCGCCGCGATGTTCTCGCCCAGTTTGTGGAGCGTCGAAGCATCCACGCCGCCCATCCCGGCCAAGCCGATCACGCCGATGTCGAGTTTGTTGTTGGCGGCATAGCCGCGGGCCAGTCCGCTCGGCAGAATCAGAAACGCCCCCGCCGAGCGCTGTAGCGCCTGGCGGCGCGTGATGCTATGACCGCGGGAATCCGACTTCATGAGGCCATCTCCTCCTTTTCGGCCGGCTGTCTCTGGATCGCGCTGCCGGCCGTCATCTTGTTGACATATACCACCGGCAGGCCTGCTCCGGGGGAAGACCACGCCGAACGGCGCAACCTTTCTACCCGCCGCGGGTCTAAAGTAATAGACAGCCGGGGCCGCCGGCGGCTCCGGCCGGAGGCAACCATGCGAAGCCTAATCGTGAAGCTCTTATTCGTCTCGGTGTTTCCGGCAGGCGTGTGGTGCCAGGACTCAGCCCTGACGCGCTTGGCCGGATACGACTTCGCTGCCGTGGGCATCGTCCCCGGCCAGACCGTGCGGATCACCTTGCTCAACACCACGCGCCATCCTCTGCCGGACCGGGCGCTACCTCCTTGCCGCGTGGACGTGCGTCTCTACGACCAAGGCGGTTCGCTGCTCCAACAGGAGACCATTGAAAACCTCGCGCCGGGGACAGCGAAATGGCTCGATTATTCCCCGCAGGCGACTATCCTCATCTTCCCTCCGCCCAGAATTCTGGTGGCGGCTTCGCTGACCGTGCGCACGGAGCGGCCCAGCCTCACCTCCTTGGTGAATCTTGCGCCGCAGTCTTGTACGGTCGTGCCCACGCTGGAGATCTTTGACATCAACTCCAGCAAGACTACCATTGCTTTGGCTGGTCCGCCGCTCGTGCCGGTGCTGCCGGCCCCTCGCCGCCCCATGCCGTTGGAGGCGATGACCGAGTAGATTCCGCGGCATTTCCATGGCCGCCAAAACAACTGATTTGGGAACGGCCGAAGCCCTTCAAAAGCTGGCCGCTCTTTAGGAGGCATGTCGTGCGAGTTGCGCTGAAGGTCGTGATTTGGCTGATCGCGATTTATGCGGTCCTGGTTGTCGGAAGCGGTCTGGCGATCAAGGCGCTGCTGACGCCTGCACGGATCGGCGCAGTGGTGCGCTCGGCAACGGCGGGCCTGCCCGTGGCCGTTACGGTGCAGGAAGGAAGCTTCGACCTGATTCCATGGATCCGTTTTCAGCCCGTCGTTCGTTTGCGTAAGATCACCGTCGGTAACGCACCCGGTTTCTCAGCAGAGCCGATGCTGGCGGTGGAGGAGGCAGGCGCCCAAGTGGGGCTGTTTTCTCTGCTTGGGCAAGAGGTGCGCGTGCGGAGCGTGGAACTGCGCGAAGCGGCGCTGAATGTCGAGACCAATGCCAGAGGCGAGAGCAACGTAGCGGCGCTGGTCACTGCGCTGGGTAAAGCCGAGCCCCAGAGCGCCGACAACGCTGAGCAAAGCAGCGGCAAGCGGGTGTCCGTGGACCGGATCTTGCTTACCAATGGCAGCGTGCGCTACCGCAGGCATGGCCGGGCAGCGGACCTCACGCTGAGGGGCATCCAGTTGACGGTTTCGGATTTCGGCTCGAGACGCCCCGCACGCGTGGATCTCGAAGCGCAAGTGTTCGGAGCGAAAAGGTCCCGGCTCGGCTTCAAAGGACAAGCCGGGCCGGCGACACCGAATTCCCTGCCTGCGGAAGGAGAACTCTCGGTGATGCTGGTTCCCGCCGAAATGCCGGAGGCCGTGCGTAGTCAGTATTTGGGGGACCTGCTGCGGGAGCCTCCGGCGGATGCAGCGGTCTCTTTGAAAGCCTCCGTACAAGGCGACCTCATGACGGTGGCCGAGGGCGCCGGGCAAGTGGTCTTCTCGCACTTTGCCCTCGGCCGCGCGAAAGAAACCCGGCTGCCGCTCGGCGGACAGGCCCCGTTCCGCATCGCCGTTCGGCAGGCGCTGGGCGACCCGGCGGTGGACATCAGCACCTCCTCGGCGTCCTTGCGGTTGGGCGAAGGGACCTGGAAGGGCGCTTTGTCCGTCCGCTACAGCCAGGCCGGCATGAGCGGAACAAACAGCGGATCGATCCGAGGCGTCAGGATGGAGCAGATGCTGCGCGCCTTCACCGCAGCCAAGGAGTCTGTATCCGGCCTCGCGGAGATTCCGGACTACCGGATCGAGTTCGCCGGACGGGACGCCGCCCAACTACGCAACTCGCTGAGAGGCGGCGGGACGATCCGCGTGGAGCAGGGAAAGGTGGCCCTGTTCGACCTGCTGGGCACGATCGAAGGTAGGATCCGGAACGTACTCGCGGGAGAGGAGGGGAAAGCGGGGACGACGGACTTTCTGACCCTCAGCGGCCGGTTTGAGATCCGCAACGGCCAGGTGGTCTTCCCCGAGCTGGCGTTGCAGAATACATCTTCCACGGTAACGGGCCAGGGGTGGGTTGCTTTCGATCATGCGATCAGTTTCGATCTGGTGACCGACATGACCGGCGAGCTGGCTTCACGGCTCGCCGGGAAACGCGATGCCGCGGGTGCGGGGCGCCTGAGGGTGCCAGTGCGCGTGCGCGGGACGTTGGAGTCGCCCAAGATCTATCCCGATATCGGCGGCATGGTCAAAGGGGCTGCCGTGGAAAAGGCCCGGGGCCTGCTGGACTCGTTCCTCAAGAGGCGGTCCGGAGAAACGGAGGCGCCTAAGCCCTGATCGCAACAGCCGGGTGCATGGCGCCCGGCTCCCAGGGAAACCACGCGTACCCAGCACGGCGTTTGCGCCCTCAAGTGCGGCGCCGGGCCGCTTCGTATTTGAGCCCCGCCGCTTCCATCAGAATGCAGAAGGCTTGGCCTTCGGTCGCCGTTCCGGGATGGTCGAAGTTGGGCGCGCCGCAGACGCCTTGCACGTAACCAAACCGGTCCATCTTGGCTCGCGCGGCGGCGCGCATGCGGTTTGCGTGCGCTACGTACGAGTGCGGCATCCAGCCGCCGGCGGTGCTGGTGTAAATGGCGAACGCCAGCATCTGCGCCAGATTGGTTTCAACGAACGTGTCGGAACGGTCCAGAAAATCGTGGAACAAGCCGTCGGGGCGCTGATGCGCCAGGCACCCGTCGATCAGATCCTTGAGAAAAGCGGCCAGCCGGCTGCGGTCCTCCTGACGGGAAGCCGGCAAGGCGCGAATCACGCGCGCCAGACCCGCCGCGGCCCAGCCGTTGCCCACGCCCCACAAATTCTTGCGCGTATAGTCCTGTTTCTCCTCGTCCCAGACGTGCCACAACAGCTTCTTTTCCGCATTCCAGAGCCGCTTGCGGTAGCCCTCGATCTGGCGCAGCGCTTCGTCGTATAGGCCGCGGGAGGCCAGAAACGGAGGAGCGCAGTGAAACCCGTCCGACCAGACTTCGGGACGGCGGAAAACGTGATAGAGCGTCCCGTCGGCGGCGCGCGGCGCGCGCTGGAGGATGTAATCGAGGAGCCCTTGCGCGGCTTGCCGGATCTCCGGATCGCCCGTGAGCTCCCCCGCGCGCCAATAGGCTTCGCCGCCCATCGCGGGGTCGGTCGGCCCGCCGCTGATGACCACGGCCAAACGCCCATCGGCGGCTCTCTGCACGATAGCCGCCTTGGTTAGGAGAATGACCTGGTTGTCGTCGCCTGCCTCCAGAAACGCCTGAGCCAAGACGCCTTGCTCCCAGTCTCGCCGCTGCATGGCCAGAGCCGCCGCGGCTGCCTTCGCAATGCGCCTCCGGGCTTCCGAAGCGGGCGCTGCCTTGGTTTGAGCCCTGCTGGCCTGAGACCCCGCCGTCGCAAAAAGAATCGAGCCGGATGCGAATTGCCTGCGGTTCACACCATCCTCCGAAAGTAGGATCATAGCAGCCAGGAGGCCCGCCATGGCTCGCGTCCATGGCGGCAGCGCGGGAGGAATCGAATATGCCAAGCAGAACCACGCGGAGAAAATTCTTCAGCACGCCCGCGGTGATGGCCGCATTGGGCGCCACCGGCAAGGCCAAGGCTGCCCGGCGGCAACGCACCCTGGCCGGCGCCGGCGTCTACGAACGCATCGGCGTGCGCCCATTGATTAACGGCGCGGGCACGCTGACCATCCTGGGCGGCTCCATCATGCCGCCCGAGGTCGTGCGCGCCATGGAGCAAGCCTCGCGCTACTTCGTGGACCTGCCGGATCTCCAGGTGAAGGTCGGCGCGCGCATCGCCGACATCCTGGACGTCCCCGCCGCCATGGTCACCGCCGGAGCCGCTTCCGCCATCACCGTGGCGACAGCGGCGTGCATCACCCGCGGCGACCGCAAGCGCTACGCCGCGCTCCCCAACACCGAGGGGATGCCGAACGAAGTCATCCAGCAGCGCAGCCACCGCAGCGGCTATGAGGCGCAGATGCTGGTGGCCGGCGCTAAAATCGTCTGGGTCGAAACGCTGGAGGAGGCCGAGCGCGCCATCGGCCCCGCCACCGCCATGATGTTTTACCTCAACAAGAATGACGCCGCGGGCCGCATCTCCCGCCGGCAGTGGATTCAGCTAGGCAAAAAGCACAACATCCCCATGTTC
>JAIMAR010000040.1 GCA_023511855.1 Bryobacteraceae bacterium
ATCTTGCAGCGGATTCAGAAGATGCCGCAGCTCGACGTGCAAATTCTGGAGGACGATTTTCCGAACATCCGCGACGTGGACAGGAAGTTGATCGAGCTGGCGAAGGCTTACGACTGCAAGATCGTCACCAATGACTTCAACCTGAATAAGGTGGCGCAGTTGCACGGCGTCGAGGTGCTCAACATCAACGAGCTGGCGAACGCGCTCAAACCGGTGGTGCTGCCCGGCGAGACCATGCGGGTGTTCATCTTGAAAGAAGGCAAGGAATACAACCAGGGGGTGGCCTATCTTGACGACGGCACCATGGTGGTGGTGGACAATGCCAAGAAGATGATCTCCAAGACGATTGACATTTCCGTCACGAGCGTTTTGCAGACCACCGCGGGCAAGATGATCTTCGGGCGCTACGACGAGCGCGTGCACGCCGTCTACGACAAGCCCCAGGGGGACAAATCCGGGGACCGGGCACAACGGGAATCTCCCAGCCCGACCTCCGGTCCGCCGCGCTAGGATGGTAGGCTGAGCGGAAGGGTGCGCGAGCGGGCCGTCTGCGGTTTGTGGGAGAAACAACCGAAGCCATGAAAGTCGCCGTCATATTGCCTGCCGCGGGGCTGGGCACCCGCATGGGACGCCAGTCCCCGGAAAAAGAAGGCATCAGCCGGAAGCAGTTCATGCTGCTTGACGGCCGTCCCATACTGCTGCACACCATACACAAGTTTGAGGCGTGTGCTTCGGTGACGGAGATTGTCGTGGCTCTGCGCCGCGAGGATATGGAGTGGGTTGCAAAGCTGCTCGCCTCCGAACCGCGGGCCAAACCGGTACGGCTGGTGGAAGGCGGCGACACCCGCCAGCAGTCGGTCGAGAATGCGCTCGCTTCGCTGGCCTCCGACGTGGATCTAGTCGCGGTCCATGACGCCGTGCGGCCATTCATTGATACGGCGACGATCGAGCGCGCCATCCATGAGGCTGCTGCCTGTGGCGCCGCCATCGTGGGCATTGTGCCGGTGGACACGGTCAAGCAAGTCAAGCGCAACAAGGTGCATGGCACGATTCCGCGGGAGCGGTTGGTGCTGGCTCAGACGCCGCAGGTCTTCCGTTTCGATCTGCTTCAACGCGCCTTCGCCAAAGCCCGGGAGGACGGCTTTACGGGCACAGATGAGTCGAGCCTGGTGGAGCGTCTGGAACAGGTGGAGGTGAGCGTGGTCCCCGGCAGCGACCGTAATATCAAGATCACCAAGCCCTCGGATATGGACTTGGCCCGCCTGTTTCTGGCCGAGGAGTCCCGGCACAGGAAGGCGTCGTGAGCGAATACCGCACGGGCCAGGGCTGGGATACACACCGTTTGGAAGCCGGCCGTGCGCTTGTGTTGGGCGGAGTGCGCATCCCCTCCGATTTCGGGCTGGCGGGCCACTCGGATGCGGACGTGCTCGCGCACGCCATCACGGACGCACTGCTGGGGGCCGCGGCGCTGGGCGACATTGGGATGCACTTTCCCGACACCGACCCCCGCTGGAAGGACGCCGACAGCCTGGTATTTCTGCGGCATGCATTGGCTCTGGTGCGGGAGGCCGGCTATGAGGTGGTCCACGTGGACTCGACGGTGATCCTGGAGCGACCCAAGCTCAAAGATTTCCGCCAGGCGATCCGGGAGAAGCTCGCCGAGACGCTCGGCCTGGAGGTCTCCAGCGTGTCGGTCAAGTTCAAGACCGCTGAGCGTCTGGGGCCGGTTGGAGAGGGCCGGTCCGCGGAAGCCCAAGCGGTGGCAACCATCCGGAAACGGTAGGCGGGGCTATATTCCTTCACCGGGCTTTGCGGTCGCAGGACGGCAGGGAGCGCAATTCTACCTGCGCAGTGCCGCGGGCCTCCCAATCTAGGCCGGCCGTGGGTTGCACTGCCGCAGCGCTCGCCTCCGCGCACTCCCCCCGTTGATAGACTGGCTGCATGCGCCGCATTCCATACCTCTTCTTGCTTTCGTCCTTCCTTCTATGGCCAGCGATGGCTGTCGAACCTCGAAGCGTCGCCGAGGCGGTCTTTGATGAACTTCTACGGCAGGATTTCGCCGCCGTGGCCGCGCGCTTCTCTCCGCAGATGAGCGCCGCGCTGCCCCAGGAGAAACTGGCGGCTGCGGTAGGGCCGGTGCTCAAGTCGCTGGGGGCCCTTCAAGGAGGCCGCCCTCAGCCACAGGTTTCCAATACACAAGGCGTTGAGGTCTACACTTTCCCCGCCGTGTTCGAAAGAGCGCGCATGAACGTAGTGGTGGCCATCGATGCGCAGGGCCGGGTGGCCGGACTGCGGTTGATGCCGCCTCCGCCGGAGCCTCCCAAGCCGGGCGAGTTGGTGGTCGAGTCGGGCGATCTCAAGTTGCCTGCCGTCCTGACTGTGCCCGAAGGCCCCGGTCCGTTTCCAGTGGTGGTGTTGGTCCATGGAAGCGGTCCGCACGACCAGGACGAAACCGTGGCGGCCAACGCTCCGTTCCGCGACCTGGCCGAAGGGCTCGCCGCCCGGGGCGTCGCCACGCTGCGCTACGTCAAGCGGACCAAACAGTACCCGCAGCGGCCGGTGGCGACGGTGCAGGATGAAGTCATCGAGGATGCCCTGAACGCGATCGCTCTGGCACGCAAGCAGAACCGCATCGACCCCAAGCGGGTGTTCGTCCTGGGGCATTCCCTCGGTGGTTATTTAGCTCCGCGGATCGCGGCCTCGGATCCCAGCCTGGCCGGTGTCATCTTGCTGGCGGCCAACGCGCGGCCAATCCTGGAACTGGCACGTGAACAACTCGAGTACTTGGGAGCGCCGCGGGAGACGCTGGAGAAGCTCCGCGCCGCCGCGCCTGCTTCGTACTGGGCGGATCTGGGGAAGTACGATCCCGTAGCGGCGGCAGCCAAGCTCGCCATGCCGATGCTGATTCTGCAAGGGGAGAGGGATTACCAGGTGACGATGAAGGATTTCGGAATGTGGAAGACGGGTCTGACGGTCCGCAAAGACGTGGTGATGAAAAGCTACCCGAGGCTAAACCACTTGTTTCTGGAGGGAGAAGGCAAGTCCTTGCCGGCCGAGTACGCTAAGCCCGGCCGCATTCCCGGCTACGTGCTGGACGACATCGCTGCTTTTGTCCGCACGCCGCCGGGAAAGTGACCGATGTCAGGCCCGGCGTTCACTTCTTCTTCGGCGCGGGCTTCTTGGCCGTCTTCTTCGGAGTTTTGCAGGCCATAGTCTCCTCCCTTGGAGGATAATGTACCACGCATGGGACCGGCGCGCGGGGAGCGGGCTCGTGATAGGCTGAAGGCGTGAGCCTGCTGGTTGCGATCGGAAACGAACAGACAGTTTTGAGCCCGGATCAGCTTCGAGAGGGCCTGTACCGAGCCTTGGATCAACTGGGCGCCCGCGAGCGCGTGCTGTGCTTGCCGCCGGACGGAAGCCGGATCCACTCCCAGGCGGGGCTGCTGACGAGATTTGCGTGGGAGTATTATGGACCGGCGTTGAAGGACGTGCTGCCCGCCATCGGGACGCACTTTCCGATGACAACCGAAGAACTCCGCGCCATGTTCGGTGAGATGCCGCTGGAGCTGTTCCGGGTGCATGACTGGCGCAACGGATTTGAGACGCTAGGCGAAGTGCCCGCCGAATACGTGCGCGAGCAAGTGGGCGGCTTGGTGGATTTCGCCTGGCCCGCGCAAGTGGCGCGCCTGGTGGCGCAGGGGGGTCACGATCTGATCCTGTCGTTCGGGCAGGTGGTGCCGCACGAAGTGATGGGCATGGCATCCTACAACAAGAATCTCTTCGTGGGGACGGGCGGCGCCGAGGGGATCAACAAGAGCCACTTCGTCAGCGCGGTCTACGGACTGGAGCGGTTGATGGGACGGGCGGACAATCCCATCCGGCGGATTCTCAACTATGCTTCGGAACATTTTGCGCGGCATCTGCCGGTGGTGTATGTGCATACGGTGGTTAGCGCGGATTCGAAGGGCCAGCCGGTGGTGCGCGGGCTTTTCATCGGCGATGGACCGGAATGTTTCTATCGCGCCGCGGAGCTCAGCGTCCAAGTGAATGTGACGCTTTTGGACCGGGAGATCCGCAAGGCCGTGGTCTATCTCCGGCCGGATGAGTACCGCAGCACCTGGATCGGCAACAAGGCCATCTACCGGACGCGTATGGCGCTGGCGGACGGCGCGGAGCTTGTGATTCTGGCGCCGGGAGTTCGCGAGTGCGGCGAAGACCCGGGCATCGACAGGTTGATCCGCAAATACGGCTACCGGGGAAGGGAAGCGACGCTGGAGGCGGTGAAGCACAATGAAGATCTCGCCGGCAGTTTAGGCACGGCGGCGCACCTGATGCACGGTTCCACCGACGGTAGGTTTACGGTGACCTATTGTCCGGGCCGCCTGACGAAAGAAGAGGTGGAAGCTCTGGGCTTCCGTTACGCGCCGCTGGAGGAGATGCAGCGCCGCTACGACGTGGAACGCCTTCAGGAGGGCTTCCAGACGGTGGACGGCGAAGAGATCTACTTCGTTCCCAATCCGGGCCTCGGCTTGTGGGCCTCGCGGCAGCGCTTCGAGCAGAGTGCTCCCTCCACCGCTCAGGCGAACGTGATGTGAACGCTGCGCCCCGCCTGCACGGCGAGCGGGAAACGCCCGTCCGCATCGGGCTGCGGGAGTCCGGTTCGCGGGCGCGGATCCATGGCTTTGATCTTTGTACCGCGCGGGACCCGGATCTGGTGCTTGCCATCTACGGCCGCCTGGAAGTAGGCAGAGACGAGCTTGCTTCCCGCCCAACTTACATCCACCGTTAGGCCTCCCCGAGCGCGGAAGCCCCGGAAGATGCCCATAGGCCAAGCCTTGGGAAGAGCGGGCAGCAGCGCGACCTCGCCGGCGTGGCTCTGAATCAGCATTTCGGCCAGCCCGGCCGTGCCGCCGAAATTGCCGTCGATCTGGAAAGGCGGGTGAGTGTCGAATAGATTGGGCAGCGTCGACTTGCGCAGCAGGGCCATGACGTTCTCGTAGGCCAGCTCGGCTTCGCCCAGCCGCGCCCAGAAGTTGATGATCCAGGCGCGGCTCCAGCCCGTGTGCCCGCCGCCGTGCGCCAGCCGGCGCTCGAGCGTGCGTTTAGCTGCGGCTGCCAGCTCCGGAGTGCGCGCCGTGGAGATCTGTTGGCCGGGGTGCAAAGCGTAAAGCTGCGAGATGTGGCGGTGGCCCGGCTCCACTTCGTCGAAATCCTGGGACCACTCCTGAATCCGGCCGTGCTTGCCGATCTGGATCGGCGCGAGGCGCGCGCGGGCCTCGGAGGCGCGGCGCCGGAATTCTTCATCGACGCCCAGAATCTCGGCGGCGCGGATGGCGTTGGTGAGCGTGTCCCAGACGATTTGCTGGCTCATGGCCGGGGCGATATCCACATCGGCCTTGCCGCCGCCAGGGGGAATGTAGCGGTTTTCGGGAGATGAGGCGGGACCGGCGACCAGCCGCTTGGTGCGCGGATCCTCGACAAGGAAATCCAGGTAGAACTCGGCGGCCTCCTTGAGCACCGGGTAGGCGCGCTCGCGCAGGAACTTGAGATCGCGGCCGAAGGCGTAATGTTCCCAATAATGCCGCGCCAGCCAGCCTGAGCCTCCTTGCCACAGACCCCACACGGTTTGCCCCGTGAGCGCGGTCTGGCCCCAAAGGTTCGTCGTGTAGTGGACCACGAAGCCCCGGCAACCGTAGGCGATCTTGGCCGTCTTGCGCCCGGGGGCGCGCAGCATGTCGGTGAAGTCGAATAGCGGCGTATGGCATTCGGCCAAGTTGGTAACTTCGGCCGGCCAGTAGTTCATTTGAATGTTGATGTTGACGTGGTAGTCGGCGGACCAGGGCGGATTCAAGCCGTCGGCCCAGATTCCTTGCAGATTAGCGGGCAGACCGCCAGGCCGGGAGCTGCTGATCAGCAGATAGCGGCCGTACTGGAAGTACAGATTGACCAATTGCGGATCCTCGCCGCCCGCCTGTACCGCAGCCAGGCGCTCGTCCGTTGGGATGCTGGAGCGGTCAGGGCCGTGGAGTTGCAGAGAGGCCCGGCCGAACAACTTCTTGTGCGCGGCGATATGCGCCGAGCGCAGGTCCTCGAAGGGACGTCTTGCGATCGCAGTAAGTCGGCTGCGGCAGACTTGGGCGGGATCGGGGCCGCCGTGGAAGTCCTCGTAGTCTAGCTTGTAATCGGTGGCGGCGGCCAGCAGAAGAGTGACGCTCTCTGCGCCTTCGAAACGAAGTCCACCGGCTGTCACAGTGGCCTTTCCCCCATTGGTCCGCGCCTCCAAGCGGCATTCAAAACGGGAGCCGCCGTTGGCAGCCTGCCCGCGAAGGACCGCGCTGTTCGGCGCGGGGTACTCCACGCTGGTGTCCGCGGGGCGGCTGAGCTTGGCGGTAAACGTCAGTCCGCCCGGCTTGTTGCATTCGATGTGAACCACCAAGACTTGATCCGGAGCCGATGCGAAGACGTGCCGGGTGTATTCAACGCCGCCGGCGCGGTAGGAAACGCGGGCCATGGCGGTCTCCAGATCCAGCAGCCGACGGTAGTCTTCGACTTCTGCGCCGTGGTCCAATTCGAGCGTCAGGTCGCCGAGGGTCTGATAGGCGGACGGGGCCATTTTGGTGCGGACCATCATCTGCTGCGCCAGCCGGTGGCCCTCGGCGTAGTTGCCCTCAAGAAACAACTGGCGGACCTTAGGCAATAGCTCCAGCGTGTGCGGGCTGTCGATGTCCTCGCGCCGTCCGGACCACAGGCTGTGCTCGTTCAACTGGATCCGCTCCACAGGGACGCCGCCGAACACCATGGCGCCCAAGTTACCGTTGCCGACTGGAAGAGCTTCGCGTTCCCAATTCGTGGCGGGCTTGCGATACCAGAGCGCCAGGCGGTAGGCAGGGGTGGTGGGCCGGAAGGGCTGACTGGAAGCTGTGCTTGATGTTGCCGCGGCTAGGGCGGCGCTTCCGAACAGGAGCTCTCTGCGGCTGGGTCGCATAATACCCGGCAGCATAGCATGAGCCACGGGTGTATGATTTGCCGGAAAGGAGTTTGCAGCTATGCCATCCCGAAGCCACCGCCATTTCAGCCGCCGCGCGGTCCTCAAGAGCGCTGTTGCGCCGGCGCTCCTGCCGCTGATGAAGCTCGCCGAGACCTCCGCCGCTCCGCAGGAGACCCGCCCGGTCAACCGCAATTCGGCCCCCAGCCAGCTCAAAATCACCGACATGCGGGCTTGCACCGTGGCGGCCAACTATGACTATCCGATCATCCGCATCGACACCAACCAGGGGGTGTACGGCTACGGCGAAGTGTTCGCCGCGGGCGTCAAGGGCAGCGCGCTCTCCCTCAAGGCACACATCCTGGGACGCAATCCGCTCGACATCCCCGGCATCTTGCGCCGGATCAGAAATTCGGCCGGCCAGAATTTCTGGCACAGCGGCTACGGAGCGATTGATCTGGCTCTGCACGACATCGCCGGCAAGGTGTACGGCGTGCCCGTGTGGCGGCTTTTAGGATCGAAGTTGCGGGACCGTGTGTTGATCTACTGTGACACCACCGGCAGCGAGGACCCCAAGATCTTCCAGAAGCGGGTTGCACGGCGCAAGGAACTGGGGTTCCGCTTTTTCAAGATGGATCTCTATACCCGTCTGGTCGCCAAGCGGCCCGGGGCTGTGGAGCGGGGAGTGGCTACGGAGAAGGGATTAGGGTATCTGTGTGAGCTGATCGCCGCCGTCCGGGATGTGATCGGATGGGACACGCCGCTGGCCGCCGATCACTTTGGCAACCTCACCGTGAACGACGCCATCCGCTACGCCCGCGCCTTTGAGCCGTACAAGCTGGCTTGGGCCGAAGACTTCATCCCGCAGTGCTGGCTCAACTGGCGCGGCTTCAAGGAAATCAAAGAGGCGACGACGACGCCTATCCTGACCGGGGAGCAGGCCTTCGGGCTGGAGGAGGGTTTTCAGGCTCTGCTCGACAACCATGCCGTGGACCTGATTCATCCGGATTACGTTGCCTCGGGAGGGTTGATCGAAATCAAGCGGATCCACGACTACGCCGCCGTGCACGGCATCCCGACCGTCATCCACATGCCGGGCTCTCCGATCGGCCAGATCGCGATGGCCCACTTGGCGGCCACGCTGAGCCATTTCGTCTGCTGCGAGCACCACGCGGCGGATATGCCCTGGTGGCAGGATCTGGTGACCGGCGTCTCCAAGCCGATCATCGAAGACGGTTATGTGCGCGTGCCGGATGCGCCCGGCCTGGGCGTCGAGCTGAACGAAGAGGTGGTGCGCAAGCACCTGCGCGAACCCGGTTACTTTGAACCGACGCCGATGTACGACTCCTACGTGGCTTCGGGATATCTGGACCACCGCGGCGGCTGGCCGCACTACGACGACGACGGCAACTGGTGCGACGACTGCATCTCTTACTAAGTTTGAACCGGGCTGTGTTTACCGGCGGGTCAACTCCACCGAATAGAGCACTCCGGTGTCGAAGTTGACCGCGCAGGAGAAATTGAACGCCACGCCCCGGCCCAGTCGGCCTTGGGAGGCGGTGGCCGTGCCCGCGATCCAGTTGTTTTGGCCAGGGCGGATATCGGCTTGCAGGGATTCAATCACGAGGGCCGTGATCCCGTCCCTTGCGGCGCGCTCTTCGACCGCGCGCTGGCAAAGCGAGACGACGCGGCCCAAGTCCCGGCCGCCTGCCGGTGTGCCGGGCCGGTCTGGAGGGCCGGACCGCGTGGGAGGAACATTCCGGCCGGGAGGTGGAAAGTTGCCGCCGCCGCGCCATTCAATGTCGAAGGTGTAGCCTTCGGATCCTCCGCGCGGGTCCTCGATGCGCACAATCGCCATGCCGCGCCCGTTACGCGGGTCTTGCACCAAGCGCTGGTTGCCCCGGCCGTCGATACCTGTGAACTTGAACTCCTCCGGGTAGGCGGTGAGCGGGCCGCTACACTCAAAGCGCCGCCAGCTTGCCGGTTGACCTGCGAGGGTACGCAGCACGGCCCGGTCCCCACGGATCTCGACGTCGGCTGTTCCGTCCACGACGACCTCGATGGTGCACTTGTCCCAACCGCCGCTGCCGCGGGTGGTGAACGTCGCCTGGCGGGCTTCGGCGGGACTCGATGCCTGAGCGAAAAGAGAGAACGCGGCTGCAAACAGCAGAATCACAGCAAGCAAGATCAAGCGCCCTTTCATCACACCGTCGAAAGTACCACGACCCTGCGGCGCGCGTAAAGCGTGCCAAAGCACTTACGGCGCGGCTGGCTGAGATTTTGAGGCGGTTCCGCGAAGCGCCGGAATTACCGGCCGCTTGTGCTATACTTTCGGAAAGCATTCTCAAGGCTCTGGGATGATGAAGAGAAATGCTTGCTGGCTTCTGGCCGTCTGTTTGTTTCTGATCCCAGTCCGAGAGGTCTCGGGGCAAGACCGCTGGGGCGCCATTGCCGGAACCGTTTGGGACGCTCGCGGCGGAGCGGTTCCGGGCGCGTTGGTCCGTGTTGAAAACCTGGCGACCGGCGCGTCCAAGACTGCGCTGACGGATTCCTCCGGCTGGTACCGCTTCACGCATCTGGAGCCGGGCCGCTACCAAGTGGCAGCCGAGAAGGATGGCTTCAAGCGCAGCCTGCACCCGGAAGTGGCCGTCCGGGTGGATCTGGAAGCCCGCGTCGAAGTTCACCTCGAGCTGGGCGAGCGGCGAGAGACGGTCACGGTCACCGCTGAAGCTGCACTGACTGAGGCCGTGCCCTCGGTTCTTACCGGGGTTGTGACGCAGCGGATCATAGAAGATCTGCCATTGAACGGGAGGGATGTCTACCGCCTGGTGAGCCTCGCCAGTTGGGCGCCGGAAGCGCGGGCGCAATCGAGGAATCAGAATAACGGCTACGGGTTGCAGTTTTCGGTAGGAGGCGCCCGGCCGTCGCAGGGATCATTCCGCCTGGATGGGATCGTGGTCTCCAGCCATGGTGGCGCGGTTCCGGCCAGCATCAACGGATTGGTGCTGGGGGTGGACGCCATTGCAGAGTTCAGTTTGCTCAGCAATGCTTACAGCGCGCAGTACGGAGGCTCGGCGGGCGGCATCGTGAACGCCGTCACCCGCTCGGGAGGAAACACGTTCCACGGCAGCGCCTTCTACTTTCACCGCAATGACAACCTGGACGCGAGAAACTTCTTCGACGCACAGGGCAAGCCCGAGTTCCGCCGCCATCAGTCCGGTGGCTCGCTCGGCGGACCGCTGCGCAGAGATCGCACGTTTTTCTTCGGCAGCTATGAGGCGCTGCGGGAGATGCGCGGGGTCACCGTCACCAATACCACCTTGAGCGAGGAGGCGCGGCGCGGAAACCTAACCTCTGGTGCGGTGGCCGTCGATCCGGTCATCGCCAAGATTCTGCCGCTATATCCGCGGGCCAACGGCCCGGTGTTGGGCGACACGGCATTATTCCAGTTTCAGAACAACGAAAGAGGCTTGCAAGATTTCTTTACGGTCCGCATCGACCAAAACCTGGGCCGCCAGGACCGGCTCTTTCTGCGTTACAACTTCGACGACGGCCGCCGTATGGGACGCACCGACTTTGATTTGGGCGCAACAAGCAACCGGACGCGGGCTCAATCGCTGGCGCTTGACTATACGCGTCCGCTGACGGCGCGGCTGCTCAATGTGGCGCGCACGGGCTTCAGCCGGAGCCGAAGCCTGTTTGGCGTGACGGAGGTGGATCACCCCCTAACCCGGGATCCGGCGCTGGCGTTTGTGCCCGGGGCGCGGACGATGGGCGTGCTGGACGTCTCAGGCCTGACGCTGTTTCCCGGCGGGAGCAACTCGCTCGAGTACGGCGATTATGTCCTCCAGTCTTATCAGATCTCCGATGATGCAACCTGGGTGAAGGGCCACCACACTGTGAGCTTCGGCGGCCGCCTGGAGCGTACGCATTTCAACTCGATCAATCCAAACCGCGTGAACGGTGAATACCGCTTTAACGGCGTGCGGCAGTTCTTGACCAACACGCCGAGCCGCCTGCGGGCGATGCTTCCGGGGAGCGATCCCGTGCGCGGGTTCCGGCAGTGGTTGGGCGCGCTGTACTGGCAGGATGTCTGGAAGTTGGCGCCCCGAGTCACTTTACAGGCAGGCGTCCGCCACGAATGGGCGACCGTGCCTACCGAGGTGAACGGCAAGCTGGCCAACTTGGACCGGCTGACGGATCTGGAGGTCCGAACCGGAGACCCGTTGTACCGCAATCCTTCGTGGAAGAACCTGCATCCGCGCGTGGGAGCGGCTTGGGATCTGAGAGGCGACGCCAGTACGGTGCTGCGCGGCGGGTACGGAGTCTTCCCGGAACTGCTGCTGTCGCAATACTTGCTGCTGGCGGGCCTGCGCAACCCGCCCTACTTCCTGCGCGGCAGCACGACGGCGCTCCGGCAAGGCGATTTTCCTAGCCGCGGCTATGAGGTTTTCCTCCAGAACCCCAACGCGGAGTTGCGAGTGGAACGCATCGATCCCGATCTGGACCAGCCCTTTGTGCACCAGTGGAATCTGAGTCTGGAACGGCGCCTGGCGGCGCGGGCGTCTTTGCAGATGGCTTACGCCGGGGCCCGGGGGCAGAATCTGTCCTCCATTACCAACGACGCCAATCTGGCGGAGCCGCTGACTTTAGCCGACGGCAGGCTGTTTTTCGCTGCGAACGCGCCCAGGCTCAACTCCCGGTTCAGTCAGATAAGGAACCGGACGTTTAACGCAAAGTCCTTTTACCACGGCTTGCAGATGAGGGTTACTTGGGCGCCGCGGGCCGGATTTGAGAATCAGTTCAGCTACAGCTTCGCCAAAAGCATTGACGACAGCTCCAATTTCCTGGCCACGACGGAGGCCGCGAACGCCATCATGCTGCCTCTAAACGGGGATCCGCGGTTCAATCGGGGACTTTCGGGCCACGACGTCCGTCATAACCTCGTCTGGAGCGGCCTGTGGAGCTTGCCGGCGCCCGGCGCCACCGCGGTCCGCCGGTTGTTGGGAGGCTGGCAGGCGGGCGCCATCGTGGTTCTGAGTAGTGGCCACCCGTTCACAGTGCGGCTGGCCTACGATGCCGCCAGGACCCAGACCAGCACCCCCGACCGCCAGTCCGGGCAGCGGCCGGATCTGGCGCCCGGCGCACGGATCCGTATCACGGGCGATCCGGCGAAGTGGGTGGACCCTTCCGCCTTCCAGCGGCCACAGGACGGCTTTTTGGGAAATCTGGGGAGGAATACGGTCCCCGGCCCGAGTCTCGCCAACGTCGATGTGTCGCTGGCGAGGCGGTTTAGGTTGGGCCGCGGCGAAGGTGCGACCATCGAATTCCGGGCAGAGGCCTTCAATCTCTTCAATCACACCAACTTCGACCTTCCCACTGCCGAGCGCACGGAGTTGTTCACGCGCACCGGCGTGCGGGAGGATTTTGGCCGCATCACCTCGGCCGCGCCCAGCCGCGAGATCCAGTTCGGTTTGAAACTGAGATTCTAATGCTCGACGACCTGCGCATGTTCCTCCGCTTTGCCGCCGGTCTGCGGACGTTTCTGGACCGGAAGATGACCCTCGAGGAGGCCCGCCGGATCCATGCCGACAGTTTTGCGCAGCGGTCGCAGTCCTTCCTGACGCTTCTACGCGGCGTTTACGGTGCGGCTGGGAATCCCTACCGGGCATTGCTGCGCTGGGCGGGGGTGGAATATGGCGATCTGGAGCGCATGGTGCGGCAGGACGGGGTCGAAGCTGCGCTGGAAAAGCTCTACGATGGGGGAGTCCACGTTTCGCTGGAGGAATTCAAAGGGCGCCGCCCGCTTGAGCGCAAGGGCCTGTATTTGCAGCTCCGGGAAGGATCATTCGATAATCCGCTCGCCCGGGGCGCATTCGAGGTGCGGACCGGGGGATCCACGGGCCGCGCCCGACGTCTGGCCATCGATTTCGAGTTGATGGCCTACGACGCTGCCTGCAAGATGCTGAACCATTCCGCCAACGGGGCTTTGGGCCGGCCGTACGCCATCTGGAAAGCCGTGCCGCCGGGTTCCAGCGGTTTGAAGAATGCTTTGTGGTCGATCCAGTTGGGCGCGCCGCTTGCGGAGTGGTTCAGCCCCACTCCCATTAGTTGGCGGCCGGATATGTGGAAATCGGCTGTGTTCACCTACTACGCGCTGGCGGCGGCGCGCTGGAGGGGGTGCAGCATCCCTTACCCGAAGCACGTGCCGCTGGACCGGGCGGGCGAGATCGCGGCGTGGCTGGCCGGAAAGGCGAGGGCCAGCGCGCCGGTCGTGATTTCCCTATCTTCCAGCCGGGCGGTTCGGGTCTGCATGGCGGCGAAGGAAATGGGTCTGGATCTTTCGGGTACGGTCTTCCGAGTCGGAGGTGAACCCTTTACTGCGGCGAAGCAGCGCTTGATCGAGGAAGCGGGCGCGCGGGCGTTCAGCGGGTGGGCGATGGCCGAATGTGGTCCGCTGGCGGGCGGTTGCGCCAATCCCAGCGCGTGCGACGAGGTGCACTTGTTTTTGGGTAAGATCGCCGTGATCCAGCGCCCCAAACTTCTGGCGGACGGGCAGAGCCGCCTGGACGCCCTTTACTTAACCACGCTGCTCCCCTCCGCCCCCAAGATCATGCTGAACCTGGACACCGGGGATTACGGAGTCCTGTCGCAGCGGGATTGCGGCTGCGGACTCCAGCGCGAAGGACTGACCGTACACCTGCACACGATTCGCAGCTATGAGAAACTCACCACCGGCGGGATGCATTTTTTGGGCGGGGAGTTTGTGACTTTGGTGGAGGAGGTTCTTCCAAAGGCCTTTGGCGGCAGCCCGATCGACTATCAATTTGTGGAAGAGGAGAGGGGGCCGGAGAGTAAGGTGCGCATTCTGATCAGCCCGCGCGTGGGCCCGGTCGAGGAGTCGAAGGTAGTCGGAAAGGTCCTGAACTATCTGGCCTCCCGCTCGCGCGGAGACCGCTCCATGGCGTGGCACTGGCAGCAGAGCGGAACTCTCAGCGTGAGCCGCGAGGAGCCGGCGGCGACGAAAGACGGGAAGATCCCGCATCTGCGCGTGGTGAGGCTTTAGAGGTGGCGTTCTCTACCGCAACCGCCGAGGCCCGCCCGAAATCCTGGCGGCGATGGGTCTCGGTCGTCGGCCCCGGTGCGGTGTTTGTCTTGTCGACGGTTGGGCCGCAAGACCTGGTCGCCAACGCGGCCATGGGCGCCAGCTACGGCTACAGCGCCCTGTGGGCCTTCGTGTTGATCGTTCTGGTCCGCTTCGCGGTGCTCGAATCCTCGGCTCGCTACGTCGTGGTGACGGGGGAAAGCCTCCTGCAAGGCTATCAGCGCGCCGGGCGCTGGGTGGTTTGGATGATCTTCGGCGCACTGATTCTCAAGCGGCACCTGAGCAACATGAGCCAGTTGTTGCTGCTGGGGGCTTTTGCGCATCTGTTGGTTCCGTTGCCCTTTGGCGGCAGCGCCAAGATTTGGTCCGTGCTGCTTTGGTCCTTGGGGTTTGCCCTGATGTACTGGGGCCGGTATCAAGCCGTGCGGAGCGTCAGCAAGCCGCTGGTGGCGTTTCTGGGCGGCGCACTGCTGGCGGTGGCGCTGCTTTCCAAGCCCTCGCCAGCCGGAATTGCAGGCGGCTTTCTGCCCGGACTGCCCGCCGAACAGGGCCCCTATGCTTTTCTGTTTCTGCTCATGTCGCTGGCCGGCTCGGCAGCCGGTGCGATGGGCAATCTGAAGTACGCCACCTTCGTCCACGAGACCGGCTGGCGGGAAGCCTCCCAGTTGAAAAAGCAGCGGGCGGACCTGCTGGTCAGCGTGGGCGCCATTTTCGGCATGGGCGCTCTGATTCAGGTTGCGGCAGCAGCGGTGCTGCATCCGGCCGGAACTGCGGTGGTCGAAGTGGAAGATATGGTGCCGATTTTTTCCAGCGCCCTCGGCGAAGCGGGCCGGCTGATTCTGGGTGCGGGCATCCTCGCGGCGGTTTTCAACGTCTACCTCGGCACGAACACCGGCTACAGCATGGTGACGGCCGACATCTGGCACAAATGCCTGCGCCAGAAGGCCAGTTCCGGGACTCAGGAAGCACCCTCCCGGCAGCGGGCCTACCGGTGGTTTCTGCTGTGGTTTTGTGGCTCGCCGATCTATGTCCTGTTCACGAGCTGGAAGCCGGTCTGGATCACTCTCATCAGCACGGCGCTTGTGGTGCCGTTGCTGCCGCTGGTGCTGCTGGTGTTGCTTCGGCTCAACAACGACCGGCGTTTGCTCGGCAAGCACGCGAACGGGTGGCTGGTCAATGCCGTTCTGTTGGGGGCCGCGGGCGCGGCCTGCTGGCTGGCCTGGAGGAACGCGGCCGAGTTCTGGGCTAAGGATGTGAGCCGGCTGTTCGGGTGAGTCCTATGAGGGCGCTTCGGGCCCGGGCTTTCTTATGGCGCTCTCAGGGGGATGGTATGCTCATCTTCGAGCTATGAACTTCCCGAGAATGGTTGTTTTGATCGCACTCGCCTGCGGCACCGCCCTGGCGCAACCGCAACCCGCGCCGCTTACCGTCACTCCGTTGAGAGACGGGGTGTATCTGGTCAAAGGCGGCAGCGGCGCCAATACCGGTTTCGTCGTCGGCGAAAAGGAAGTTGTCGTGATCGACGCGAAGATGACGGAGGCTTCGGCGCGCGAGATGCTCGCCGAGATCCGGAAAGTGACGCCGAACCCCGTCCGCACGCTCCTCCTTACCCACAGCGACGGTGACCACGTAAACGGCTTGCCTGGATTTCCTCAAGGTCTCAGAATCCTTGCGCACGCCAATACGCGGAAGGATATGGAGGCGGCCATCCAGACGCAGAATCAGGGGGCGCTGGCGCCGTATCTGCCGAACGAGACGCTCACGCAATCGCGGACGCTGAGCATCGGGGGAGTGCCCATGGAACTGCTCTACTTCGGGCCGGCGCACACCAGCGGCAATCTGATCGTCCTGCTGCCCCGGAAGAAGATCGCGTTCGTAGGCGACCTGCTCTTGGTGGGCCGCGACCCGTTGATCCACCGGCAGAAAGGCGGCAGCAGCGCGGGCCTGGTGAACGTGCTGCGCCGCATGCTGGCATTGGACGCCGACACATTCGTTTCGGGCCATGCCGACCCGCTCGCGAAGTCGGACATCCAAGCCCTGCTTTCTTCCGTCGAAGCGAAACAGGCCAAAGTGAAGGCCTTGATAGGGCAGGGCCAGACGCTCGAGCAAATCAAGAGCGCCATGGGCGAAACGGCTGCCGCCGGGGGGCGGTTCCCGACGCTGGTCGACGTGATTTATCAGGAGCTGACGGCCAAGCCGTAGGGCGGCCGTTCGGCGGATGTCGAACGGAGCCGCTCAAGGCGGCTGTTGGCAAAAGCGTTTGGGGCAACGAAGCAGCCGGGGCCGTTCGGACCTCTCGCACGCGGTATATACTTGAACTCAGCCCATCCAGGGTCCGGGAGACTTTCATGAGGAAGTTTCTTCTTTTGTTGCTGGCTTGCGCCGTGGGGGCAAGCACGGCCCAGGCGCCCAAGCCGATCCCACCGGTGCAGTTCACCGATACGCGGCTGGACAACGGGTTGCGCGTCATCTTGAGCGAGGATCATCACGCGCCTGTATATGCCATTTTTGTCGCCTACGGCGTGGGATCAAAGGACGAGAGGCCGGGACGGACCGGCTTCGCCCACCTGTTCGAGCACATGATGTTCAAAGGTTCCGCCAACGTAGGCCCCGGCGAGCATTTCTATCTGGTCTTTACCAACGGCGGCACGATGAACGGAGCCACCAGCCCGGACACAACGGTTTACTTTGAAGTGCTGCCCAAGAACCAGTTGGACCTGGGTCTGTTTCTGGAGTCGGACCGGATGCGGTCGCTAGCCGTGACCCAGGAAAACTTGGACAACCAGCGGGACACGGTGAAAGAAGAGCGGCGCCAAAGCGTGGACAATCAGGCGTACGGGCCGAGCAGTGAGCGGCTGACCGAGCTGGCCTACGATACGTTTGCCTATAAGCACTCGGTGATCGGCTCGATGGAAGATCTCAACGCCGCCACCTTGGAAGATGTCAAGGAGTTCTTCCGGACTTATTACGCTCCGAACAATGCGGTGCTGGCGCTGGTAGGCGATTTCGACTCCGCCGAAGCCATGGCCAAGATCAAGAAGTATTTCGGCGACATACCCAGGCAGCCCCCGCCCAAGCCTGTGGACTTTCGCGAGCCGCCGCAGACCGCCGAACGCCGGGACCGGCTGGAGGACAAGCTGGCGCGGTTGGCGCGGGTCTCGGTGGCGTACAAGATTCCGCCCGGCACCCATCCGGACATCGAGGCGCTGAACGTATTGCATGTTGCGCTGGCCTCGGGCGAGAGCTCGCGGTTGTACCAGAGGCTGGTGCGCGAATCTCAGGTGGCGGTATCGGTCGGCGGCGGGGTTTCGGAGCGGATCGGACCGGGCCTCTACCTGCTCACCGTCATGGTCCAGGGGGGGCGCACTCCGGAGGAAGCCGAGAGACTGATGTACGAAGAGATCGCTCGCTTGCAGCAAGAGGGGATCACGCCCAAGGAGCTGCTACGGGCGCGGACGGCGGCCCGGCGGTCGGCGGTTTCGGTCCGGTCGTCGGTGCTGAGCCGCGCCTCCAGTCTGGCGGGCGACGCCGTACGGTTCAACGATCCCGGCCGTCTGAACACGATTGAGCAGCGGCGGGCTGCGGTGACGGCCGAGCAGGTGAGGGAAGCGGCGCGAAAGTATCTGCGGCCGGAAAACCGCACGGTGGTGGTGACCGTGCCGGCGGCTTCACCACCCGTCGCGCCCAAACCCGCGGCGGCGAAGAAGGATTAGAGGAGGCAAGCCATGATCCGAGCGAATCGATGGTTGACAATGACGGCCGCGGGGGCCCTGCTGGTCTGCTCCGCGCCAGCTCAGGCCCCGCAGCAGGAGCCGTCGTCTTTGTCGGGCGTGGTGCGTCTGAACCGGGCGCCAGTCTCCAACGAAATTCTCAGGGTTAAGTTCCCACGGCCGGCTGAGGCCCGGCTGAAGAACGGCATGTCGGTGATGGTGCTCGAGGATCACCGGATGCCATCGTTTTCGATGACGGTTTTAGTCCGGGCCTCCAGTTTGCAGGAGCCGCCGGAGTTGGCGGGAGTCGTGGCCGATGCGACGGCATACCTGCTACGGCAGGGAACCAAGACGCGGGACGCCCGGCAGATCGCTGAAACCTTGGCCGAGCTGGGCGGCAGCCTCAACGCTTCGGCGGGTCCAAGGGGGGTGTCAGTGAGCATCAGCGGGCTGACGGATAACCTGGATGAGCTGCTGGAGCTGCTTGCGGATGTATTGCTGAACCCGGCCTTTCCGCAGTCTGAGCTGGACAACTTGGTGCGGCGGCAATTGAGTTCGCTCCAGGCGATGCGGGCACAGCCTGCCTTCCTGGCCAACGAGCGGCTGTACGCCATTCTCTACCCGAACGATGCGCGGAAGATCACGGCTCCCTCGGCAGAAGCGCTCAAGCGGCTGACGCGGCAAGACGTGATTCAATACTACAACGCGAATTACAAGCCCGCCGGGGGCATGATCGGCATCGCGGGCGACATCACGCTGAAGGAGATGCTTCCGCGCTTGGAGAAACTTCTGGGCGGCTGGCAAGGCGCACCCCCGCCGCTACCCAAGCTGCCTCTGGAACCGCCCATCCGGGAAAAGAGGGTGGCGCTGATCGACCGCCCGAACTCGGTGCAGACTTACCTGATGGTGGCCAACCGCGCCATCGGGCGCAGAGACCCGGACTACATCGCCTGCACGTTGCTGAATCAGGTGCTGGGCAGCGGCCCGGCTTCACGCCTGTTCCGCAACATCCGGGAGGAGAAGGGCTATACTTACGGCATCTCCAGCGGCTTTTCGGCCACCTGGTACTACAACGATTTTGGGGCCTCGACTTCGGTCCGCACGGAGGTCACCGAAGCGGCGCTGAACGAGATTCTGAAGGAGTTCCGAGACGTGCGCGAACGGCTGGTGCCGGCCGATGAACTGGACGGCGCGCGCCGGGCGCTAGTGGGCAGCTTCGCGCGGTCGCTGGAGAGCACGGCGGGCGTGCTCAGCCGGGCCATGGAGCTGAAGGACTACGGCCTTCCGGCGGACTACTGGGACAAGTTTCCCGAGCAGATCATGAAACTCAGTCCGGAGCGAGTGCGGGAGGTGGCGCGCAAGTACGTTCCGGTGGACAACATTCAGATCGTGGCCGTGGGAGATGCGTCGAAGATCCGGGAGCCGCTCAAGAGGTTCGGCCCGGTCGAAGAATACTCTTCCGAAGGCAAGCTGCTCACCGGATCCCGGTAGCCGGCACCGCGAGAGCAGGGATCGGAAAATTCAGCGGGGCTCACTGGCCAGCATCGAGATGGCCTCGCGCACGGCGGCGCGCTGCGCCTCGTTGGCGGTCAGGTAACGATGTTTGCCATCCTTGGAAGGCAGGAAGCGCGTGGCGCCCTCCGCAGTGAAGGTAACCGTCCCGGACTCCGACAACGCGAAATAGCCTGCTTCCGGGCGCACGGCGTACAAGGCGGAGGCCGGATCCCACAGGGGCTCGCGGTAAGGCATCTTGCGGTAGAAGCGGTAGGCGTGAACCAGAGGGTGATCCGCGATCCAGCGGAAGTCGCTCTCCAGCCGGGCCGGGTCGTATTGAATCGAAATGCCGATTTCGTAGCCGCCCGCCACGATGGGGCCGGGCCAGCCGGCGAAGAGTTTCTGGGCGGAGGGCACGTCCATCTTGATGTTGTACTCGGCGAAGGCCGGGTCGGTGAAGTGTCCGCCCATGACGCTAAGCAGGCGGACCTTGCGTGCGGCCAGCTCGCGCCCCGAAAGCGGGCTGACGGAGTCCGGCGGCGAGTCGAGCAGGCGGGCCAGGTTCGTGCTGAAACCCACCTGGACGATGAGGACGCTGCCGTCGGGCTCCGCTACCAGGGCGCGGCGGAGCACTTGGACGGCGTCCGGCACGCTCGAAGTGTCAGACAGCCGCCGCGGGAAAAGCGGCTCTCCATCTGTCGCCGTGAGCTGGGCCACTTGGCGGTTGTAGTTGCCGTCCTCGGGCGTTACACCGCCCTTGACGATTCCGATGGGGATCTCCGGGCGGCCGTAGAACGTGTTCATGAGGCTGACGAAGACTGGGGCCCAGCGGTTGTCTTTGGTGATGGTGACGGCGGCGAGGCGGCATTCGCCGCGCGTCTGCAAGGCGTGAAGGACGGCCAGGGCGATGGCGTCGTCGACGTCGTTGCCCATGTCGGTGTCGAAGATGACCGGAGGAGGGGGCGGTGCTGCGGCCAGACAGAGACAGAATAACGCCATAAGGACCGGGAGTCTCCTCATGCCGTCATCATACCCCGGGTTGGCGCGGCCGCACTAGGCGGCGGCGATCCGGTTGCGGAGCGTTCCGATGCCGGAGATCTCCACCTCGACGATGTCGCCGGGCTTCATGGGGCCGGTTGTGCCCGGCGTGCCGGTATAGATGACGTCGCCAGGCATGAGGGTCACGAAACGGCTGGCGAAGCTGACGATCGTCGGGCAGTCAAACAGAAGGTCCGAGGTGTTCTGCTTTTGGACGGTCTTGCCATTCAACCGCGTCTCCAGCTCCAAACGGCCGTAGTCGATGCCGCGGACAATCACCGGACCCAGTGGGCCGAAGGTATCAGCGCCTTTGGCGCGCCACCACTGCAAATCGCTCTTCTGCCAGTCGCGCTCGCTGACGTCGTTGCCGCAAGTGACGCCGAAGATCGCTTCGCGCGCCTCGGCTGGGGAGAGTCCCTTGGCCCGCTTGCCGATGACGATGACCAGCTCGCCCTCATAATGAACATTCTTTGCCTCGGGCGGAAGCACCACCGGATCCTCCGGGTGGGTCAGGCAGGTGATGGGCTTGTAGAACAGCTCCGGTACGGAGGGCGGCTTCTGCTGGCCCAGGTGGCTCCGGTAGTTGAGCCCCACGGCCAGAACCTTGGAGGGTTCGCAAGGATAGAGCAGCTTCACGTCAGCCAGTTTGTGGCGGGGTCCCGTCTCTTGGTGTGCGCCAAACAGATCACCGCGGATCTCGCGGATGGTATCGCCTTCGACGATGCCGTACGCTGTGGCGGCGCCGCGGCGAAAACGGACGTAGCGCACGGGCGCAGGCGCCGCCGCTGTCCACTGGGTTGCCAGGAAGGCCGCCCCCAGAATCTCCCTACGGGTTGAACTCATGCTGGACCTCCGCGAACCATGATACTGAACGGCGAGGGTTCAGGCCGCGGCATGGAGGCTGGCGTTGGAACTATACGGTTCAAGCAGCTCTTGGGATGGCGCGTCGCGGTGCGAGCCAGCGGCGGGTTGCAGCCGTCAGGTCAATCCCTTGGGGCTGCTGGTCCGGCGGGCGAGATGCCCATGATGAGCGGGCGCGCTGCGGTAATGCGCGGCGAGCAGGTCCTGGCCGAAATCGTTGTCGAAGTCGCGCCACACGGAGTGAATGTGGTTCGCGCGGTTCTGGGTGTTGTCGTACTCGATCAAGAACAGACCTGGGGCGTGGACCCGGTAGTAGTGGGGTCCGCCGCGCTCCAACGTTCCTGCCCAGGCGAAGTACAGGTTCATCCCCGCTTGTTTGAGGCGATTCATCCGCTGCCAGGCCAACTCCTCGGG
>JAIMAR010000041.1 GCA_023511855.1 Bryobacteraceae bacterium
CTCCTCGCACCCGCCGACCCGCCGCTCTTCCCGGACGTCCGCCGGTCGTCGGTCCTCAACGCCGCGGGTTTCGCCTCCGAGTACTGGGATCCGCGGCAGATCGGGCTTTGGAGCGGCATCTTGAGCGGGTCGACGGCCGTCGTCTGGAGCTGGCTGAATTTGGCGGGGAGGCTGCCGGAGCCGCCGCGCGAGGGCGTGGAGCCGAGGGAGGTGGAGGTGCATGGAGAGCCCACAGTCTAGTCTGGAGGGAAAGGCCGTGCTGGTGACCGGCGCGGCCAAGCGCATCGGGCGGGCCATCGCTTTGCGGCTGGCGCGCGAAGGCGCGCGGGTAGGCATCCACTATTTCAGCTCAGAGGCGGAAGCGCGGCGGACCGCGGAGGAGTGCGGGGGAGCAGCGCTATTTCGGGCCAATCTCGAGAGCGTGGCCGAGATCGAGCGCATGTTCCGGGAGGTGGACGAGCGCCTGGGCGGACTCTACGGGCTGGTGAACAACGCCGCGCGCTTCATGCGGCGGGAGGCGCTGGAGATCACCGAGCGGGACTGGGATTTCATCGTGGACGTGAACCTGAAGGCCACGTTCTTTTGCGCCAAGGAAGCAGCCCTGCGGATGCGGCGCCAGGGTGGAGGGCGCATCGTGAACCTGAGTTCGCTCGGAGGTATCCGGCCCTGGGCCGCACGAGTGCACTATTCGGCGTCCAAGGCGGGCGTGATCATGTTGACCAAGGCGCTGGCCAAGGCACTGGCGCCCGAGATCACGGTGAACTCGGTGGCCCCGGGCGTGATCCCGTTCGAGGACATCGATGCCGAGGGGTTGCGGATGATCGAGGAGACGCCCGCCCGCCGCGGTGGGACGCCGGAGGAGGTGGCCGATGCGGTGGTTTATTTCCTCAAGGCTTCGAATTTCGTCACGGGCCAGATCCTGGCGCTGGACGGAGGGCTGAGTCTGAAGTAGGGGGCGTTTCTCATGGCTGGGGCGGACACGCCGGTCCGCCCCTACAGAAGGCGCGATGGGGTGGACGAGGGGGCGGTGGGTGAAGGGCCCAAGGCCGGCACGAATGCCGGCCGCAGACAGGAATATCTGCCCCACAAGACGCGGTCGCAGTCCTCGAGGCGTGCCTCACTTGGCGGCGCCTTAAGTTGGGGCGCGCAGTCATGCGGGCCACGCCGCCAGTCTTGGCGGCGGATGGCGTTTGTAAGCCCGTACCGCTGAGGCGCGTTTTGCTCCGCCGGCACGGCAAGCCCGACGGCATGCTCCACAGCGGGGCACGCCACTGGAGTGGCATTGCTTCTACAGGCCTGCGGTTCTGAGTACGGTTTAAGATGGACCTATGGGGCGAAGACCGATTCTCACTGACTCCGAAATTCAGGCGGCGCTGGGCAAGCTGCCGGGCTGGTCGGTCCAAAACGGCAAGCTGCACCGGGATTATGCCTTTCCCGACTTTGTTCACGCCTTCGGCTTCATGGCCACCGCCGCCATCGCCATCGAGGCGATGAACCACCATCCGGAATGGAGCAACGTTTGGAACCGGGTCTCGATTGATTTGATCACCCACGACAGCGGCGGCATCACGGCCAAGGATGTGGAGCTGGCTGCCAAGCTGGAGTCGCTCGCCGCGAGATTGCTATGATCCGTGTCCTGGTTCTCGCCGCGCTGGCCGCCTGGCCGCTGGGCGCCTGGCAGAGCTTCGCCGGCTCGGCGGTGCTGGATGAGATCATCCAGGAGGCGATTCGCCAGGAGCAGATTCCCGGCGCGGTGCTGGTGGTTGGGCACAAGGGTCAGATCGTTCACCGGAAGGCCTACGGCCTGCGCTCGGTTGCGCCGCAGCGCGAGCCGATGACGCTGGACACGATCTTCGACATTGCGTCGCTGACTAAAGTCGTGGCCACCACGCCCGCCGTGATGAAGTTGTTCGAGCAAGGCAAGCTGCGCCTCAATGACCGGGTGACGCAATACCTGCCTGAGTTCCAGGGGGGCAAGAGCGAGATCACGGTGCGCCACCTGCTCACCCACTTTTCGGGCCTGCGGCCGGACCTGGATTTGGAGCCGCCCTGGAGCGGCTATGAGACCGGCATCCGGCTGGCTTTGAACGACAAGCCGGTGGCGGCGCCGGGCGAGCGGTTCATCTACAGCGACATCAATTTTGTTTTGCTCGGCGAGATCGTGCGGCGGCTGGCCAAAGAGGATTTAGCCGAGTACGCGGCCCGCGTGGTGTTCCGGCCGCTCGGGATGACCCACACCCAATTCCGCCCGCCGGCCGCGCTGCGCCTGCGAATCGCGCCCACCGAAGTGCTGCCAGGGGCCAAAGAGCCGCTCCGCGGCGTGGTGCACGATCCCACGGCGCGGTTCATGGGAGGAGTGGCGGGGCACGCGGGCGTCTTCAGCACGGCGGACGATCTGGCGCGGTTCGCCGCGATGATGCTGGCCCGGGGCCGCTGGGGCGGAACGCGCCTGTTCAGCCCGCTCACCATTGAGAAGTGCACCACGCCCCAGTCGCCTCCGGACCAGCCCATTTTGCGCGGCTTGGGCTGGGATATCGATTCGCCATACTCCACCAACCGCGGGGAGCTGTTTCCGGTCGGGTCCTATGGCCACACGGGTTTCACCGGGACTTCTCTCTGGATCGACCCCGCCACTCAGAGCTTCGTCATTCTGCTTTCCAATAGCGTTCATCCCAAGCAGCGCACGGGCATCGTGAGTTTGCGCACGCGGGTGGCGACCGCGGTGGCAGCGGCGCTGAACATCGAGCTGCCGGGAATCACGCTGACCGGCTACAACGAGGCCTCGGCGGGGGTCCGGCGCGTGGCCGCCCGCAACGGGCAGGTGCGGACCGGACTGGACGTGTTGGCTGCGCAGCAGTTCGCGCCGCTGCGCGGCAAGCGCGTGGGGTTGATCACCAATCACACCGGTGTGGACCGGCAGGGGCGGCGCAACGTGGATCTCATCCGGGAGGCGGGGATTCAGGTTACGGCGCTCTTTTCCCCGGAGCACGGGATCAGCGGAACCGAAGAAGGCGTCTCGGCGGCGCAAGCCAAGGATCCGGCTACCGGGATTCCCATCTGGAGCCTGTATGCGGGGGAGACCCGCCGCCCAACGGCGCAGATGCTGCGCGAGGTGGACGCGCTGGTCTACGACCTCCAGGACGTAGGCGCGCGTTTCTACACTTACATCACCACGCTGGGCTATTGCCTGGAGGAGGCGGCCAAACGCCGGATCCCGTTTTACGTGCTGGACCGCCCCAACCCCATCAACGGCGTCCGCGTGGAAGGGCCCATGCTGGACCAAGACGCGGTCTCCTTTGTGGGCTACATGCCGATGCCGCTTCGCCACGGCATGACCGTGGGCGAGCTGGCGCGCCTGTTCAACGGAGAGAAGAAGCTCAATGCGGATCTGCACGTGGTGCGCATGGAAGGCTGGCAGCGCGGCGACTGGTTCGACTCCACCGGGCTAACCTGGGTCAACCCCTCTCCCAACCTGCGCAGCCTCACCGCCGCTTTGCTCTACCCCGGCGTCGCGATGCTGGAGTACTCGCCTAACTATTCGGTCGGCCGCGGAACGGACGCACCGTTTGAGCAGGTCGGCGCGGATTGGATCGACGGCGCGCAACTCGCTGCGGCGCTCAACGCCAGGTTTGTTCCCGGGGTTCGATTCTACCCGGTCCGGTTCACGCCGTCCGGCTCAGTCTTTGCGGGGCGCATGATTGGAGGCGTGCGCATCGTACTGACGGACCGGGAAGCCTTCAGCGCGCAGCGGTTGGGGCTGGAGATCGCCTCGGCTTTGCTGCGCCTGTTCCCGGGCAAACTGAATCTGGACGCGAACCTGCGGTTGACCGGCAGCCGTGCGGTGCTGCGAGCGCTCACCGACGGCCGCGATCCCCGCGAAATCGAGCAGGAAAATCAGGAAAAGCTAACGCCTTTTCTCCAGATTCGCGAGAAATACCTGCTGTACCGTTGAAACCGGTCCGCCGCCTCAGGCCGCCGCCGTCTTGGAAGAATCTTGTTGCTTGCGGGCCTGGGCTTTGACGCGCTTCTTGGCTTCCGCCACCCACTTCGGCGGCCGCCCGCGCCGCTTGACGCGATCCTTGGCCAACCGCTCCAGGCTGAGGATCGCCTCTTCAATCTGCATCCGCTCCAGACGCAGTTCCTCGAGGATCTTCTCGATATCCATGCCACCGCTCCCAATTCCTCACCCGCCTTTTTCCGGAAAACCCCTCCCCGAGTTTCCGGAGCGTGTAAGGATTATCTGACAATATTCAGCCCAATGGCGAGTCTTATGTTAGCACAATTCGCGGCGTTTCCAGTAAAAATAAAACGGCAATCCCGTCAGGATCACGCCCACGCCCATCAGCGACTCGCGCGGCGAGTTCACCAGCGTGGCGGCCACCACGGCGAGCGCAGCCAGCGCGAATAAGGCGGGCAACACGGGATAGCCGGGCGTCCGGTAAGGTCGAGGAAGCTCCGGACGGCGCCGGCGGAGAACCAGGACCGCCGCTGCGCCCATGGCGAAGATCAGCCAGTTGGCAAAGATGACGTAGGTGAATAATTGTTCGAACCTGCCGCTGAAGACCAGCAGCGAGGACCACAGGCAGACCAGCACGATGGCCGCTCCCGGTGTTCCGTGCGCAGGACTGACCCAGCCCATCTGACGGAAGAATCTGCCGTCGCGCGCCATGGCGAACGGAATGCGCGCTCCGGTGAGAATGGCCCCGTTCAAGGCGGCGAAGATCGAGATCATGGCGGCGATGCTGACCGCGCCGGCGCCCGCCGGTCCGGCCACGCGCCGCATCATCTCGGCGGCCACGCGGTCGCTGGCGGCGGCATCGGCGGCGGGCAGCACGAAGAAGTAGGCCAGGTTTGCGGCAAGATAGACGCCGATCACAGTCAGAGTTCCGGCCAGCAAAGCCAGCGGCAGGTTCCGCTGCGGGCGCTGCACCTCGGAAGCCGCCATGCCCAGGTTGTTCCAGCCGTCGTAGGCCCACAGCGCGGCCACTAGGGCCACAAAAAAGCCCGCTGCGCCGCCCGCCGCACTGGTATGCGTTTGCAGGTTCGCCCATGAACCGCGTCCGGAAAACAATCCCAGCCCGATGATCGCGCCGAGCAGGCCGATCTTGGCGGCGGTCGTGACAACCTGTACTCCGCCTACCAACCGCGTGCCCCAGTAATTCAAAAGGGCGAGAAACAGGATAACGGCCACCGCCAAAAACTGCCCGTAGCGGATCTCCAGGGGACCGCCGCCTGGCCCGATCGGAAGCCGGACGACGAAGGCGGTTGTCTCCAGCGCCGGAACGAAGTTCGCCAGATAGTAGAAGAAGCCGGTCGCCATCGAGGCGATCGAGCCGCTCTTGCTGACCCAGGTTTGAGTCCAGCCGCACAGGAATCCCCACCGCGGGCCGTAGGCCTCGCGCAAGTAGATGTATTCGCCCCCAGCCTCCGGCATCGCCGCCGCCAGCTCGGCGTAGCACAGCGCGCCGCACAGGGATAGCAATCCGCCCACGATCCAGACCACGAAGACGGCGCCCGGCGAGCCGACGCTGGCCACCATGGCCTTGGGGACCAGGAAAATGCCGCTGCCGATGATGGTGCCGACAACGATCGCCGCCGCGCTCCACGGCCCCAGCACGCGCCGCAGTTCCGCCCGCCCGACGGTTTCAGGCATGCCGCTCCTTGTTCTCGAATAGCGACGCCGCAAGGCCCGTGAAGAACGTCGCCGCCGTGCCGATCAGCACGTACCACGTCCAGGCGATCGAGGTGAATTGCTTCACATAGAGCATTGTCGCAAGTCCCGCGATCATCCCCGCCAGGGCCGCCTTTTCTCCGGCCCTGCGCGTGAGCACGCCGAGCAGGAATACGCCGAGTAGCGAACCGTAGATCACCGAGGCGATCGAAAGCCCGGCCTCCAGCACGGGCCCCCACAGGCGCGCCAAATAGCCGATGCCGAACAACACCGCGGCCCAGAGCAGAGTGGCCGCCCGCGCCAGGCGCAGGTACGACGCGTCGGATCTGGCGACGCCACTTTTAGCCGCTAGCGGCTTGTAGAAATCCATGATGCTGGTGCTGGCCAGCGAGTTTAGCGCGGCGCTCAAGTTGGACATGGCGGCCGCCAGGATGGAGGCCACCACCAGGCCGGCCACACCCGGGGGCAGGTAGCGCCAGACGAAGTCGGGATAGAGCCGGTCGGCCGGCTGCGGGGCGGGCGTCCCGGTTACCGTGTGGAAGACGTACAACATCACCCCGATCACGAGGAAGAGGCTGAACTGGGTAAAGATCACTACCCAACTGGCGAATAGCGCAGCCCGGCTCTCCCCCTTGGACCGCGCGGCCAGCAGCCGCTGCACCATGAGTTGCTCGGTGCCGTGGCTGGCGGTGGTCAAAAAGCAGCCGCCGAGGATCCCAGCCCAAAAGGTGTAGGTGCGGGAGAAAAACTCCGGCAAGGGGCCGATGTGGAAATCGAAAATCTGAAACTTGGCGGAAGCCGAAGCCAGCGCCCAGACTTCCGGCCAGCCTCCCGGGATGTGCTGCAAGATCCAAAACAGGCTCACCACGGCGCCGGTCACGTAGAGCACCATCTGCACCACGTCGGTCCAGATGACCGCGGTCATGCCGCCCTCGAAGGTGTAGAACACGGTCAGGCCCATGATGACCGCGATTGAGGCGAGCTCGCCGGTGCCGAGCACGATGCCGATGACGATGGAGATGGCGAAGACCCGGACCCCTTCGGCCAGCGCCCGCAGCGCCAAGAAGCTGGCTGCGGTCAGCCGCCGGGTCCGCTCGCCGAAGCGGCGTTCGATCAGCTCGTAAGCGGTGTACATCTCGCCGCGGAAATAGTGCGGGAGCAAAACTGTAGAGATCACGACCCGGGCCAGCAGGTAGCCGAAGACCACCTGGAGGAAGCCCAGATTGCCCGCAAACGCCAGGGCGGGGGTGCCGATGATGGTCAGGGTGCTGGTTTCGGCGGAGACGATGGAAAGCGCGATCGCCCACCAGGGGGCCTGGCGGCCGCCGAGGAAGTAGTCGCGCAAACTCTTTTGAGACTTGCGGAAGCGGGCGCCGAACCAGGTGATCCCGATGAGGTAGACGACGACGATGCCCAGATCCAGCCAGCGCATGGAAAAGGGGGATTCTAGCACAACCTCGCCAACTACTCTGGAACACGAGCGGACCGGAAGGCGTCCAACAAGTTGCGGGAAGACATTTGATTGGATATACTCCGCTCTTGCACGTCGAGTGAAGGGATTCCTCACCGGCGGGATCGCCGCAGGCTGGGGGCTTGGCGGCGCATGAAACAACGACCTAGACTGAGGAGGGTTGACCGCGAATGCAAACCTCAAGAATCAACATCGTTGCCTTGGTGACGGCCATCCTGCTCGTGGCGACTGTGCTATGGGGACAAGCTCAGGGACAGCAGGGCCAGCAGCCGCAGTGGAAAGACCGGGCGGAATACGATCTTTACGTGGAGATCACCAAGACCGCCGACCACAACAAGAAGCTGGAGCTTTTGAACCAATGGCAGCAGAAATATCCTGACAGCGCTTTCAAAGAGCAACGCCTGGCGCTGATGATGGAGTCCTACCTGGCGACCAATCAGATCGACCGCGCCATGCAGACCGGCAACGAGATTCTGGCCGCCAACCCAAAGGACATCCGGACGATCTACCTGATGACCGCCAATGCCCTTCGCCTGACCAATCCCACGCCGGAACAGCTTGCTTTAGCCGAAAAGGCCGCCAAGACCCTGGTCTCGAATCTCGATGAGCTGAAACCGGCTGGGATGTCAGACGCCGACTGGGAGAAGGGCAAGCCGGACCTGATGGCTGCAGGTCACACGACGCTGGCGTGGGTGGCGAGCCAGCGCAAGGATTTCTTGACGGCGGAGAAGGAGTTCCTCGCCAGCCTCAAGGCCAACCCCAACAACTCCCAGGTGTCCTATTGGCTGGCCGGCGTGATCCGCGAGCAGAAGGATCCCGACAAGCAGTCCGACGTATTGTTCCACTATGCCCGCGCGGCCTTCCACACCGGTCCGGGTTCGCTCACCGAACAGGGCCGGAAGGAGGTGGAGAAGTACGTCACGCAACTTTACTCGAGATTCCACGGCTCCATGGACGGCTTCGACGAGCTGCGCAAGCTGGCCTCCGCCAGCGCCTTCCCACCCGAGGGTTTCAAGATTCTGAGCGTCTATGAAGTCTCGGCGATGAAGGAAGAAGAGTTCCGGAAGAGCAATCCGATGCTGGCGCTGTGGATGACCGTGAAGAAGGAACTCACGGGACCCGGCGGCGCGCAGTATTTCGAAAGCAGCGTGAAGGGCGCTCTGTTGCCGGGCGGAGTCAACGACGTCAAGCGGTTCAAGGCCACCTTGATCGAAGCCAAGCCCGCCAAGAACCCCAAGCAGCTCATTGTGGCCATCGGCGACGCGGAGACCCCGGAGGTGACGCTGGTGTTGGATGAGGCCCTGGTCGGCAGCGCGCCCAAGGGCACTCAGCTCGAGTTCGAGGGGGTCGCCACCGCTTTTTCCGCCGATCCCTTCAATCTGACGTTCGAGGTGGAGAAGAGTCAGATCTCGGGTTGGCCGGCTCCCGCCCCAGCCAAGAAAGCAGCACCGGCGAAGAAAGCCGCACCTGCGGCTAAAAAGCAGTAGGGTTTTGATCCACGGCTTGCGGGCGCGCGCCGGCTCCCGCCGCAGAAGCGCCGGCTGAGGCGCCCGCAAGGGCAACACTATAGAGGAGCTTCTCCCAAGGCCCCATCTCCTCGGAAGAAGCACCGAGGGCTTTGTAGTAGGCAACGACGCGCTGAGCCGGTCCAGGAAACTCCCGCAGAGGAACGCCGCGCCCCAGCGCCAATAGTGTGAGCGCCCCCGCCGCCGCTGCTGTAAACCATCGGGTTTGCCGCCTCATGCGTCCTCCCTACAACCGTATAGACGCACGGCTAGCCCCTGTTGTTAGAAAAAGATGCTAAATCAGCGTAAAACCGCTACATCTTGTAGCGGCCCAGGTCTTCGTCGCCCAGCCCCTCCAGCCACCTGCGAAGCTGCTCGTTGTCGATCTTTTCGGACACGGCGGCCGCCGCCTTCGACGAATTGAGCACCGCTTCGTCCACGTAGATCGGGCAATCGACCCGGAGCGCCAGCGCCAGCGCGTCGCTGGGCCGCGAGTCCACGCTGATCAGCCTGCCGTCCTTCTCCAGCCAGATCACCGCATAGAAGGTGTCGTCCTTGAGTTCACTGACAACCACCTTACGGACTCCCGTCTCCAGACCGGCCAGCAATTGGCGGATCAGGTCGTGAGTCATCGGGCGCGGAGTCGTGATTTTCTCGATCTCCAGGGCGATGGCGTTGGCCTCGTACATGCCGACCCAGATCGGCAGAATCGCGCTGCCCTTGACATCCTTGAGGATGACGATCGGCATATTGGTCACCGGGTCCATCATCAGCCCGCGGATCTTCATTTCGACTTCCATGGCATCCCCCTCCCCCATTAGACCAGATCAAGACTCTCGCCAGCGAGCGAGTTCGGTCCGGCCCGCGTCACACGGACGCGGAGATATTTCCCCGTCAAGTCCGCCCCGGCGCCTCCGGGATGGGTGAAATTCAGAATCCGGTTCTGCGAAGTTCGGCCGATCCACTGGCCGGTGGCTTGGTTGTAACCCTCCACGGCGGCTTCCTGAACCGTGCCCACCAGCTCCGCGTTGCGGCGGATCTGAATCGAGCGCTGAAGTTCCTGGAGGATCGTCAGCCGCCGGCCCTTTTCTTCCTCGGGCACCTGCCCGTCCAGTTGCAGCGCCGCCGTGTTGGGCCGCGGCGAGTACTTGAAGCTGAACATCGAGTCGTAGCCCACCTCCTCCACCAGCCGCAGCGTGGCCTGAAAATCCTCCTCCGTCTCCCCTGGGAAGCCTACGATCACATCCGTGGTGATGGCGATCGGCCGCCTGGCCTTGCGCAGCCACTCGATGCGGCGCAGGTACTCCTCCCGGGTGTACTGCCGCTGCATCCGCTCCAGCACGCGGGTCGATCCGGACTGCACGGGCAAGTGCACATGATCACACAGAACCGGGTTGGCGTCGATCGCCTCGACGATCTCCGGACCGAAGTCGCGTGGGTGTGAGGTGGTGAAGCGCACGCGCCGGAGGCCGGGGATTTCCGCGACCTCGCGCAGCAGGTCCGCGAATTTGTAGTCAGAGCGGCTGGGATCCCGGTAGCTGTTGACGTTCTGGCCCAAGAGTTGGATCTCGGTCCAGCCTTGCTGGGCCAACTGGCGGGCCTCCTCCAAGATGCTCTCGCGCGTACGGCTGCGCTCCGGACCGCGCGTGTAGGGCACCACGCAATAGGCGCAGCTCTTGTCGCAGCCCTCCATGATGGTGAGGTAGGCCCGGTGGGGGTTGTCGCGCCGCGTGTAGGGAGTTTCGAAGGTCTCGTTCGAATCCAGCTCCAGTCCCGTGACGCGGCGGTTGCCCTTTTCGAGCTCCGAAATGAGCTCGGGCAGCCGCGAGTAACTGGCGGAGCCGCAAACCAGGCTCACGTGCGGCGCCCGCTCGAAGATTCTCAGTCCCTCCTGCTGCGCCACGCAGCCCAGAACGCCGAACCGTTTGCCGTTGGCGCCCTTCCGGAACTGCTGCAAACGGCTGTAAACTTTCTGCTCCGCCTTGTCCCGGATGCTGCACGTGTTGTACAGCACCAGGTCCGCCTCTTCGGGGCTCACCGCCTGCTCATAACCCAGAGCCGCCAGCGTGCCGGCCACCTTTTCAGAATCGTGGGCATTCATCTGGCAGCCGAATGTCTCGATGTAGAAACGCTTCATGCAGGGACTACTTCCATTATAGGAGCGGCGGGGACAACCTGGACGGAATCGGCGCGCCGGCCGGGCTTAGCCGTGGCCCAGGCGCATCGCCCAGCCAATGGCGAACAGCGCCAGCAGGAAATAGCCGAAGCATTTTAGGCCGTAACGCAGGCGTTCTTGGTCCGTCTTCTTGCTGACGATGCCCAGCACGATCGAGACGAAGAAAGCAAACAGGATGGAGGCCTCGAAATGCGTGAGCGTCAATTTCGGCATCAGCTCTTCCTCCCGGCGGCGATCTCGTAAGCGTCCACCATGGCCAGCACGTTCAACAAACCGGCCGTCACCAGGAACTTCGTCCCGTAATCATGAGCATGGCCGGCCATATTGGGCTGCGCGTAGCCCAGCCATACCGTCAGAAGGTACAAAATGCCGTTGGCCAAGTCGCTCAAAAAGCCGCCGCAGTGGATGATCGTTTCCAGCATGCCGCCCGTTCTCGGCCGGAACAAGACTCCGCGCATCATGATTCCCAGCAAGAACATCGAGGTGACCGAGAAAAGGATCAACGCGCCGCGCCAGGTGCGGCGCAGCAGGAAATGCCCGCCGCCGGGCACCAGCCAGCCCAGCGCCACCACCGGCGCCCATTGCTTGAGGGGCGGCATCGGGGGCTTTTCTTTCTTTGGACGAGCACCCATAAGATTCCAGTCTACCATCGGCGGCGCGCTATACTGCGGTTCGGTGTCTGCTCGCTTTACGGAAATTGAATCGGCCTGTCCTTTGTGCAGCCGTCCGTCCGCGCTCGTGATCGGCAGCAAGGACCGCCGTGGCGCGCCCCTTCTGACCGTATTGTGCCAGGGCTGCGGGCTGGCGCGCGTGGAACCGCTGCCCTCGCGCGAGCAACTCGCGGCATTCTACCGCGAGCGGTACCGCCTGGAATACAAGGGCGTCTACGAACCCAGGCCGTACCATGTTTTGCGCGCGGGCCGCCTGGCGCGGGAGCGCATCCAGAGGCTGGCGCCGCACTTGGCGGGCGTCTCCCGGGTGCTCGACATCGGCTGCGGCGGAGGCGAGCTGCTTTACTTGCTGCGCGCCGCGGGCCGCGCGACGGCCGGCATCGAGCCGAATCTCCGCTACGGCGCCTACGCCCGGGATCAGCTCGGGTTGGACGTGCACATCGGTTTGATCGAAGACCAGCAGTTCCCGGCCGGCTCATTCGGCGGCATTACTCTGTTTCACGTCCTGGAGCACCTTCCGGACCCCGTGCATACCCTGGCCCACATCCGGCCCTGGCTCCTGCCGCAGGGTTTTCTGGCCATCGAGGTGCCCAACTTCGCCTCCACGCTCGAGCACCCCGCGCACCGCTTCCACCGGGCGCACCTGTTCTATTTCAACGCCGCCACCCTGGAGCTTTGCGCTTCGCGCGCGGGCTTTTCGGCCATCCATTTGGAAGCTTCCGCCGACGGCGGCAACCTCTACGGCTTGTTCCGACCCGGAGGCGAGCCCGCTGCTCCCCGCCGCTTGCCCGAGAACTACCAAAGGCTGCTGGAGCTGGAACGGTCACGTTCCGCTGCGCAGTACTGGTTCCGCCGCACAACTTACACGCGGGCCTTGCGGCGGCTCCAACGCATGCTCCAGGAACGCCGTGAAGCCCGCCGCTACGCCGGCCGCCGCGACATTCTCGAGGCGCTGGCCCAACAAACCGCCGGAGAACTCTCCTTATGAACCAAGAGCCCATCCGCATCCTGGTCACGGGCGGAACCTTTGACAAGGAATACAACGAACTTACCGGTGAACTTTACTTCCATGACACGCATGTGCCGGAGATGCTGGCGCTGGGGCGCTGCCTGCTCGAGGTGGCGGTCGAGAAAGTCATGATGATCGACAGCCTGGAGATGACCGCGGAGGACCGCGACCGCATCGCCGCCCGTTGCCGCAGCGCCCCGGAGGCGCGCATCGTGATCACCCACGGCACCGACACGATGGTTGAGACGGCTGCGCATCTGGCCCGCCTCGTCGCGGGCAAGACCGTTGTCCTGACCGGCGCGATGGTGCCCTACAAGTTTGGCAGCTCTGACGGCATGTTCAACCTGGGCAGCGCGCTGGCCTTCGTGCAGACCCTGCCGCCGGGCGTCTACATCGCCATGAACGGCCGTTTCTTTTCCTGGGATCGCGTGCGCAAGAACCGGCAAAAAGGCGTGTTCGAATCCATACCCTAGGCGGAACTGTCCGGCGGGCTGCCCGCCGTCATGGGGCGTACTCCAGCATGAGGCCCACCGAGGGAATGATGGGGAACATGCGGTCCAGGGTGAGGCTCACGCGGCCGGTTTTTGAGTTGTAGCCGTTGAAGGAATCAAAGCGGTAGTTGGACTGGTTGAGGAGGTTGACTACTTCACCATAGAGCGTCATGCGCCACCGCCGGTAAAGGTAGGTCTTGTTGATGCGGGCATCGATGCGGCTGTAGGCGTCCAGGCGGAGCTGATTGCGAGACTCCGCCAGGTAATAGTCGCTGCCCACCAACCGGTAGAAGCCGGGGATCGGGAAGCCGCTGCCGTACAACCCCCGGGCGCTCAGGTTAACCGTGGGCCGGATCCGGTAGCTGGCGAAAACGTTCACCGTGTGGCGCTGATCCAAATCCGCGGGGTAGGACACACGGGCCTCACCGTCGCGAAGCCGGGCGCGGTTGTAGCTGTAAGACGCCCAGCCCATCAAGCGGTTGGCGGTGCGGCGCTGTACGAAGACCTCGAAGCCGCGGCCGTATCCCCGGACCGAGTTGCGGATGGGCGGAGTCTGCGGCGGATTGAAAATCACGCCGTGGATGAGCCTTGGCTCATAGAAGGGACGGGCCAGCAGATCCCGGTCCTCACGGTCATAGAATTCGGCCCGCAGGCGGGTTCGTTCGCCGAGCCGGTGCTCGACGGAGGCGAGCCAGTGAATGGACCGCTCCGGAAGCAGCGACCGGCGGCCAGCCAAAGAATACAGGAATTGTAACTCCGGAAATTGCGCGTACCGTCCCCAGCCAAAGCGAAAGGTGGTGCGGGGCAACAGGGCCAGCGCCAGCGAGACGTGCGGCGACAGGGTTTGGACTTGATTGGTGGAATGGCGGTCCCAGCGGACACCCCCTGCCAGGTAGACTCTCCCGCCGGCGGCCGTGCCGGACTGCTGGAGGAAGCCTGCCATGCGGAGCGCGTTGCCGGCGTAGCTGTCCACCAGGCGGATGGCGAAGGGCGTGGACTGGTAGCGCCGTATAAAGCCGTCATCCCGCAGCCGGCGTAAAGACGTACCGGCCTCCAGTGTGCGGCCGCCGCCCCACACCCAGCTCAGGCGGCTCTCGGAGACCCATTCGCCGTAGTGGCCGGCGGCGAGAGGCAGCGAGTCGCGGTTGCGGTTGTTAAACCGCTCGCGCATGTAAGCCACGCGGCTGGAGGCCAAAAGCGTTCCGCCGGAGGCGTAGCGCCACCCGGCGCTGGCCAAGGTCAGATGGTATTTGCTCCAGATCAGGGCATTGACGCCGAGCTTGGGGATGGCCCGGGCGCGGTCCAGATCGGAGAGCCCGTCGATCAGGGTCAGGCTGACTTGATGGCGCGACGTCAGATCGTAGCTGAGCTTCGACTGAGCGTCAACAAATCCGAACGCCAGGGACGCGTCCGGCGCCGTGCGCCGGATGACGTATTGCAAGTAACTCTTGCGGACGGAAGCCAGCCATGATCCGCGGCGGCCCAGAGGCCCCTCGGCCAGCAGGCCGGAGTTGGAGGCGCTGGCGGTTGTGCGCAGGTTGAACGCCTCGCGGTTGCCCTGGCGCACGGTGGCGTCGAGCGCCCCCGCGGTGCGGTCTCCGTATCGGACCGGGAAGGCGCGGCCGTGCAGGGAGATCCCTTCCAGCATGTCCCCATTAAAGGCCGTCAGGCTGCCAGTGGCGGGTTCGCCGGCCACCATATGGAAGGGGTTGTGCAGAAGGATATCGTCGAGGTAGAGCCCGACACGATAGTAGTCGGCGCCGCGGAGGGAGAAGCGGCTGTCGAAGTCATCGTTGGAGACCACGCCGGGCAGGGTCTGGACGGCGCGGAGCGGGTCGTCGGCCAATACGCTGGCCAGATTCTTCGCCTCGACCCCGTTCAGAGTCAGCTCAGAGGGGCTCTCTTGCCGGATGGGCTCGAAGGGACCGGCGGTGACCTCGACCGAGTCGCTGCGCCGCAACGTGTCCGGGCTGAGGATGATCTCGAATTCTTTGGATTCCCCGGTTCCCAGAGAAAAGGTCCGGCGGACCAGCCGGTAGCCGACGGTGGCCACTCGCAACTCATAGTCGCCGGGCGGGAGGCCGTCGATCTGGAACTGCCCCTGCGGTCCGGAGATGGCACGGTGTGGAGTCCCGGTCAATTCCACCAGCACCCGGGCCAACGGCTCGCCGCTGCTGGAGTCCATGACTCGCCCATGAATTTCCGCCGCTTCAGCCCCGGGCGGAGCCAGCCACACCAGCATCAACAACCCGAAGATCCACACAGATGAAGTATATTGGACGGGTGGCGCGGAAAAGGTACTGGTAGAAAATCCGTCTAGTACTGTCCGGAAGATGGTTCCACCCGACCCGTGCCACAGACTACACTGCACAAGGAATGGCTCAAGAAAGATGTTCTTTCTGCCGATGGCTCATCAGGTGTTGCTGGCCGCGGTGGCGTTGACTGCGGCGGTTTACGACGTACGCTTCCGGCGTATCCCCAACTGGCTCACGCTCAGTGTGGTGCTGGTCGGGATTGCGCTGAACTCATTCCTGAATTTGAAAGGAGAGTTTTGGTACACAGGTTTCACCTGGGCGACGGCGCTGGCTGGGCTGGGCTTGGCGTTTGCCATCCATTTCCCGCTCTATCTGCTGCGGTTCACGCGGGCGGGCGATGTCAAGCTCATGTCAGCGCTTGGCGCGTTGCTCGGACCGGTCAACTGGATTGGGTTCTTTTTGGTGAGCAGCGTGATGGGCGGCCTTGTGGCGGTGGTCTTGCTGTTGATAAGGGGGAGGGTGCGAAGCACGCTTTTCAACCTCGCCTATTTGTTGAATGAACTTGTGCACTTCAGACCGCCGTACATGCGCCGGGAGGCATTGGATGTGACGAATCCGAAGGCGTTGACCTTACCTCGTGGTTTGGTGATCGCCATTGGATGCGCAGTGTTCTTGGCGGCTTTGGCTTGGCCAAAGTGAATGTCTGGAGTGAGATGGCGCAGATTCAACTGTTTTTGTATTTGCAGCTACTGGACGCGTTGACGACGCTGATCGGACTTAGAATGGGGCTGAGTGAGCTTAGTCCGGCGGTGCGCTGGATGCTGTCGTTCGGCCCCGCGGCTGGAATGGCGATGTGCAAGGGCACGGCCTTGGCGCTGCTGGGGCTCTGCTACTGGTTCAACCGGCGGCGGGTGATCCGCTGGGTGAACTACGGATTTGCGTTGCTCGTGGTGTGGAACATGGGCAACATACTGATCGCCCTGCGGGCGTTTTGATAGCCACCGAACTCGGGGCTCCAAAGATTTGATGAGATATACTTTGGCCTGTGGCCTCATACTCTCTGCTTCAGAACCGGACTGCATTGGTTTGGGCCCTCTTACTGGCTGAGGCGGTCCTGTTGCAGTGGGCGGGCGGGGCTTATAGCAGTGAGTTTGGTGAGAGCCCGGATGAAGCGGCGCACTTTGTGACCGCCCTCATGGTGCGGGACTATGCCGCGGCAGGCCTCCCATGGCCGCCGATGCGCTTCGCCGAGACGTACTACGAGCATTATCCCAAGGTGGCGTTGGGGCACTGGCCCCCCGTGTACTATTTGGTCTCGGCGGCTTGGATGCTGCTATGGTCCCCTTCTCGGATTTCGGTCCTGTTGCTTCAGGCGGTCATTGCAGCGAGCTGGGCAACGATGCTGTTTCACGTGGCGCGCCGGGCGGCGCCCGCGCCGCTCGCCCTAGCCGCCGGACTGAGTGTGCTGGTTGTGAACCGTACCGTGGAATCCTTCCGGGAAGTGATGTCCGACGGATTGACCGCTGCGGTGGTGCTTCTGGCGCTATTACTCTTTCTCCGGTTTCTGGAGACCGAGAGACTCCGCTACGCCGTCCGGTTTGGCTTGGCCACGATGGCCGGACTGTTGACGAAAGGGAGCGCGGTGCTGATCCTGCCGGCGGCGCTGATTGCCGTAGTGCTGAGCGGCAATAGCCGTTGGCTCTGGCGCGGGCGGTTCTGGCTGCCGTTCACCATCGCCGTCGCCGGGGCCCTGCCGTGGTACCTGCTCGCTCCCAACAGCCTGCACCAGCGGGCCCTCCCGGGCGGGGCCGTCGACTTTATGCACCGACCAAACAACTATCTCAAGCATTTGGTGAAGTGCGTAGATGGTTGGTTAGAGGCGATCGGGCCGTTTCTAGCGCTCTTTTTCGTGGCCGGCCTGATTCTGCACGCCGTCGTTCCCTTGTGGCGGCGCCGCCGCCTGGAGCCGATTTGGGCGGTGATGGCCTCCACCCTGCCGGCCATGGTGCTGTTGTACGTGTTCGTGCTTCCCGCGCGTGACGACCGGCACACCATGCTGATTCTGCCAGCTCTGTGGCTGTTCGCGGCCGAGGGGTTGCGTTGGACGTTCGCTTTGCCGGTCTTGGCCCGCGTCCCCAACAAGCTGCGGTTATGGCTGCCTGCCTTGCTGTTGCCTTGCTTGCTGTTGGCCGGGCAGAAGCGCCTGCCGCCGAAGCAGCAATTCGGGTTCGGACCTGTGGCGGAGTACCTGATGGCCGACCCGGCAGGCCGGCCCGGGCCGCTTTTGATTTCTTCCGACAGCTCCGGCGAAGGCATGCTGATATGTGAGGTGGCGATGCGGGAGGAGAGGCCGGGACACCGCATTCTACGGGCAACCAAAGTGCTCTCCTCGTACGATTGGCTCGGATACCATGAGAAACTGCTGTACTCCAGCCCGCAGGAGGTGCAAACGCTGTTGCGGCAGGCTGGGGTGAAGGCGGTCATCTACGACGAAGCGCCGTCCTGGAAGCCCATCCACCATCGCCTGGTCAAGGAAACGCTGATGACATATAGCGATGAGTGGAGGCTGGCGGCGAGCTTTCCGCGCCGCCGAGGCGCGCGCTATTTCCCGGACTCTCTGCGCATTTATCTCTATCAAGGCCCGCCGAAGGACTTCTCAGGGGCCCTCTATCTCCGGCAGCTTCCGAGGGCGAGGCGCTGAGCCGCTGCGGAGAGCCGGCCGCAACCGGTAGACGGCGGCCGCCGCGGTCCTTTCCACCAGCTCATAATGCGCCAACCACTCCGCGAGGTCGGGATAGCGATCGATGGCGAGTTGCGGATTGAGCGGCCCCAAACCATCGGCCACGAAGGTGGGAGAGGTCTGCGTCAACCGGGCACGATTCCGGGCCGCGAGCTCCGGCAGAGCGGGCTCAGATTGCATCAAGTGCCGGTCGGCGGGAACGCCCGTCAACGGCTGCGAGTCTAGGAACGGCGTCGTGCCGGGCAGACCGGCTAAGACGTTCAACTCCGGCCGGTAACCCCACACGAACAGCGTGTCGCCCGGGCGCGCCAGCGCGCGGATTTTGACAGCCGCCTGGCGGCAGTCTTCGAATAGGACGAGGTCACGCATCGCGCCCGGATTGTTTCTCCAGATGGCCGCATGCCGTGCGCCAAAGCGGACGGCGGGAATGGCCAGCGTCAAAATCAGCAAAGGGGTCAACCACCGGCGCGGGATTAGAAAGAATCCGCGGGCCGCGGCCATGGCGAGCGGCGGCAGCAGCGCCAAGTAGTAGCGCGGAAAGAAGCGCGCGCCCGCGCATACGGCCGCGAAACTGAGCAGCAGCCACAGCGCCAGCCGCCACCGCAGCGGGCGCGCTTTCCAGAAGAATGCTGCGGCGCCGAGCACCAGTGCAGCGTGGAAACCGGCCCAATTGACCGTCCGGCGAATGCCCTCGGCAAAGGGGTGCTCCCAAAAAGTATCGCCGGCGTAGAACAATCCCCACATCCACACCGGTTCTTCCCAGCCCCGGGCCAGAATCCAAACCACCGCAGCCGTCGCAGCATAAGCCGGCAGCAGGCGCTTCCACGCATGCGAATTCCAGAGCAGGAGCAGCGGCAGCAGGATGGCGGCTTTGGTGTGAGCCAGCAGGCCTGCGGCCGCGACGGCTCCGGCCAGACCGGGCCGGCCGACGGCAACTGCCCACACCGAGCCCAGCGCAAAGGGGATAAGAAGAAAGTCGGGCGCCAGCGACAGGATCGCCACGGGATGATCGAAGCTCAAGAAGAACGCCATGGCAGCGGCGGCCACATAAGCTTCCCGCGGTCCGAATAGTTCTTTCGCCGTCCGCGCCGCCAGCCAGCAGCACAGCAGCGCAAACAGGGCCCCCGCAATCCGCAAGACCCAGCCTGCCTGGGCGCCCCATAGAAGATAAACCCAGGCGTAAAGCGGCGGTTTATCAAACCAGACCTCCCGGTAGAGGGCCGCGCCTTCCAGGATGCGGCGCGCTCCAGCCATTCCGTAGGCCTCGTCGGCCCAGAGCACGCCGCTGTGGCAGAGCCGCGCGGCCGCAAGCAGGGCAAAGCACCCGAACCAGAAGAGGGCGGGTCCTGCCCGAAGTTCAAACCTCTTCATAGGGCAGATTCCGTATGAGCTCCCACTGCTGGCTGGGAGAGTGCTTCCGGCAGCGTGCCGCATGGGGCTTGTAGATCTCCGCCGCGGTGCGCGCCGGTACGGCTGCGGGCCGGACGTCTTGCCGGACGAAGAAGGCGTTCACTCCGGCGGAACAGACCGCAACCAGGTCATATCCTTTCTCGCGACCCAGCTTTTCGAGGGCGGCGAGAGACGCGCCGTGGTAGTAGCCGCTCGGGTGGGCCGCCGATGCGGAGAATCTGGGGGCAGATGGGATCGTGAGGGACCGCTCCCGGCCCAGAGAAGCGTTGTACTCGATGACCACGACACGGGGGCGGGCGCGCCGGACCGCTTTCCAGAGCCAGTAGTCCGGGCCGTCGACGTCAATGGAGAGCACGCCGAGCTCGCCGTCTCCCAAAAGCGCGTCGATGTTGTCCGGGGTTACGGTGAGGCAGCGGACCTGGATGCGGTTCGGCCGGTCCTTGAGCATCCTGCGAACCAGGCGTTCAGCAGCGGCGGCGCCGAGCGGATCGGCTTCAAACAATGTGCCGTCCCAGCCCAGCACGAAACCCAGGACCGCGGTGTTGCACTCGCGGGCGTTTTCGACGCCGATTTCGGCGAAGGTTTTCACGGGTGCGCCGGTCTGTTCCAGCAGCCACAAGAGAATGCCGTCCTCGCCGTTTTGCGAGAAGATGGCGAGCTCGCGCGGGTCTGGTGTGGCAAGCAGGGCTTGGTAACGAGGCCGAAGCGAGACTTCGGCGAGGCGCGCGCAGCGGGCCTCGAGTTCGTAAAGGCGGTCCTCCAAATGCGACCAGGCGTTGAGCCGGTTGAGAAGACGCGGCGGCACGAGGCGCCGCAACCACTTCCGGTGCAGTTTCATGCGCGGAGAGTCCGCTCACCAATCTAGCAACACGGCAAGCGGCTCGCAGCAGCCCAACGGGCGCTCGGAATCAACGGCCGCCCATGTCAGGCTTGCGGGCGCGGATGAAGGCGCTGAAGAACTTGCCGTCGATCTGGGGCGCAACGGAGGCGGCGTCAATTCCCGCTGAGGAGAGGGACTCCCGGGCGTCTTCGGCGCGGTAAACGCGGGTGGGTTCGATTTCGATGCCCTCGAACCCCGCCCTAGCCAGCTTCTGGCGGTACTCGGATTCCTCCAGTGCGCCGGCGACGCAGCCGATCCACAGCTCCACGCTGCGGCGGATCTCCGGCGGAACCCCGCCCCGCACCACCACGTCGGAGACAGCGAGGCGGCCGCCGGGCTTGAGAACACGGTAGGCCTCGCGCAGCACGCGGTCCTTGTCCGCGGCCAAGTTGATGACGCAGTTTGAAAGGATGACATCAACGGAGTTGTCCGGCAGGGGGATGTTCTCGATGTCGCCCTTCAGAAACTCGGCGTTCTGGATGCCGGACTTGCGTTGATTTTCGCGCGCCAGGGCCAGCATCTCGTCGGTCATGTCGAGGCCGTAGGCTTTGCCCTGGGGCCCCACGCGCCGTGCGGAAAGCAGCACGTCGATGCCGCCGCCGGAACCGAGGTCCAGAACCACCTCCCCGGGCTTCAACTCAGCAAGGGCGGTTGGGTTGCCGCAACCGAGCGAAGCCAACACGGCCTCTTGAGGCAAGCCGGCGATCTGCGAGGCGTCATAGAGATCACGGGTAATCGGGTCCTTTTCGGAACAACAGGAGGAGGATCCGCAACAGGAGGCTGCGCTGCCCGCGGCAGCACGGAGCGCGGCCTCGCCGTACTTCTCTTTCACGATGTCTTTCAGACGGGAATCGCTCAATGTCAACCTCCATTCCCTCGAGACGGCAGGTGCCGCCTCAATATTTCGATGATACTAGTAATGTCGATTGAACGCAAGTGAAGGAGCAGAAGGGAATCCAAGCCGGCGGGCCCGAACGCGCGATGCCAATGCGGGGCGGCAGGATATGGGCAGGGTGAAAGCCACAATGGCAGCGAGGGGGCTCAGTTCTGTGTGCAGGGTTGGCGCGTGGTGCGGGCGCAGGCTGGCAGCCTGCGCGGCGGGCAGAGTTGGGGTGTGGCTCGGGCTTTACCTCTGCGGTTTGGTGGGGAATCTTCGTTGTGTTTGCTGGTTGGTTGGGTTTCCTGAGCTGTTCTTCTTGCTTTTCTGCTCCTTGCTCGACTGCTTGCTGGTTTCGGTTGCCTCTTTGTTTTGTATAAGTTGGGAGGCCTCCCCCGCCTGCTCACCCCCGGCGGCCGGCTT